>CAYSDX010000074.1:0-93307 GCA_964429945.1 uncultured Spirochaetia bacterium | reverse complement strand
ATTTTAGCTGAAAGGCTGCGGTTGGATGAAATTCTGACCTCTGGTAGGTAATACACCTCCCTTCTATATAATTCAATCAAATCACTTCGTTACAATACAGTCATTGATTGCCAAAATCCTTCACAGTAAACTACCGCTAGCAGACTATCTTAGGCTCTACGAGCATGAAATCAGGAAACGTCATATCTCCAGAAAAAGCCCGCATAGCTGGTACAGAACAATTGACCGCATCCATCCGGCACTGGCAAAACAGCCGAAACTGCTGATTCCGGACATCAAAGGGGAAGCGCAGATAGTATACGAAGACGGGGTATTTTACCCGCATCATAACCTCTACTACATAACCTCGAAACAATGGGATTTGAAGGTGCTGCAGGCCGTTTTGCAGTCAGGTATCGCTGAGCTGTTCGTAAGCACCTACTCAACGAAAATGCGCGGAGGATATCTCCGCTTTCAGGCTCAGTACCTGCGTCGCATACGCGTGCCGTTCTGGGAAGATGTGCCGGAACATCTTCGTTGTGAACTTGTCGCCGCGGTTAAAAACGGAGACATCGGTAAACGCAATGAAGCAATCTTCGAGTTATACGGGATGAACGGAAATGAGCGCCTTGCGTTTTGCGAAACCGTAAACTGAAAAACTATGGCACTTGATCTTGCAAACTACGAGAAAAAAACCGCGACGGCGGTAAGAAAGTTCTGGCAAAACCGAGAAGCAGCGTGCAAGCGACAAGTCGACTCCGGAAGAACCGACCAAGGGGAGCGCGCAAGCGTCACGGCCGGAAAGAATATGGACGGTTTTCTCGACCTGGTCTCCAGTCTTGTCCGTAGAAACGGTATGAAGGATGCAAAAGTTCTGAAACACGGACGCGTATTGACCCTTCCCGGTTATTTTCGCCCAACAAAGATTTGGGATTTGTTGATATTGAGGAGAGGCCGCCTAGTTGCAGCTATTGAATTGAAATCGCAGGTTGCTCCCTCATTCGGCAACAATTTTAACAACCGCACCGAGGAAGCCATCGGAACCGCTGTTGATCTGTGGACGGCCTATCGCGAGGGCGCGTTTGGTGAACAGTCACGACCATTCTTAGGATGGCTGATTCTTCTTGAAGATACGCAGGCATCGCACAACCCGGTAAAAAATTTATCTCCCCATTTTCCACTATTTCCAGATTTTCAAAACGCCTCCTATACGGATCGCTACGACGTTTTCTGCAAAAAACTCGTTCAGGAACGACTCTACTCGGCCGCGTGCGTCCTCATGTCCCCCCGCTCCGCCGCACGCACCGGCAAATATACCGAAATGAGTGAAATTACAGGGCTTCGCACCTTTGTAACAGAACTCGCGGGCCATATAGCCGCCGAATCAGCAAGGTAGTAAACAGAATGCCCAGTTCATAGGATATATACGTTACAGGAAAAAGAACTCGAGAACTGTTGAGAAAAATACTAAAAAAGGGAAAATAAGCAAAGGTGAGATGCCAAGTTGTGCAGAATCGTTTTCGGGTTGGAGCAAAAATTCATAAAATTCTAGACGCGAAGCATGATCTTTCCTGTACGCGGTAGCTTAATTGCCTATGGACGGAATCAGAGAGCTTGAACTTGAGAATATAGAAGCCGTAAAGGTTCTCTACGGGGAGCTTAATTCAAATCTCAAGGAAATAGAAAGCGAATTCGACATAAGCATCCACACCCGGGGCAACAAGATCACTCTCAAGGGGGACGAGGAGAGAACCGCGGAAGCGGGCATGCTCATGGGGCAGATGTATTCGCTGATAGAAAAGGGCTATATCCTTCAGCCTTCCGACATAAAAATAGCGAAGAGACTTCTTAACCAGAAAGACGCCTCCCTTGAGGAAATATTCCTCGACACGGTCTGCATATCCGTCCGGAAAAAAATAATAAGCCCCAAGACTATAAACCAGAAACTCTACATCGACGCCATAAGAAGAAACGACATGGTATTCGGCATAGGACCCGCGGGGACGGGAAAAACCTACCTGGCGATGGCGATGGCCGTTTCAGCGTTTACGAACAAGAAGGTAAACAGGATAGTGCTTGCGCGCCCCGCTGTGGAGGCGGGAGAAAAACTGGGATTCCTCCCCGGCGATCTCCAGGAAAAAGTGAATCCCTACCTGCGACCCCTTTTCGACGCCCTCTACGACATGATGGAATTCGAGAAAGCCAACAGGCTGATCGAGAAGAATATGATCGAAATCGTTCCGATAGCCTACATGAGAGGAAGAACGCTCAATGACGCGTTTATAATTCTCGATGAGGCGCAGAACACGACGGCGATACAGATGAAGATGTTTCTCACCCGACTCGGATTCGGCTCAAAAACGGTCATAACGGGAGACATAACCCAGATAGACCTTGCCAGGGAACAGAACTCAGGACTTATCGAGGCCATGAACATCCTCTCCGGAATAAAGGGAATAGATTTCGTGCACTTCTCGAAAACCGACGTCATAAGACACCCTCTCGTCATGAAAATAATAGACGCGTACGAAAAAATTAAGGATAATCTCGGTAGCCGTACCCCCGTGACAGGAGAAAACGAATGAAAATACTCGCCGTCTTTTTTCTCGCAGCCATGCTGCTCGCTCCCTCGTGCAAGAGATGGGAGAACCCGACGACTTCCATGGTGTCGACCGACAAATCCGTAGTGGTTCTTGTGCTTAACCCTTCTGTGTACACGATGCAGGAAGTACGCGTCAGAGGAAAAGTGTGGGAAATCTCGACATCCGAGGAACCGGCGGAAACAACGACCTTTAAGCTGGCCGACAACGAAGGGAACTACATAACAGTCGTCTGGGAAAAGGAACCCTCCTTCGCTGAAGGAAACATAGTCGAAGCGGCGGGCCTTTTCGACAGCAACTTCATCTCGTCTGAGAACAGGTTTGACCCCAAGCTTACGGCGCAGACGATCAGGACCCTCAAAGAGAACTGATTACCGAGAGAACACGCAGTCGCTTAACTCGAAGTACTTGTCGCGCTGCGGTCCCACCGAAACTATCCAGACCGGAACCCCGGTCAGCTCTTCAACCCTTTTTATGAAACCAAGGGCGTTTCGGGGCAGCTGTTCGACGGTTTTTATCTCGGCCAGATCCTCATCCCATCCATCCATTTCCTCGTATGAAGGCTCGCAACCCTCAAGAACGGAAAGGCTCGCGGGAAACTCTTTCGTAATTGACCCGTTATATCCGTAGCCCGTGCATATCTTTACTTTTTCAAAACCGGAAAGCACGTCAAGTTTCGTAAGAGCTATGGCGGTTACCCCGTTTGTTCTGATCGCGTAGTTAAGCGCAACGGCGTCAAGCCAACCGCACCTTCTGCTCCTGCCGGTGGTAGCACCGTATTCCTCCCCTTCCCTTCTGAGCACTTCCTGTATCTCGCCCGATTCCTCCGTGGGAAAGGGCCCCTCTCCCACCCTGGTGGTATAGGCCTTTGCGACTCCCACTATGGAACTCACAAGTCCCGGGACAGCCCCGGTTCCGGAAAACACGCCCCCGAGACCCGCGTTTGACGAAGTGACGTAGGGATAGGTGCCGAAATCGATATCGAGAAGCGAACCCTGAGCGCCCTCGAAAAGAATCCTCTTTCCCTCCTCGCCGCTTTTGCGGATAATCGCGGAAACGTCCGAAATAAAGGGGCTCAGAACCTCTCCGTACCCGACGTACTCCTCATACACGCTCTCGGTATCCAGGGGATCCGCTCCAAGAACCTTCTCAATATAGGCGTTTCTCTCCGCCATAACCGACTGGAGTCTTGCGAGAAAGGCTTCGGTCTCTGTAAGATCAAGCATCCTTATGCCCCGCCTCGCGTACTTGTCTTCGTAAACGGGGCCTATGCCCCTTCCGGTCGTGCCTATTTTCCTTCCGCTCGCACGCCGCTTCTCCCTCATCAGGTCTATTTCCCTGTGGTACGGCATTATCACGTGAGCCCTTTCGCTCACGAGAAAATTCGAAGGGCTTACCGGATAGCCCGCGCTTCTGAGCGCTTCTATCTCCCCGACCAGCACCTTGGGATCAACGACCACCCCGTTTCCTATAAGGGACAGGCTGTTTTCCCTGAGTATGCCCGAGGGTACGTGGTGGAGTATGATTTTCTTTCCGTCCGCCACGATGGTGTGGCCCGCATTGTTTCCGCCCTGGTATCTTACCACCAGGTCGGTTCTTGAGGCTATCAGGTCTACTATTCTTCCCTTGCCCTCATCCCCCCACTGCGTACCCAGGACCACTATGCTCGACAAGCCTAGAGCCCTCCTCCGGTAAGAAGTTCTTCGAGGTTGGAGAATTCCCTGATCGACCCGGTGCGGGATTCAACGAGCTTTATTTCAGAAGGAGATTCAAGCTTTATCACCCCGTACGTGGCAAGCGAGCCGTCTCCGTCGAAGAAATCCTGAGAATCAATCATCTCCGCGTAACTTCCGTTGAGGTCAAGTATGACCTTGAAGCTGCTTGAGCGAAGCCACTCGGCAAGCCTTATGGCGTCACCTCTGAGATCCTGATTTTTTGGCACTATTATGAAATGGACCTGATTCTCTCCGTCGCCGCTTTTGGCGCTCTGCATAAGCGCCTCGGCGTCTATGGCGAAACCCGCGGCGGGGACGTTTTTCCCATACCGGCTTACAAGCCCGTCGTATCTGCCGCCCGTCACCAGAGAAGCGGGAGCCGCCGAGGATATTATCTCGAAAGTAACCCCCGTGTAGTACTCAAACCCCTTGACCTCCACGAGATCGATCGATATGTCGCACTCAACCTTGTATTCCTCAAGCACGGTGATCAAGGAGATGATCTCATCTATGCAGGGCCTGAACCTCTTGTTCCGGGCCGCCCTGCGAAGGACATTGGCATCGCCGTAGTAATCTGAGAGACCGAAAAGAACATCCTTTATGTCTTTTGGAATCACAGAGGGCTCCACTATCTTTCTTATCAGCTCCTGGTCTTTCTTTATGAGGGCGTGCACAAGCTCGTCTCTTATTTCCCCGGCATCCTGCAGGACCGCATCAAGAATGCCCGTGTGTCCGAGATTCAGGGTTACTTTCTTAAGACCGAGACGGTTAATGGATTTCAGAGCGAGCGCGATTATCTCGGAATCCCCCTCCGTTGAACCAAGTCCCAGAAGCTCGCAGCCGAGCTGGAAGACCTCTCTTTCCTTGCCGCTTCCTTTCTCCTCGTACCTCACTACCCTTCCCGAATAGCAAAGCCTGAGGGGGTGGGGGTGGTCGCTGAGGTGAGTGGCGACCATGCGTCCGATCTGTGGAGTTATGTCGGGGCGCAGCACCACAACTTCGCCCGTGTGCGGATCGACGAACTTCATCAGCCTGTGCTTGAAGTTCTCCCCTATGCCCACGGACATGGTATCGAGATATTCGAAAAGAGGAGTTATAACCCTCCTGTAGCCCCAGTAGGAAAATTCCTCAAGGAGCACGTTTTCTATCCGCTTGAGGTTCTCTGCCTTCACGGGACCGAAATCTTTCACTCCCTGAGGCAGCGTCAGAAACTTATTCATCTGAAAAACTGACCTGGGTTACCGAAATAATATTCTCTATGGCGGAAATTTCCTGGATAACTTCCTCGCTTACCCTTGTATCAATGTTCGTGAACACTACAGCTTCCCCGCCCACGGATTTTCTTCCAAGGTGCATCCGGCCGATATTGACGTTGTTTTTTCCGAGAACCGAGCACATGGACCCTATAAAGCCCGGGCGGTCGTAGTTGTGGCTCACGAGCAGAAATCCCTCGGGAACGACATCAATCTCAACCCCGCTCACCTTGACTATCCTCCCGTGGTTCCCCCCGAAGACGCTTCCCGAGATTTCAGTGGTCTCCTTGCGGGTCGTCACCGTTACGGTAATGAGGTTTGTGTACTGGCTCATAACGGCAGACTTTGACTCGACTACCTTTATCTTTCTCTCCTCGGCTATGGACGGGGCGTTAACATAGGTCACCGAGATGTCCATTATATGCGAGAGAAAGCCTTTCAGCACGGCAACTGTCAGGTACCCGGAGTCCATCTCTGCCACCTCGCCTTCGTAAGTAACCTCTATAGTGCGGACAGCGCCCTCGCAGAGCTGGCCGTGGAGACTGCCTATCTTCTCGCAGATCGACATATACGGCCTCATCACGGCAAGCTGCTCCGTCGTCAGCGACGGCATGTTGACCGCGTTTTTCACGACCCCTTTCTGGGCGAAATCTATCAGCTGCTGCGCCATGGTGGTTCCGACCTTTATCTGCGCCTCCTCCGTCGAAGCGCCGAGATGCGGGGTAAGCACTATGTTCTCATCAATTGAGAGAACAGGATTTTCGGGGTCTATGGGTTCCGAGGTGTAAACGTCAAACGCCGCTCCTCCCACCTTGCCCTCGCGAAGCGCCTCCGCCATGTCCGCCTCGTTCACTATCCCCCCCCGGGCGCAGTTAATCACTATCACCCCTTCCTTCATCTTCGTAAAAGACTCAGAGTTTATAAGATCCCTCGTCTCGTCAGTAAGAGGGGTGTGCACCGTTATCACGTCTGAGCGGCGGAAAAGCTCATCCAGGGAGACAAGCTCGATACTGAGCTTCTTCGCGGCTTCCTGGCTCAGGTACGGGTCGTAGGCAATCGCCTTCATCTTAAGACCCATAGCCCGCTCGGCTACCAGCTTTCCTATGTTTCCAAGGCCCACGAGGCCTATCGTCTTCCCGTAGACCTCGACTCCCTTGTACTTGTTTCTCTCCCATTTGCCCGACTTTATCGAGGAATGGGCCTGGGGAATCCTTCTCGCGAGGGAGAGCAGAAGAGTGATTGTGTGTTCAGCAGTGGTTATGGAATTTGACTCCGGGGTGTTCATGACGGCCACCCCGTTTCTGGTCGCGGCATCAAGGTCTATGTTGTCTATCCCTATGCCGGCGCGGCCTATTATCCGAAGCCTGCCGCCCGAAGCCTCTATGACTTCCCTTGTAACCTTCGTGGCGCTTCTTACCACCAGACCGTCGTAGTCCCTTATGATATCAGTGAGCTCTTCGGGAGAGACGCCTTTTCTCTCGTCAGCCTCCACTCCCTCAGCGGCCATAAGAAGTTCAAGACCCTGCTTCGCAAGTCCGTCAGTTATAAGTATTTTCAAGAGATTCCTCCGGAAAGGCGGGATAAAAAACCAGTAACATAATAGTTAAACCAAAGACAATGTCAATCAGTCAGACCGCGTTTGGAAAGCGGGCGGAGAGAGTCTCCGGCGGATGCCGAAAAATTGTTTAAAATCCCGATTTGAGTTACCCTAACCTGCCGTAATGAAAGAAGAAAGCGGCATGAATTTTATCGAGCACGCAGAAGAGCTCAGGAAAAGAATTATATATTCAGTAATTCCCATACTTGTCTTTTTCATCCCCTGCTATATTTTCTCGAAACAGCTCTTCGACCTGCTCATGGGACCGATAATAAGGAGCCTGCCCGAGGGAAGCTCCCTTATATTCACCCGCCCGGCCGAAGGATTTCTGACCTACCTCAAGGTATCGCTGTTTTTCTCCTTTTTCCTTTCGGTTCCGTTCATTCTATACAACGCCTGGCATTTTGTTTCCCCGGCGCTCTACAAGAAGGAAAAAAGAGTCGTTATCCCGCTCGTGACGTTCGGAACCCTGTTTTTCATCCTGGGAGCGCTTTTCTGCTACTTCGTCGCCGCCCCCCAAGGACTCAAGTTTCTGCTCGGCGAATATACTACCGAGTACGTAAAGGCGTTTCCGAGCATAAAGGAAGCGCTTTCGTTCCTGACAGCGCTTATGATCGGTTTCGGACTTGTGTTCGAGTTTCCCCTCATCGTCTTCATTCTCTCAAGACTGGGTCTGGTTACGGCCGGGTTTCTCGCAAGGCAGAGAAAATACGCGCTTTTGATAAACGCCATACTGGCCGCTTTCATAACCCCGACCACAGACGCCGTGTCGATGATGTTCATGCTCGTCCCGCTTTTCATTTTCTACGAACTGGGAATAGTTATCGCAAAAATATTCGCCAAGAAAAAACCTGAAGCGGAACCGGCGGGAGAAGAACTTGGTTAGATAGAAAGACCTGACCCTTAATTGGGAATCCCGCCGCTGCAGGAAAAAGGAGAAAAAATGGCAAGAAAAAAGCACAAAGACCTGATGCATCCCGTCACCTATAAGCGTGAGAACGGGAAATTCGACGTAAACTGGTACCTGAAGGAAGACAGGGCAAACTGGGTGCTCCCAAAAGTGCTCAGGGAGCAGGCGAAAAAACTGGGCAGAAAGCCCTTTCTTCAGTTCGGCTATAAAAAGCCGCTTAGCTTCTACCAGACAAACCGTCTCGCCAACCGCGTGGCAAACGCCCTTTGCGCCCTTGGGGTGGAAAAGGCGAAGAAAGTCGCCGTCTACATGCCGAACTCAGATGACTACGTAATAACGTGGTTCGGAATCCTCAAGATGGGAGCCGTGATGGTCCCCATAAACACGGCCTACAAGATGGATTTTCTTGAATACATAATCGACAGCTCAGACGCCGAGGTGCTCTTCATAGCCGAAGAGCACCTGGACCGGATGCCCCCCATAGCGAAAAATCTCTCGAAGCTTCGCCACGTGATAGTCTGGACAAGGAGCGGGAACAAGAAGTTTAAAAGACACGGATACAATTTCCCAAAGATGATTTCCTACTCAGAATTCATAAACTCGGGCTCGGGCAAGGAACCGGACGTCGAGGTCACCTTCATGGATTACGCGAGGCTCATGTACACCTCCGGCACCACAGGCCGCTCAAAGGGAGTCATGAGACCTTGCGCCGCCGATTACAGCAGCGCGAGGAACTACGCCGAGATAATGGATGTCGGCCCGGACGACATCTGCTTCACGTGTCTTCCGCTTTTCCATTCAAACGCCATGGTGATGACCGTCTACCCGGCACTGATAAAAGGAGCGAAGACTGTAGTGGAGGAGAAATACAGCTCAAGCCGCTTCTGGAAATGGATGGTTGACCACGAGGTGACAAAGTTCAACACCGTGGGAACCATGTCGTATTTTCTCTGGAACACCCCTCCCGTACCTGAGGAGAGGCAGCACAAAATAAAGCTCGTTCTCGGCTCCCCCGCCCCTCACGACATGATAGAGGAGTTCATGGAACGCTTCGGGATAAAGTTCATGGAAGGCTACGGCCTGACTGAGATAGGACAGTGCACCTGGATGAGACCGGGAGAGCCTTTCAGGGTGGGGTCCTGCGGAAAAGAAGCTCCCAACTACGAGATAAAGGTCGCCGACCCGGAGACGGACGAAGAAGTGCCGAGGGGGGACATAGGGGAGATCATAGTGCGCCCCAGGATACCGAACGTGATGCTTCACTACTATCACAAGATGCCCGAGAAGACCGTCGAGGACTTCAGAAACTTCTGGTTCCACACGGGCGACGCGGGAAGAATGGACAAGGACGGCTACATATACTTTGTCGACAGGGTCAAGGACTACATAAGAAGAAGGGGCGAGAACATAAGCTCTTTCGAGGTGGAGAAAATCGTCAACTCACACCCTGACGTCGAGGAATCGGCGGCGATAGGCATAAAGTCAGAAGCCGGGAAATACGCAGAAGACGAGCTCATGATACTCGTGATTCCGAAGGAAGGAAAAGAGGTGGACCCCCCGGAACTGATGGACTATCTGCAGCCCAGAATGCCCTATTTCATGATTCCCCGGTTCATAAGGTTCGTAGATTCCTTCCCGAAGACCGGCACGCAGAGAACCCAGAAGAACAAGCTTCGCGAACAGGGAGTTACTAAAGACACCTGGGACATGGTAAAGGCCGGATACAAGCTCAAGAGGTAGAAAGTTGCACCTTAAAAAGAGGGAGCCGGTTTTTTTTTCGCTCGATTCAAGCTTTGATAAAAGGTGCTGGGCAGTTAGTTTGTTACGAATATAGAACAATCAGTCTGCTGCTGACAGGGTAAACATATGAATGCCCGAATTGACATACCTGAAGACAAGATCGCGGAGTTCTGCAGGCGAAACGGTATCCAGCGCCTGTCTCTATTCGGTTCTGTACTGCGCGACGATTTCACACCCGAAAGTGATATAGATGTATTAGTGGAATTCAAGCCGGGACAAACCCCCGGACTGGCGTTCTTCGGCTCAATGCCCGACGGCCTGTCAGAAATCCT
Source organism: uncultured Spirochaetia bacterium (assembly GCA_964429945.1). Taxonomy (GTDB): domain Bacteria; phylum Desulfobacterota_D; class UBA1144; order Nemesobacterales; family Nemesobacteraceae; genus Nemesobacter. The sequence goes on along the minus strand of CAYSDX010000074.1, from coordinate 83,181 downwards.
AGGACGGCGGGTGGATCTCAACACGGCGCAGTGCCTGAGTCCGTATTTTCGCCAGAAAGTCCTGGAAGAAGCGGAGATAATTTATGTCGCGCCGTGACCAAATCGTATATGTTCGCCATATGCTTGACCATGCGGAAGAGGCGGTAGAAATGACGCGTGGCCGTACACGCGTGGATTTAGATAAAAATCGAATGCTGAATCTGGCAGTTGTACGCTTAGTGGAAATTGTTGGCGAGTCCTGCAACAGGATTCCTCAAGAGTTTCGAGATGAGCATCCGAGTATTCCTTGGCGAGAAATATCGGGTGTGCGTGTTAAATTAGCACACGCCTACGACAGCATTGATTTCGACATTCTCTGGGACATCGTTCAGAACGACCTGCCAACGCTGATTGAACAGCTCAAGATCCTCATCGAAGAAAGAGGGTAACCAAACCCGCAAACTTTGCCCGGTTCGAACATCCAATCCCTATTCGTTTTCATCCCGTGACAAAAGCTGAAGCAAGTTTCATCGGACATTATTCGCAATGGCACCGAGAGGCTTCGCAATCCACCCCGGCAGAACTGAACGCAACGCAATAAGTTCTTCAACGTCCTCTTCTGAAAACCCGGGTATGACCTTGTTTATCGCTTCTTCCGCTTCGCTCGGGTGCAGAAAAGTCAGCGCACGAATGAGAGTGCCAGCTGGCCGGTACGGAGCTACCAACTGCCATTGTGGAGCGTGACGCAAGCCCACACTAATGGCGTGGAACCAGAGTGTCCTGCTAGGCCCAGAAGTTAGAAATGATAGCCGCATCGGCACCTGGTCCGTAAGACCAAGCCAGTTCGCCGCTCCTCCTTCAGAAGGCACAATAGTTTCTCCCCACAATTTAGAAAGCTCTTTAACCACCTTCATATGATCGGGACCACATCTGCCGAAACGGGTTTCTCTCGTTCTCACATATATTCCCTTGAATATCCGCATAAGCCTGTCCTGACGGGCAAGCAGAGAAAAAGACTTATAAACCCCGGAAGGATTGCCAAGATGGAAAAAATCCTTCGGGCACAAAGGGAAATGCTGAGGTAAGGTTTCCGCATATTCCATGATTTGGTCAGACAAGCTAGACATAAGTATCTGCTCCTTTAGCCTTGCCGGGAATATACCTTCGAAATTCATGAATCGAAAGTAAAGAACAATCACGATTTCAAACTTGAAACCACGTAATAATATAGTCACGTACGATAACTTTTAATTGACTCTTACTATACGATATGATATTTTTTACCGTACAGGAATATTTTTGGTGACACAATGAAAGAACAAACCCCAGAATATGGAATCGTCCTATCGGTAGCAGAACTAGGGCGCATGGCTCGCGCTCACCGGAAAAACCGACGCTTGACGCTTGAAACAGTTTCCGGGCTGGGAAACTTAAGCCCGAGATTTCTCTCCGAGTTTGAACGGGGCAAGGAAACCGCCGAAATCGGCAAAATATTAAAAGCGCTACGAACCATGGGACTTGAAGTCGTAATCCAGCCTCGCGGGGCAACACCCTCATCCAAGATTTCGGAGAGCGGAAAAGAAACCGATGAGTGACCCCGACGCGCTGAACGTATGGAACGGGCGCAGGCTGGTAGGCCGTCTGCGGCGAGATTCCTTCGGCCATATAAGCTTTCGTTATGATAACGGCTGGCTTTCGGGCGGGGGATTCGCTATCTCGCAGACTCTTCCTCTCGGCGCAGAGAAATTCACGGCGGAAGAAGGCGTTGCCCACAGGTTCTTCGCCAACCTGCTTCCCGAAGGCGGTTTTCGGGAGCGCATAGTCCGCGACCTGAAAATATCCGACACGGACTTTAACCTGCTGCAAGCTATAGGCGGTGAGTGCGCAGGCGCTTTATCCGTTCTCCCGGAAGGGCGGCAACCCTCAGTGGAGCAAAGCTATCGCCCTATAGACGATGAAGAACTGGCCGATCTGATAGCTCAACGCGGACAGCCGTACTCCTGGTCAGAAGAAAAAAGAGCAAGGTTCTCTCTGGCCGGCGCCCAGAACAAATTCCCTGTTCTCGTGCGGGAAGGGAAATATCTGCTGCCCCAGGGGGAGTCACCTTCGAGCCACATACTCAAGTTTGAGATTGAAGGATACCGCAACGTACCCGCCTATGAGACCTTCACCACATTGCTCGCCCGTGCCGTCGGCCTGCCGGTCATCAACATCGAGTTGCGTTCCATAAACAAGATCCATTACACGATCGCGGAGCGCTACGACCGCTTCCCAGGCGACGACGGAGAGGTCCTGCGGGCACACCAGGAGGATTTCTGCCAAGCACTTGGGTACGGTCATGAAAAAAAATATCAGGAAGACGGCGGACCGTCCTTCGCACAGTGCTTCGGGATGTTCCGGGATGTATCGAGTGACCCGGCCACGGATCTTCCGCACCTGCTGCGCTGGCAGATCTTCAACGTGCTCGCGGGCAATTCCGACGGCCACGCCAAGAATCTATCGCTTCTGCATACGCCAAATGGAGAGATTCGGCTGGCGCCCTTTTACGATCTCGTGTGCACCCGAGCCATAGATAGAATCGATTACCACTTGGCATTGTCTGTTGGAAAGGAAAGAAATCCTGGCGTCATTCTCAAGCAACATTGGGAAGATATGGCCAGGCAGTGCGACATCCGACTGCGATACCTGCTTGATCTTGTCGAGGAGGTTGCGGCCCAGTTACTTGAGAATCTCATTTTAACAACAACTTTTTTTGAGGAACAGTTCGGCGAATATCCGGCGCTGCAACGTATCGAGCGGGTCATAATCAAGCAGTGTAAAGTGTAAACGGACAGGAATACAGTAGAAATCACAAACAAACTAGCTCGAGTCTTTTAAATAAACTGTGATGAATTACTTTGAAATATCAAATTCCTTTCCAAAGACCGGTACGCAGAGAACTCAGAAGAACAAGCTACGCGAGCAGGGAGTGACTAAAGACACCTAGGATATGGTGGAAGCCGGCTACAAACTGAAGAGATAACAAATGGGAATTATGTATTATAGTTGACAAACTTTCTTAAACCATGTATAATAGTAGACAATTAAGGAGGTTAGTCAACATGGGGCAGAAACCCAAATCAAAGAGAAAAAGAATCGGTCTTGGGGAGTTCATGGCACGTTTTGGCACCGAGGAAAAAGCCAGAGAGTATCTTGAAAGCTACATATGGAGAAACGGCAGGAGTTGCCCTCGCTGTGGTTCTGTAGAAACTAGCGAAGCCAATCACAAGACCATGCCGTATTGGTGTCCTTCTTGTCGTAAATACTTCAGTGTCAAGACTGGAACTCTCATGGAAGGTAGTAACATCAAGTACAAAGACTGGGTAATGGCAATCTACCTCATGGGAACTTCCTTAAAAGGCGTTTCAAGCACTAGGCTTGCGAATGACCTTAACCTTCAGCAAAGATCTGCTTGGTTTCTCGCTCACCGTATCCGCAAGGCGTGGGCAAATAACGCCTCGGAACTGTTTGGACAGGTGGTTGAGATCGACGAAGCTTATCTTGGTGGACTTGAGAAAAACAAGCATAAAGATAAAAGACTTAAGAAGGGGCGTGGACCCGTTGGCAAAGAGGCGGTCGTTGCGATAAAGCAGAGAAAGGGGAAGAAGGTAAAGGCTCTGCGAGTCAAAAGCACCGACGCTCAAACACTTCACTGGATAGTTATGAAGAACGTGGTGCCAGGAACCACGGTTTACAGCGATGACCACAGAAGCTATCTCGGTCTGAAAAAGCATGGATACAAGCACGAAGTAGTACATCACTCATTGGGAGAATACGTGAGAGGGCAAGCACACACAAACGGCGTAGAATCCTTCTGGGCGTTGCTAAAAAGGGGATACTACGGAGTCTATCATCGAATGTCGGTCAAGCATCTCCAAGCTTACATAGACGAATTCAGCAATCGAACCAACGTCCGCCAGTTGGATACCATAGACCAGATAAACGCCACGATTCACGGACTTGTCGGAAAGCGGTTGAAATACAAGGAACTGACTTCATAGTCTAATGGGTGATCCGAGAAACAGACCAGAATGGGAATTGAGGGAGGAAGAAGAAAAGCTTTTCAAGAAGTCCGACACTCCACTTGAAACAACTGTTACAACTGTTGTCCTGATAGGATTTCTTATCTGTCTGTTCGGCTGGTTTGCTTGGGTGTTAATCTGGCCGTTTGTACTGTTGTGTCTGTCTATCTTGGGTGGTTTTCTGGTAGGAATTTAGAGACCTATTCCTCTATATTGCATATTCCCTATTGTTTTATCATATATCCCAGTTTCTTATTTTGTCTCCGTAATCCCGACAACTACCGCAGCTTGGCATGGTTTTCATGTATTATCAACCTCCTACCACTGGTGTTGGAATGAATTTTTAAATGAGTGCGTATTTTTATTCACGACCCCTAAAAATAGAATTTTATGGGAATCTGTTTAATAGATCTCTCAATTGGTCTATACTTTAAAAATACTACGCACTTTTTTAAAGGTTTAAGGACATGGATTTATATACGAAAAATGGAAAGCCACTCCAAACATCAGGCAACATAGTTTATAGCAAGTCTGGGGCAGTTGTTGGCAAGATTAAGAACAATAAGGTTTTTGGCACAGATGGTAAATATGTAGGAACTATCGCCAATGGCCGGCTTATATATCGATCCACTGATAGCGCAGTAATTGGCTCTCCATTTTCTGTAGCCAACCGCGTCGGTATTGCCCGTGCTAATCGTGCTGGCGTTGCTGTTTGGGGTGATGAACCCGACATACCAGAATAATTACAAATACATGCTTGCCGTACTTGTAATCGGGATAACATGGCCCGTGATTCTTTTTACAACCATAGTCGCAGTGGGGATTGGATGGGGTATTATCTCTGGGATCATGGGTTAAATAAGGAAGATTATTTACAAAGAGTTTGTCTCCAGATGATATAAGGGGAATCGCAATAGGCACGCCTCATTCTACAAAGGAAATCTCGCTTAACGGGAAATTGGCCGAATGCTTGCGTCAGCATGGATTGGATGCTCTTGAAGAACAGACGTTGCGTTCTAGGTCTGGCAAAATTCATCAGGTTGATGTTTTGGTCAACCTTGACGAGTATGCTGTCGCATTGGAAGCAGAATACGCGCCGCAAGATGGCAGGACAGATGCCGCCAAGCGGTTGACTGACCCGCCACTTGAATGGCGAGGCGTACCCGTTGATGTTGCCTACGCTATTGCGTACCCGGCTAGCATTAAGAATCTGCCCCCTCCCCTTGCGTATGAGGAATTGTTTCATACTGACAACCTTCGATTTAAACACATTTCCCGCATAGGTCGCAGATGGTCTGCACCCGCCACGGGAACGGTATCCGAACTTGCCGATGTTCTTCACGATTTTTGGGCACAAAGTGACAACGGACAGGACATTTACCATGTGGCCGAGTTAGCTTCCGCTGCCATTGACAAGGCGACGAATTTCTTGAATCGTTCTACCCCCCCCCTAAAAAATCAGAGGGGAGCGACCTAGCAGCCACCAAGGCGCTTATTTGGTTAAACGCTTTACTGTTCCAAGTGCTGCTTCACCAATCCTTGGATCCTGACTCACTGCCTTCTCCACATACCGGCAAACGCATTCCACTCCCACATCCAGATGAGGGTAAAGACCACTTGTCAGCGCAATGGAAAGAAATCCTGACCATTAACTGGTGGCCGATTTTTCACGTGGCACGAGAAAGTCTTAATGCCACAGCACCGTTGGCGGCGAAACGGGCACTTGATGTGCTCAAAGCCACCGCCACGGAGATTGCGGAGACCGGAGTTATTCGCCGTCATGATGTAGCTGGCAGGATATTTCACCGCTTGCTTGACACAAGGAAATTTCTGGCAACCAACTACACAACGATACCGGCCGCCATAATTCTTTCCGCACTTGCGTTTGACCGTCGCCATCCAACATGGGAAAACATGGATTTCACCAGAAAGCAGACACTTGAACAACTGAAAATCGTCGACCCTGCTTGCGGTTCGGGAACACTGCTGATGGCGGCTTTTCAAGAAATAATCAAACACATTCATATCCAAGGAGAAAAGCGCCCTCAAAATGAACTGACCAAATGTGTTCTTGAGAATTCACTCTATGGATTCGATGTTGTTCCCGCCGCTATTCACCTTGCGGCTAGCACCTTATTGATGGCGGAAACTTCGCAACTTGTCTCAGACTTGAACCTGTGGCGAATGCAATACGGAGTATTTCACGGTTTGCCGAGGCTCGGCAGTTTAGACATGCTCCATACATCGCCCACTGGGGGAAATGCCGCTAGGTTAGCGTTGTTCAACGATTCCGAGACAGTCGTGGATGCCACCAGCATATCTGGCACTGGGGAAGAAGATAGAACCAATGTCGCTTTCCCAAAAGACTGCGACTTGGTAATTGCGAATCCGCCATACACACGAGCTGGCGGACCGGGTGACGAGAAAAACACCTCTTGGAATCCGATTTTCGGTGCACTGCTCAGTAAAACAGAGCAAGAGCAAATGAAGAATGCTCTCAATCGCACCTTGCGAAATACCCCAGCGGGCGTTTATTCCGGCTTGGGTTCCGCTTTTCTTGTTTTGGCTCACCACAATCTCAGAGGGGGAGGTCGCATAGCATTTGTTTTGCCTAGTGCCTTGGTGACAGGTAGTTCATGGAAACCAATTCGGTACATGCTGATTAACAACTATAAAATTGACTGGGTGATTACGAGTCACGACCCCAGAATTCGGTCTGCAAAGGCAGGACTGCCCGGACGCATGTACGCCTCTTTCTCCGAATCCACTAACATGGCCGAGGTTTTATTGGTGGCCGCAAAAGAAAAGCCTTCGCCTTCTCACAAGGTTCGTTTTGTGAATCTTAAGACCAATCCGTTATCAACTATCGATGCCATAGCGGTGGCACGGGCGTTAATCGAAATGCCCGAGAATGCGGTAGATCTGTCAACGTCAGGTGCTTCTTCATGGGGACAGGTACACACCGTATATCAGCAAACGCTGACGGATGAATCTTGGATCGAAACCTCGTTTGTTCAATCGGAATTGATAGACACGGTTCGTCAAATTGGAGAAGATATGCCTCTGTGTCCTTTAAGTCAGGACTGGGAATTTGGCCCTTACCACATGCAGATAAAAGGCAAAGGCCAAGGGTTGTTTGATATTGATGAGAACCCTGACCCCCTGCGTCCTGGATACGAGGCATTATGGCATCATAAAGCCAACGAAATAACTAAGTTGTGCGCTTTATCGAATGCCCACCTGACTCCTCGTCCCAACAAGTTCTCCTCAGAACAGCAGGAAATGTTAGCTAGGTCCTCCAGATTGCACTTTGCCTGTGAACTGCGAAGTAACACCCAGCGACTGGCTGCTGTACTCACGGACCAACCGCTTCTCGGCGTCCGTAGCTGGATCACCCTGAAACCTAAGTCTCCCAAAGCAGGTGATTTAGAGACTATCTGTCTCTGGTTCAACTCGACACTGGGTTTCCTCATGCGCCTGGCACATGCGAACCGTCCTTATCCTGGACGGTCTTTGATAACACACTCAACAATCCCATCGTTGTTAGCTTTGGATATAAGTTTTCTTACTAGTAAACAGCGCAGACAAGGTAAAAATTCTTTTCAAAAGATTCGAGAAATGACACTGCAGCCATTCCATCAAATGAACATCGATACCACTAGGCAGGAGATTGATGTGGCATTGTGCCGTATTCTTGGATTGGATCCTGAAGACATAGCGAAAATCCGGGATATGCTGGTACGTGAACCGTTGGTTAATGCGGGGAAGTAAGGTAACTTAATACCTGTTCCGAAAATCCCAAGGGTGCAAATGACAATAAAGAGTTATGAAGAATACAAGAGGCGAGAAGAAGCCTTGGAGCGGAATGCAAAGCGGAGAGACTGGGAGAGGAAGAACGCAGGCAAGAGTTACGCTAGAATCAAGCGGGAGGAAAGGGACAGGAAGTTTCGGGCGTGGCTACTCGGGGGGATTGCGGGATTTGCGGGATGGCTTCTGCTCTCTGCAATAGGAGTGTCTTTCGCTATTACAGTTGCAGTAATCATAGGTGCTACCACAGGGATTATCGCCGGAATTCGAAGCAAGAACACATGACCTATTTAGGAGATCGCAATGCCTGACAAGAAAGAACCTGAACAGCAAATCCCTGACATGTCGCAGTTGGAAATTGAGGATGTGTTCTCAATAGTTTTAGGAGTTCCACCCGAGGGGGAAGAAATTGTGATTTACGAGGACGGAGATGCCAAAGAAACCGATTAAGATTCAATGTTCACACTGCGAAGAACTCGTTGTTCCCGTCCGAAAATCCCGTGCCAGATGGGTTGGAGGAGTTGCAGGAGCGGGTTTGGGAGCGAAGGTTGGCGGAAGTCTCGGAATAGTTGGAGGTGTGCTTGGATTGTCCATCGGTACTGCGGGGACATATCCAGTAGCGGTAGTCGGACTTGGGCTCGGATATCTGCTCGCAGAGAAAGCATTCACTAAAAGCAGGTGTCCTAAGTGTGATGAGAAACTAAACTAAGATTTGTCAACTATAATACATAATTCCCTAACAAATTATATAGTAGAAGGGTTAGAGGGTTCCTTCCAAGAATTCGCAATTGTACTCGCAAGCATAGTAATTTCATCGTTGTTTGCAAACGGTACTTGTACTAGTATAACCCTACCACCCTCCCCTGAAAGCTTGGCCGCTAAATGACCACGGCCAAGTAGTTTTTCGGCTCCCGCTTCATCGAGAACCAACTCTGAGTTGCGACGATCTGCAACTTTAAGCACTAAACGATTTGCTAAGTTTGCACGTAAATGAACTGGCATTGCCTCTTTGTCTGGACGCTGGGTAATTAACACTAAGTGAATACCCGCAGCCCGTGCCTTAACTCCCAAACGGATCACGTTTTTTTCTACCTCTTCACGATAATCTTTAGAAAGCATCCAGTCTGCCATCTCATCATGAAAGAGCCAGATGCGAGGAAGCCTGTTTTTCGAAGACGCCTGCCTATTGTATTGACCTAATTTTTGTACCTTCATATCCGCAAATATCCGGTATCTACGTTCCATTTCCTCAACAAGCTCTTCAATGGAACAAATCGCCTCTTCTTGAGTCGTAACCAAATTCCTATCTAGGTGTGGCATTTGTCCTAGCCACGGAAAATCAATTCCCGCCTTGGGGTCAATCATCCTTACACGAGCGCTCTGAGGAGAATTCGTTGCGCATATATCCAAAAGTAGATTTTGTATAAGTACACCTTTTCCGCTACCTGTCTCACCCGCAATCAGAGTATGTGGTCCATGTTCCTGATAGCCAGCAAATTCTCCATCAAGATTAAGATAAAGAAGTTCTCCATCTTCTTCACACATACCCAAAAGCAAACTTGCGTTGTTTTGTGGTGCAGTACCAGGCAATTCTCGTTTTCGCCACAAATCTCGCAAACTAATAACCGCTCGACTTGGACGTCTAACCATCACAATGATTTCCCCTGGCGCAGGCAACACATTAATTACATCAATAGAGTGCGAAGTAAGAAGTTCCTGTTTACGTTTCTCAATCTTAAAAACCGTTAGATCATCCGTTCCTCGGAATCGTACCAAAGCGGCATTTGGTGTTAGCCTAGAACTACAAATCTCCGCTGTCATCTGGTAACCCCTCAGAGCACGTTGAAGTGATTTTTCGGTCTCATGCAACCAGTTGATATCCTTTTCCGTGTGAATATCGCTATGCAAACCGTTTCTAAGCCACTGACGTAGACTTAGTGGCCAGTTTGAGAAATGCGCCTCAGGAGATTCCGCAACTATATTTTCATGCTCTTCGTGTTGGGCCTCGCCCGGGATAAATTTCTCTACAAAATCTTCCTTGGAGTCAACCTTTGTTTTCTTAATAGTTTTTGCAGCACTAGCTTCCTGTGATTTAATCTCATTGCCTATTTTATACTCAGGTTTTTGTTCACTGATTACGAATCGATTCCCCGTTTGGTGCGTTCTCGAAATAAGAGGATTACGCCAAACTTTCTTGGCTTCCTCAGGAATATCAGAGGTTTGTTGGTTCCCGGCAAAAACACCAATTTCATTTTTAACATCAAAATAGTCAAGCACAATTTGCTGACAGTGTGGTAAGTCTCGTATAGGAACAACGTGCGTATCGACTCCAACTTCTTCATCGTGTACAAAAACATGCGAAAAACCCATGATAACGATAGGAATACTTCCAGATCTTACCTCCTCTGACCATTTGTGAAGGCTCCAGTCACCAACCGGCAAATCATCGGAGAGTTGCATGTTCTCAATCATGAGATCTCCAATTCGGTGAAGCCAGATATCCTTGTCAATCCGGCTTCTCTCAGGATCAAGGGCACGACTGATACGATTGAAAGTTTCCGCAAGTTGTTGTGCCGATTTTCTTCCGTGGGTCTGGTATCCTCTTGAGGAAACATATTTTGCCTCGGAGATAAGTAGTTTCAGTATATGCCTACCATCTTTAATACATGGTGCAATAGCCATTATATCAGCAATCTTTTCTTCTTTTTGACCGAACCATGTTGCAAAATCGTCAAGAAAATACCAACCTATAATACATAAACCATTAACCTGGAGGATACGGCGCAAGCGTTCCATACTTAACACCACACCTAGCAGTTCGTTTGAATAACGCCCATCACGTGCGGCACGTAGCACTAATTGACCGGAAAGATCAGTAGCTCGATCAATAAATTCGTCCGCAATTCTTTCGATGGTTTCCTTCGGAAAACTTAGATTCAATGCTTGCAATCTTTTTCGCAGAAGAACCCGTAGTAGATCCAATCTAGATGTCGTGGAAACAATAATATTTCGGTCAACAGATCTGTCATTTATATGTCGAATGACATTAATATCAATATTCTTAAGCAAACGTCGGTCAACAAGCTCATCATAATTCACCACCCACTCTGCGATCTCATGAGTTTGCTCAAGCAGCTTTTTAATTCCACTGTCTTTGAAGCTAGTTTCTCTAGCCGGTATAACATCCGTTAATCCGCCATTACCACCGTCTATTACTCGATACAGAGCACTTAAATATGTCTTGCATGCCTTTGGTTGTGCAGGTGAAGCTAGATATACGGCTGAAGTAGTGTCTCCTTTGGCAATTGGTCGGCGGCGAGACCAACGGGATGGAACATATTTTAAGAAGTCCTGCTCAGTAGTCACCGGAGTTTGAAACCATTTTTGTTTAGCGTTCCGTGCAATCACATCCTGAAGGAATACGAGGTCTACGGCTCGTGTGTTTGCTTTATCTGTTATCCATTTTCCAGGGTCTATAAAGCCAACGCGTAAGCGCGAGAGGAAATTAAGTGCGGTCTCACTCGAAAGAACAGAAGAACTTGTACCTGCAGCAGCGAAGTTTTGTTGTTCGTAAATCTGACGTAGGCGACCTTGGTCGTTATGCGTCAGAAAAAGATCACATCGAAGATCGCTTTCCTGTTCAATCTTTTCCGATAGTTCGTCGGCAAGAGCCTTAGGCAATGCCTTTGATTCCGCATTGAAAAGCACTACAGAAAAATTTGACTTCTCATGTGGAAGTAAAGCAAGATACCGCTCGCTTATTTCTCCAAAGCGACGTGCCGCAGCATGAGAACCAGCATCTAGCACCTTATCGCTTCCATCTAAGTATTCATGGTTAGGTGACTCGGCAAGCGAATAGTCACCTAGATTGCTTGTCAAGACTAAGAGTTTGGATTCATTGTCTTCAACCCAGATACAAACCTCTGGATAATAGGCAGATTTAAACTCTTGCAATCTTTGCGAGTAGTAAATATCTGCTTTATAAACATCATCTAGATCACTTTTTACAACATCAGTAATCAATTCAGCTGCCTGCTGAAACTTGACGTGGAGTTCAGCCATCCTGAGTGGCTGCCAAGGTGCAATTATTGCAGTTTCTTCCCCACCGCCGATGTTCGCAATGCCAATACGCAGAACCAACTTCCAAAGAAGGTCGCAACATAAGTCATTGTTTGCACTCTCACGAAGCGTCGAAAGAAGCTTTTCGTAATCGTTAGCTTGTTCAAGAAAATGATGAGACGCAATACCACTTCCATTAACATCCACCCAATCTCGAATGGCTTTCGTATAAGTCTCCAAAAAATTATCCATTGAGCTGAGAATCTTTATCGCCTGCGGACCAGCAATAATGCCACGAGACTCAAGATCTTTCAGATTATCTTTAAACAGCTTGTATATATCACCATCTCCCCAATTAGGATCGACGAGAGCCCCTTGATTCCCACTATCGACATCATGCAATGTGTTTGCATCGCCAAGCTCTACTCTTTGAGCTTGGCCTTTGGCTCCTGATATTTGGCGACCAACGTCCGCAGTTGAGAGAAGAGCATGGGATTGAGTCTGGTTCGCTATCCGCCACAGATCTAGCGGTAGAGCCGTCGGAACAGAATCCGGTTTCATCTTCCAAAAGAATACGGCCTTTTCTTTCACCGTTGTTCCACCATAGCTTAAGATCATTTCAAATCGCAATCTGCATGCATCTTTACGTCTAGATTCTTTCTCAAGAAGCTCTCCATAAGGTTCTTCAGGAAGATAGTAATCATGAAGCTTTCCAAAATCGAAGGCCACAAATTCTTCAAACAGCGATGCAAAACCATGAGACTGAAACGCAAAATACCGCATTACAGGACCATTTTTTTCTTCCCAAAACAACTTTTTATTGGGCTTGCCGGAAATCGAAATTTTTAAGGAGACAGAATCAGTTTCCTCGCTGGAAATGTTTCGTAATCGCTGCAGAGTTGCTATCAATCCTTCAATAAAATTTTCGTACTCTTCGGGACGGTAAATGTAACGTTCCCATTGTGAATAAAGCTTTTTATCTTTAGATAGACGCTCCCCATGAGTATTGAAAAATTCTTTTGCCTCATCTGTTGGATCTTTCGGAGGAGGAGACATTGATTGTCTTAGAAAATCTCGGTCCTCTTCTTCAATGTCTTCCGGAAAATTATCATTGAAAAAATCAATGGTTCCCTCACCCAGAGTTTTCTTAGTAGTCTTTTCTAGCCCGTCAAAAATTCTACGGATTCGCCGCCAGTCAAGATTGACAAGATCCTCTTGCTCTTTTCGCCATTGCCCAAGCGATAAATTCGTTGCGTTTAGAAAAGCCTCAACAACCTTGATTTCTTCAGATTCAAGTTCGTTTTTGAGCTCATTGAAATTCAAACGAGCCTGATCTGTGATCAAGTCTCCTTCACTGTTTTCGAGGGCAAGCATCGGTCGTACACGTTTTTGCAAGTGATTGAAACGTTTGGTAAAATCGCCCGATATCTTAAAGTCCCCAGCCCAAAGAGGAAGTTGTAACGCAGGGAGTGCCATATCAAGAGCATGTTCAACTCTCTTACCTTGGATTATAAGTTCGCTGACCTTTAGAACATAATCAGCAAAAGTTTCAATGTTTCGGATAGTATGAGTATTTCTAGCTGCACTAAGCGAGGCATTTAAACATTCTCGTTCCCTTTCCTGAAGTTGACCACCTCCAAGACGTACCGCATCAAGCCAGTAATCATAACGCTCAAGTAACTGATCGGTCTGAAGCTTTGAGAGAGTTCCTACGCTCTCCCCTACTCTTTGGAGTTCATCGGTTGAAATGGCAAATAATATGCACCGTTTGTCGGATGATATAACCGGTTTATTGCGCCAGTGCGCAGCCGTTTCTTCGGTAACAATCTCAGGTGGAATCTCACCATCCACACTCAAATCTTTATGAATACGTACATTGAGCTGTGAAAACAATTCATCGTCAGCTATAACTGCCTTGGCTACTTCGGTAGTCAGTATTCTGCCGAAACCTACCATACAAAAACGGACAGGTCCCTCCGGCTCAGAATTAAGCTGATCCTTCAGGTAAATAACCGCAACACGCCCAATTAATTCTCCACGCGTCATTGTGAACCTCCGAAATTGTTAACTACATAGGCACAATCATCCGATAGTCTATGCAGTAAACCCAAAGTTCGCAGGCGTTGCTCCAGACGGGTAGCGTTCTCGGCCAAGACGCGTTCATCCGTAGGAAGACTGCCAAATGCTTTTTCCGCTTCTGCCACTCCAACAACAATGCGGTATCGATCATACAATTTGGAAAGAAACCGATTGTACTCTTCACGATCTTCCACAATTGTCATTACCAAAGCTTTAAGAAGGGCATCATCGGGAGAATACCATGTCCCCATACGCCTTCTTGAAACGGACAAAGCAATTCGACGACTCCAATCTGGCAACACGTTTGCAACATGAGCCTTGTGGCGCTTTTGAGCGGCGCTTAGTAATTCCTCCAAAATGTGATCGGGTCCGCGATTTTTGCCAGAGATATTTTTACGTTCCCATTTAAATTGCTTTTCTAACAATTGAAGAGCTGCTTGCGAAGGAGATCTCTCATTACATGCCTTTAGCCAGTCATCTGTTTTTTTGATTGAGTTAATATGCGTTTGTAAGGCTCGCCGCGTCAGCGTTCGATTCTGACTGTAGTTCTCATTCGACAACTCAAACAGAGCAGTCTTTCGAGGAGCGGCTATCTCTAAAACCAGGCACGGTTCCGTCTCCTCGCCAATTTCTTCAAAGGAACGACGCATAATATACAGCAGTATATTAAGTGCTGTCACTCGCATTAATGGATCAAGTATGGATGCACCAGGGATTCTCAGATTAAGCAATTTTAACCAGTCTTCAGCTATATCTTCGTATTCCTGACGTTCCTCATAGGGAAGATACCCAACTGACGTTTTTATATAATCGCCGTTTTCATCCTCAGGCATAAGTTCGCGTGCTAAAAAGTTCCAGCGTTCGTTAGAATTCAAGAGTTTTGCTCTGATAAGCTTGGCAAGCTTTTTCGCACTATTGCTTCTATTCAGCATCAAATAGAGAAGTTCTCCTCCCCGGGCATAAAAACGTCTATCTGCGCTTTCTAAAGAACCTCCTTTCTCTCTTACATCTGCATAAATACAATCAGGTCCGTACGGAAAAACGAACTTGGATGTCCATCGCCTGTTACGTTCTGGTTCCAAAGATGTATGCTGAAAAAACTCAACTACCCGAACAAATCTCGAAAAGTCTCCAAATCTTTTTTTCAAGTAGCTATAATCTCGATTGTAGGTCCCACGTATCGAATCCTGCCACTGTCGCCATTTTTCGAAATCGCTGCCAACGGTTTTCTCTATGTGATGCAGTCGTGGATTATTGAATATGAGAAATCTTAACCCCTCAAGTTTGGAAATACGATAAGGTATTGATTCATGATTTCCGTTAACTCGCGGTTCCTCTAATGCTTGGTTTTCCCGAGATCGTGATTCAAATACAGCTAGAAATTCAAGCAAGATCAGCCACGGGGTTTGTTCATCATGAAATCTATGTCCCCAGATTCTTTCGTCAGCCCATATTTCAATTCCACGGTTATTCCAATGTTCAGTCTGCGGTCTAAGTGGAACCATCAAAGAACCTCCATATACAAAATTCTTTCTTAAGAAACTCGTTGATTACATCTTTCGTTCCGCTTTCTACCTTCTTTCAACAGATATCTCTTCTATATCTGGTCGGCCGTCTGCCTCGACTTGAATAACCCGAAATTCCACCTGATCATTACTGCTCTGACCTAAACCAAATTCTTTGTTAAGCTTTTCGATTACAATAATTTTGAAATCTAGAAAGTCTTCATAACATTGACGAGAAAAACTTGTGGGAAGACTCCCTTGCGCAACACGCATAAGATATTCAAAATGTGTGAGTTGAAGAGAAAGCTGGCATATCGGTTTTTGTGGTTTTAATTGGTCAATAACCAGAATCCGGAGACCTGGAAGTTCTGGAATTTTATCAAAGGAGATATAAACCGTACGCCTTTTTAGACGAATCTCTACCTCGTGTTCCAGAATCGGTGCTATATAGCCACGGCCATCTCCTCCAGAAGATGCAATATACAACTTTGGCGCATCATCAATCATCATGCCACAAAAGGTACGATTAAGACCACGCACCAGTTGAGTGCCGACTTCCAAATCATTCTCATCTGACGTAAGAAATTCAAGAAATATCCCGGCATAGCGATAAACCGTTAGGTGCCAAGGATTCAAATTTGTTTCATCTCTTTCACTAAGAGAGAAAAATAAGCGTTGCCGCTGGCGTTCAAGCTTTCTCATGAATGAATCTAGACTTTTATTCTCACGTTCCCCTTCAAGGTAATCTTCAAGTAACCGTTCATAAGATTTGGCACCGTAGTACACGTCATTTTCAACAACGCGCTGGTAGCACTCTTTATCGTTATGGCGTCCGTAAACAAGCAGATTGTCAAAATCATTCTCTGTCTCCCTACCGATACCAAAAGTATCAAGAACATTAAAAACCTGATATTGACAGCGGCGGGTACTCGGAAGATTAATACCAAAAACATTGGCATACGGATTGGTTAGATCATAATCGTTGTTGTTTGCCCTGTTACGAGCAGTCGTACAGGTCAGAAGGTTTTTGGGCGGTTTTCTATCGCCGAGAAGGATATTCACAGCCAAGAGTAAAAGATGTCGTATTGGTAAATGAAGTCGGTTTGCCGACGCGAGTTTTAGCAATTCGCCAAGTCTTTTCTTAAAGGGATTTTTCGACGTAGCTTCCACGAGAAGTGCACGATTAATACGAATAGGACATATAGTTTCTTCCTCGTTTGGATATAGTGAGCAACCTTCACAATCCGACCACTTCGGATGATTTACGACCTCCTTCAGAAGCGCATCAAAATCTTTGGATGGATCCATACGACTTAAATTGTAAAGACGCAGATCAAGCTCTTCATCGTCTTCTCGCTCTTCCACGAGCATGGCTTCAACTTTCTTAAACACATCCAATGCTTTCTGGTTTTCATTTTCAGCCCAGTCGCGAAAAGTTGATAGCAATTGCCCGTCATTTGCAGCCACAAGATATACTTCATGAGGTATCTCTCCAAGCAGGGCTTTGCACAGATCAGGAAATAGCCGAATCTTCTCATCTGTTGTCAGTTCGCTTAAATCTTTGACAATTTTGAGGATTCGTCCAGAAGAGAGGTCTAGTTTTGCTATTTTGTCACCACGAAGCCACGTATTCTTATCACCGTTTAACTCTTCCCACGCTCGTCGGCAATGATATGTTTTCCCATCTCCAGCAGTTCCCGTAAGGATTATATTGTTCGGTTCAGGCTGGCTAAAATTATCGACAAGGTCTTGCAGACGCGCAGGGGGGATTTCCACCGGCTCGACATTATAACGTTCTACCTGTTTTTGTATTAGTTCGTCGTACATATTGTCACTTGTCGGAATTGGTCCATAACACCGAAGAAAACTGACAAGATCATTGGTTTTTGCCATTTCTAACACTCCCCCTACAAGTGACAGATAGCACAACCATCTAGATCTTCGCCACTCGGAATCTCGTAACGCTTCTTAAACTTCTCGATATCCTCAAGCGAACGACCATTAACCCAGGTGTACTTTCTCCCGTTCTCTTCCTTCTCATAAGCTTTGGCCTTTTCAAAAAGGTCGGGATGGTTTTCCTTCAGACCCTGCCATTCGCCAACCTGCTGATAGAAGCAGAAATAGCACCCCGAACGTGAACGCCATTTATAATAAGGAGGCAGGCCGAGACCCGAATCATTGAGCAGGGCCTTCACGTCCTCAAGACCAATTCCGTCCTCTTGAAACGGATAGACGGGGATTATGTTTGGCGCGGACGAGAACATAACGGGTTTTCGTTGCTGATAGCCCGTTCTGTGCTCATCGGCCCTTATACCTATGTATGAGTAAGCCCGATCTTCCCCAATCTCGAGTTCAAATGGCCTTATCTTCAACACTCTAGTACACCAGCGTGCCTGGGGACTAGGAAGAAACCCACCGTAATATTCTTTCAGGTAAACGTCAAAAGGGGTACGTCCGCTCTTCTCACGTATGCCTAAGCCCTCCAAAGCATTCAGGCGCTTGACCTTTATTCCGAAAATAGCCTCGAACCGCTCGATGTACTCATAAGTTTCTTTAAGTTCGGCCCCCGTATCACAGAACACGAATTCAAGATTCAACTCAGGATAGTTCTCTAGCATGTAAATACCAAGTGCCGTTGAGTCCTTCCCGCCGGAGAAAGAAACTATGTGACGGGCATCCTTGTCCTCAAGCGCTTTTTTCATAAGTCCCATTCTTTTTCAGTCCTCCTGAATCTAGATGTGTTTTTTCGTTTTCCCTGAGAAGTTCTCTTATCTTCTCGGCTGCAGCATTCGGCCCCAGCATTCGCTCAAACTGCCCGTACAGGCGATGGAAGTAACTGCCCAGCAGAGGCAGAAGCAATTCGCTCGGTTCCTCAGATTCAAGGGCAGTTCGCTCCAGCTTCGCCACGGTTTCTCCTAACTGCTCCGCAAATTCGCGGGGACTCGCATCGTCCCACTTGTCAAACCCCTTGCCAAGCAGAATTGAACTCAAAGCAAGAACGAAGGATGATTCCGTGTACCTGCCTTCGGTAGCCCCTCTAGCGCGGTCAAGAACCGCTCTGGACGCATTATCAAGTTCGGAAAAGGTAACGGTTTCCTCGCCGAAGCACATGGACCACGCCTTGGCGCATTCAAGGGTATTTCGCTTTCCTTCATTTGTGACATCGAAAACTTTGCGCGCCACGGAGATAGCTTTTTCCGCATACCCTTCAACTATGCTTTCTATCTCGCAGCGGAGCTTGGCGATAAACTCCGAGGTACTGCCGTCCGGCTTTCTCACCCCGGCAAGCTTCGGAAACTCTCTTAGTGCGAGAACCAGAGGGTCGGTTTCCTTGCGAAGAACCCGCTGAAACCGGCGGGCTTCTTCGCTTACGTACCGGGTCCTCATAGCTTGGCTAGGCAACTGAGCCTTCCAGAATTCAAGCGAATCGTAGAACTGGCGTATCAGGTCACCATCCATGACTGGCCGCCGATCGTCAAACTGTTCAATAAGCCCGTGCAGATACTGCGACAGAACCGTATCAACTTCCAGCACATCGACCGTGAATTTCTCCGGTGCTGAGCAGAATTCCTCAATCTCGCTCGCCAGTATATCGGAAAGGTACTTGCCTTCCCGTTTTATGACCACGGCCTTGCCGAAAGCCTGGAGCGCCGCCGCCACGAAAACCGGGATCACGCCCCTGCGCATTCCGTACGGAGGAAGTTCCAGCTTACGGAAGAGTTCATCGGAGGGGGATTTCCCTGCGCCGGCATCCCCGAAAAACCGATCAAACACTCCCCAGATTTCCGCCAAGTTTCCGTCTTGAAGTTGTTCAGGATCGGCCCAACCCCACCCGTTTCCGCGAGAACTGTAAAGACCTGTCTTCTCAAGCACGGTACGGTACATTGCAACATCCGGCGTGGTGGCTTCCCTGTTAAATCCCAAGGAAGGTTCTCGGTTTCTTTCCAGAATGCCGAGGATCAGTTTCTTGCGGGCGTTTACCATCGGGCGGCTGATTTCTTTTCTCACTACAAGTTCATTGTTTATGCGGGGCGTTGACGGAAAGCGCCTGTCGGCAATTTCTGAAAGCTTCTCACAAAGTCCCCTGTCGTCCCTGACCGGCAGTTCTCTGCCTTCAAAGAACCACCACCCTCCGTCCACGCTTGGACGCACTATACGTCTCATTACGCGAGCCAAGTCCTCCCGGGCGGAATCCGCCATGTGGCGAAGCTCGGGCAGCACGAATGGGTCTGTCGCCACGATATCGTGATTCCGCTGCAACCGTCCAAGAGCCATGATCTCAAGCGCTATGTCGAGTATCCGTGCCGGGCGCTCCGGCACCACGAAAACAATCCCGGGGTCAACCGAGGACGCTGAACTCATCAAGGAAGAAAGGTCGGATATTTCCGCCTGGGTATCGGCAAGACAGTAGATAATCCTCCCATCTTCTCCCGGAGCAAGTGAAAGTAGCGGGTGCGAAAATCTTTTTCTGAGCAACTCTGAGGCGTGTAGGTATTTGCCTTCGAAAAAACGTCTGATGGCATTTTTCACGTTATGTCCGATCGGGCGCCAGTTCGGCGCGGGATATTCTTTTGACAAGACATCCACGGTTTCAAATTCCGTTTTTATTCGCTGGATTTCTTCAGCAAGGTGACCGCGGATATCGATATCCGTCCCGTGCCAGACGGAAATGTCATCGTTTCGTTCTCTGTAGAGAAGAAGCTTGCGGTCAATGAGATCTTCGATTGCTTTTCTGATGCGAACACGGGAAAGCCCCGGAAAACCGGAGACCGCGAACTCGAGCAAGGCTTTTTTCACCCGCGTGCGTTCGCCGGAAACTCCAAACCCCAAGATGGCTGTTGCGGAAAGTATCTCTTTTTCCGCATCATTGTTCGCCTTGGATAACGCACTTTCGGTTTCGAGCCATCGGCGATGCGTACCGCCAATGCCGGTATCAGTGGACATGGAGTCAGAGAAATACCTGTATAGATCGCCGAAAGTGGCAGGCTTGCTGAGAGCAATGTCTCGGACAAAGGAAAACACCGTCCGCTCGTTCTGGGCAAGACGTGCCGCGAGACGGGGCAGGGAATAAAGCGTAAGAGGGTGAAGCGGGTAGGCCTTGGCTAGAGTTTCAGCCAAGGCACTTCTGTCTTCAAACGCCTCGAACAGCCCGAGTTTCAGTGCTTTTTCGGCTTGCTTTTCAAATTGACGGAGGGGCTTACTGCTTCTACCCCCCCCTTTTTTAATTGTATTACAACGGAACTGATAAGCTCATACATTTCGCGGCTGTCTTCAACATAATGAATCGTAGAGAAACGCCCTTCAATCTTCTTCCAGTCTCCACGTGCGCTCTGGCTGAGATTGTCGGCGTAGTGAAGAAAACTCTGATGCAGAATCAATCCGAAGGTAACAGCGGGATGTTCTTTGCGCGACACCCACTCGGATATTCTCTGGATCAGGAGAAGCTCCTCGGTGTTGCCCGAGGCACTAAGCGCTTCAAGGTGGCGACCAAACTCGTCCCAGAGAATGGCTATACGATCGTAGCCCTCCTCGCCAGCCTTTTGCCAGACCGCTTCCAGAATCTTTAGGATGTCTCCCCGGTGGTTGTGCGGACGTCTGAGAGAAGAGAGACGCTCTTTCGCCTGCCTGAAAATCTCGCCGGCCATGTCGGACTCGTTACCCTCAAGCGCAATGGCAAGGCCCCGCGCCCTGAGTTCCGCGCGCGCCGCCAGGGTTTCGCCGAGGTCCCGATCCACCAGCGCGATACGTTCCGTTATAGTGGAAAGGGTATCGCGTGACGGCTCGTCGTTTCTCACCAGCATCGCGGCCGCTCCCGCCGTAAG
The DNA here is from genome assembly GCA_964429945.1 of uncultured Spirochaetia bacterium. Lineage (GTDB taxonomy): Bacteria > Desulfobacterota_D > UBA1144 > Nemesobacterales > Nemesobacteraceae > Nemesobacter. The sequence continues at coordinate 61,869 of CAYSDX010000074.1, read as the reverse complement.
AGACTTTCCGGAGCCGTATGCGGCAACTATTATTGATGCGGGCGACGGTTCTCCGAGAAGCACCGACCTTATGATTCGAGTGTTTCTTTTGGTGGGATGGAAGTGGGCAAACCGCTCGGGATGCGTTATGTCCAGACGGACATTGATTGACTTGAAGAAATTTTCAGCCGCGTCAGTGTTTGTCCGATTCAGCATAATATTTCGTTAGCCAATCGGAACCCGAAATGCGCCTGACGCGTATGAAACGCTCGCCGCCAAGCTGCTGCACATGAATGAGTTCGGAACCGAATGACTTTTCAGCCTTATCCAGAAGATCCGTAAAAGTCTCGATATCCAAACATAGAGTTTTCCCGGCACTGCTCGGTTTTGCAAACGCCTCGGAAAACCCGATATCCACGAAATCTTCTCCAGTTTCGTCCGCAAGTGCGACGGATAAAGCGTAGCCGAGCACGGCAGGCGGAACATCCTTTCGACTACGATTCAGCCTGTAGGTTCCGGTTTCCCTAAGCTCCGTAACGAGCCCGAGCGACCTGAATGGGCTCTCGCGACCTTCCTCCGGGTCAGCATCTTCTGGAGGCAGTACGGTAGCGTAGCTTGAAAGCAGACAGGCTACATCACGCGACAGTGTTTTTTCGCTCGGAAGACGCTGTCCGTCAAGAGCAAGCTGTCTTCTCATCTCCTCCACGCAGCCGATACGGTCGAACCTCTCGCGCGGAAAACTGTCAAAAAAGACTCTCCACACGACTGCGTCCTCCCTGCGGGTCACAAGATTTACGTGGAGGGCCCACCATGTGCCGACGCTAAGCAGGTACGGGTCGTGCTTGAATACAGCTTCACCCGTATCCGTAACGGACAGCGAACGGCCTTCTCCCTTCCGCACAAGACCCGTCACCGTAAGCCAGTGAAAGATAGACTTGGCCATGTTCCTTCCAACACCCAGACTGTCCGAAACGAACGGATCCTCGAATGCGCGAGGGTTGTCCTTGATAAGACTAAGTCCCTTGGACAACCATCCCTCACGCACCGCAAACGTTTCATGTCCGCCAAATCTCATTAACAATCAGACCTCTGGGCTCCCGAACGCCAGTAGTTTCCGGTACGAATCAGTCACCTTGTCCGCCGCGGCCTCTACCTCTTCGCCCGTGTTAAGCGCGGAGAACGAAAACCTTACGCTCGCAAAGGCTTCCTCTTCCGAGAGTCCCATAGCCAGAAGAACATGTGAAGGTTCGGGCCGCTGGCTCTTGCAGGCAGAGGTTTGCGAGCAGATTACCCCGTCACGGTCAAGGCGCGCCATTAACGCCATGCCGTCTATTCCCGGAAACCTAATATTAGACGTGTTGCATACGCGATGAGACGGGTCCGCATTCACCGAAAGATCAGGAAACACGTCCATGATGCGCCGCTCGAAAATATCTCTCAGTTTTTCCATGTGTCCTACAGCATCGGCAAAACCTTTCTGGCGAACGGCGGCCGCCTCCCCGAATCCCGCAATGCCCGGAAGATTCTCCGTTCCAGGTCTCATAACCCGTTCCTGATCGCCGCCGAAAATCATAGGAACCACATGTTTGATGTTCTTGAAGCAAAGAGCCCCAACGCCTTGCGGACCGTGAATCTTGTGGGCACTGAACGTGAGAATGTCAACCGGAAGACTGGCAAAGTCAATCGGCACCTTTCCCGCAGCTTGAGCCGCGTCCACATGGAACGTCACGCGGTTTTTCCGGCAGATTTCCCCGAGTTCCTCGATCGGTTGGACAACCCCGGTTTCATTGTTCACCCAGTGTATCGAAACCAAGTCCACCGAATCGGAAAACAGTAAAGCTTCAAGCGCCCCGGGGCTCACCCTTCCTGTACCATCAACTTGAAGATACGTAACTCTAGCCCCTTGTCTCTCCAGAACCCCGGCCTTGTTGAGCACGGAGGAATGCTCGGTTTCCGTAGTTATCAGATGTCCGGTATCCTTTATCGCCACCTTGTTAAGCGCAAGATTGTTTGCCTCAGTCCCTCCCGAAGTAAAAACGACCTGTTCTTCCAAAGCCCCAACAAGTGACGCCACACGCTCTCTGGCACGCGACAATTCCTCGCGCCCGCGCACGCCTCTTTGATGGACACTTGACGGATTACTGTATTGAGATGTCATAAGTTCGACAACTCTCTCCACTACCTCGGGGATCGGCCGCGTAGTGGCGTTGTTATCCAGATAGATTTCCCGAGAGTTAGCTTGCATGTTCATCTGTCTCACAGGGCAGTAGCCCAACTTCCGCCCAAATTCAAGTGTTCACAGTGTTCCTTCAATTGCGGGTTCCTTGAACACTTCTTCCCTGTGCCAGCGAATGTAATTCGTTGCCGGTGAATGCCTTCTGTTCATCGGCAAGCTGATTTCACGTTTATGGTATTGCTTTATAAAACTGTTCTCCCTGTCCGGGTCAAATATCCATTCCGAAAGAAGAATTTTGTAATCTTCAGATAGCGTCATCACACCCGAGTCAAGAAGCTTGTGATGGGTAGCGCAAAGCGCGAGGCCGTTGTCCTCTGTATCCGGGCCTCCGTGCTGATGCCATTTGATATGCGCCGCTTCAAGCCCAACAGGTGATGTTTTTATCCGCAGATTAAAACCGCACACAGCGCAACTGTACCTGTAGGCGTGGAGAACATTCTCCCTGAATCTCCTGTCTCGCTTGGTTTTTCTAGCAAGGTATTTTTTAGCCGAGAATACTCCATAATCAAGTCCTACGCACTGCAATATACTCGGATGCAGCGATTCAGTGAAATGTTTATCAAGCAACTTCTGCGCAGCCTGCAACGCAACATCTGGATTCTCCTTTATCTGTTGAGCAACTTCCGCAACGAAAAATCCAGTGGCATTGTAATTCCTCAGGTCAACTACAGAAACAGAACCTGAAACATCGGGTACTATTTTTCTATCAGAGCGCACTTCCCAAATTCCATCGTTTTGTAGGCGCCAGAACGGTTCAAAGGGTTTTTGGCGTGTGCCTTTCTTCTGAGGTCTTCCATACTTGCTTAACAGGGTTTCAATGTCTTTTTCTATAACCGAGAACTCAAATTCCGCTTCTGGATCCGAAATCTGCCTAGCAAGTGCGTAGAGTATAAGCAACGGCTTGTGAGGAGCTCTTTCCCCATGCCTTTTCCAGACATTCAGCTTGTCTATGGCGTCAAGTAATTTCATTCGGTCCAACTCCATAACAAGTTAAAACTCAGATTTAATCTTACATGAATTTTACCGTGCTTGACGAATGGACTTCCTATTGTGATTCCCTCGCTACCAGACGGCAATACCCGGCCTCCCGGTTCACTCTCTGAGATTCGATGCCCTGAACAGCGGCTCATCCCGGCCCCCATCCCCGCGAGCAATCGTCTCGTAGTCGCATCCGACGGCCTTGGCAAGGGCCCCGAGCCGTCGACCCACAGTCTCGGGATGCGGTATCTGGTCAGGCATATGTAAAATAAGCTTTTCTCCGGTGCTCTCAAGCCTGGTGCTCTCAAGAATCCGCGCAACTCCTCCCGAAACCGTGTAGGCCAAGCGAAGCGCAAGCCCCGTAACCCTGGCTTCTTCAATATCGCTTCCAGAAAGAAAATCCGAGACTTTCCAGCGGCGGACCAGATTTCCAATCGCCGCGTGCCTTGAGGCGACGGAAAAAGCCACCCTTACTCTTTCGGGATGGGTGATTCCCACAAACGGCATCCGCAGTATCCTCAAAAAAACCTGTTCCGCCCGATACTCGGGATGTTCGGAAATCCCTATGTCGGAAAGATGGCAGGCGGCTAATCTCAGCCTTGGATTCCCTGAGTATTCATCAGGAATCGCTGGCTCTATCCACCTGCAGAAAGCCTCGCCGTCCTCAACCGATCTCCCCATCTTGAGCGCGATTTCCCGGCACATGACAATGAGAGGATCCAGGGATCGCTGCTCCGGCGGAAGATCATCATATATGCACCCTTCCCGAAGGCCGTACGTACAGAACATAAGATCCCTTACCCCCGTTCTTTTCAGAAGGCTCTCAATAAGCGCGGCGGCGTAGGGGGCGGATTCCGTCCTGTTCCTCCCTATGATCCAGAGACCTCGAAGCGAGTCCGGGGATATATCAACTATCTCCCGGGTCATCTCAAGCGCCCTTGAGCTTGAAAGGCTGTAGCCGTGAACTATGCGAAGCGGGTAGTCCTCAGCTTCCATGTGTTTTTTCGCCAGGGCTCGCCACGATCCTCCGACGGCGTAGAAGGTTTTCTTCTTCGCGTCCTTAAGCCAGGGAAGCTCGTCAAGACGGGGAGCGATCAGTTTCTTGGCGGCCTTTGCGGGACTGAGGCCGCTTTCAAGAAGCGGGATAGTGCCCAGCGCCAACGTGGCGTGATTTCTTGTTTCCCCCTCGCAAATCTCTACCAGTTCAAGGCTCCCGCCACCTATGTCTCCCATTATCCCGTCGGCATCAGGGATGGCGCAGAGGGTTCCAAGCGCGGAAAGTCTCGCCTCTTCAATACCAGAGAGTACACGAAGCGAAATCCCGCATTGCTGCTCGACGGCTTTTTTGAAATCGGGACCATTTGCAGCATCTCTTACCGCGGCGGTGGCAACAGCTTTTACGACGGGAACCTTCATCGAGCGGGCGATATCGACGAAGCGACTAACGGTCCGAAGAGCAAGATCCATGCTTTGTGGCGACATCCTGCCATCCGTATCCATCCCGCGCCCAAGACCGCAGGAAACTTTCTCGTCAAGTATCGGAAGCGGGGCGCGCCTCGGGCCCTTGTAGATCACAAGGCGTATGGAGTTCGATCCTACGTCTATTACCGCCGCAGTTCTGCTCTTGCCAAACGGCGCAGAGGAGGGAGAAATTTCTGTCATAAAATTATTCCTGCACAAACTCAGCCGGCATTTGCGGCCGGGATTCGGCAAGCGCCTTGCCTCTTCCGGAAAGACTGGGGTTGGTCATAAAGTATTTATGAGCCGAAAAACTGTCCGAATCGCTTTTAAGCTTGCGGAAAGAGCCGTCCGGTAACATCTCCCAGCTGTTCGCGACATCATTCAGGTTAGCAACCATCACCTGCTCGACAAGCTGCTTCTTCACCGTGGCGTTTTCGATCGGAACCAGAGATTCCACCCTGCGGTCAAGATTGCGAGGCATCCAGTCGGCAGACGAGATGAGAACCTTGCAGGCATTAGAGGGAAGCCCCTCCCCGGCGCCAAAGCAGATGACCCTGCTGTGCTCAAGGAAACGTCCCACGATGCTCTTCACCCTGATGTTCTCGGAAAGTCCCGGCACTCCGGGCCTCAGGCAGCATATCCCCCGAACGAAAAGCTCGATCCGCACCCCCGCACAGCTCGCCGCATAAAGCGCGTCTATGATCTTGCTGTCCACAAGGGAATTCATCTTGGCCCATATCACCGCGGGGCGTCCGGCCTTCGCGTGGTCTATCTCATCCCCTATCAGTTCAAGCACCTTCGGGCGCATCGTGACGGGAGAGAAAAATATCCTCTCCATCTTCTTCGGAGTGGCGTAGCCGGTCATATAGTTAAAAAGCTTGGCGGCGTCGCGGCCGAGCGCCTCGTCGGCTGTGAAGTAGCTGAGATCCGTGTATATCTTGGCGTTTACGGGGTGATAGTTGCCGGTGCCGAAGTGGGTGTAGGTACGGATGTCAGAACCTTCCCTTCTCACCACCAGCGATACCTTGGCGTGGGTTTTAAGGTCGATGAACCCGAACACGACCTGGACTCCCGCATCCTCGAGGCGGTGCGCCCAGCGAATGTTGGCCTCCTCATCGAAACGGGCTTTGAGCTCCACCATGGCAGTTACGGATTTTCCGGCCTCGGCGGCCTCTATGAGCCTTTTCACTATAGGAGAGTCTTCCGAGGTGCGATAAAGCGTCTGCTTGATCGCAACAACCGCCGGGTCCTCGGCTGCCTGCTTTAGGAACTCAACGACGACGTCGAAACTCTCGTAGGGATGGTGAACGACGAAATCTTTCTGCTGTATGGCCGCTATCACGTCGCCTCCGAATTCCCTGACCCTCTCGGGGTAGCGGATGTTCATACGCTTGTAAAGAAGGTCGCTTCGCTCATCCAGTATTATCTGTTTCACGCTCTCAAGCCCGAGCATCCCCTTGATTCTGAAAAAGTGCGCGTCTTGGGCCTCAAGCTTGTCAATTATGAAGTCGACGATCGTATCCGGCATGTCCGCGTTGACGTCAACCCTGATCACGGACCCTCCCCTGCGCTGCTGCTTAAGCGCCGTCTCAAACGTCTCGACCAGGTCTTCCGCGTCCTCGTCTATCTCAAAAAGGCTGTCGCGGGTAATCTGGAAGATTCCCTGGTCTTCGACTTCAAAACCCGGAAAAAGGGATTTCATGTTGTGCTCGATTACTTTCTCGATCGGGACAAGCTGGATTTTTTTTCCTCCCGGAACCCTTATGAAGCGCTCCACCTGGGAAGGCAGCAGTATGAGGCCCTTCATGCGCTTTCCGTCCTCGGCGCGGCCGAGCTGCACGGCGCACACAAGACTCTCACTCTGTATGAAGGGAAACGGATGCGCCGGGTCTATGGCAAGCGGGGTAAGCACCGGAAAAAGCTTTTTCGAGAACCACTCGGAAAGCCACTTGGCGCCCGAGCGGTCAAGTTTCTCGGGAGTCACGATCTTTATTCCCGCCTTCTTGCAGAGGGAAAACAGATCCTTTTCGCACTCGTACTGACTGTCAAGCAGGGAACGGACCTTATCCCTTATGGCTTCAAGCTGCTGGGACGGCGTAAGGCCGTCCTTGCTGCGGTCAGTCACCCCTTCCATAACCTGTCCCGCTAGACCCGCCACCCTGACCATGTAGAACTCATCAAGGTTGCTTGCGGAAATGGAGAGAAAACGCACCCTCTCAAGAAGCGGAACCTTATTGCTGGCCGCCGTCTCAAGAACCCGCAGGTTAAAATCAAGCCAGGAAAGCTCCCTGTTGATATACCGTTCCGAAGAACAAAGCGAGAACCTTTTGCTCGATATATCCGTTACCGAAGAAGCCATCTGCAACCTCCCAAGGTAATAACATACTGCGTCTTAACACCCACAATCCGTGAGTTTACATAGTTCCCCGCCACGTGAAAAGCCGGACTCACTGCGCCGTCTCCCAGAACGGCGCAATCCTCCCGAGGCGTCTCCACTGCGGCTGCGCCGTGCGAAGGCATTTTCTCACCCGGGCCTGGGACCATTCCTGCGCAAGGCGGATTACCGAGGGATCAAGCCTCCCGGGCTTGACTGCCGCCAGGATGTGCCGCGCGACTATCGCGTCATTCGTTTTTCCCATGCTGTCCTGGAAGCGTCCCATGAGCTTCATGAAGGGTGCAGCATGGGGGCCGTTCCAGAGGGAGCTGAAAAACTGCGTGGCGTAGCGGGCCTTTTTCCCGCGCTTTCTTATCTCGTGAAGATCCTCATCCGGAAGACGCGAAAGAGGTCTTGTGTCCTCGAGAAAATAGCGCCACGTTCTTCTGAGCACGCTTTTTGCAAACGGCTTTACGGGCTCGCCGAAAGTCTTGGAACCGGATTCCTTTTCGACAGACGCTATCCATCGCTCGAACTGAAGCAGCAGACGTGCGTAGCGGCGGCTCTCAAGGTAGGCGGCCGCATCTCCCACGGCGCGACGTCGCTCGGCGCGCGCGATGCGCCGGAGACGCTCTATCGCTTCTTTCTCTTCGGGCGCTGCTGCTGCTATCCTGGGAAGCGTCTCGCCCAAAAAGACCTGCCAGTCACGGGCCGGGGCCAGGCGCTGCTGGAACCAGCGGAACTCTCCGTTAAAGGCCTTTCTCTTGTCATAGGGAAGTATTCTCTTAAAAGCGCGAAGCGCCGCGCGCACGCGTCTCATCGCCACTCTCATCTGGTGCACTCCTTCGGCTTTCCCCTCAAGGGTGGGAATCTCGTTTGCGAACATGTGCTCAAGGGCGCCCGCTATAATGAAATTAAACGCTTCTCCCACGCTCATCTCCTCCGTGAGCGCTACTTTCGGAGCCTTGCGGGGTCTGGGACGGAGCGCCGGTCTCGCAAGGGCGTAGCCCCTCTGAGCCTTCGTAAGATGACCGAGTCGTATATCGTAAGCCTCGCAGAGTTCAAGCGCTATATCGAACATCCGCGCCGGGTCGCCTGAGAGCAGTTCGAATTCCGCTTCGCAGATAGGTTCCGAAACGCGTCCCCCGGATGTTTCGGCGTGAATCACTCCCTGATCCACCGCCAACTCGAATTCGGCGCCCTTGGTCCTGATACAAACCGCCTCGCGCTCGAAATCCGTGGTGAACACGGGGCCGAGACGCTTTTCGTAAGGCCTACGGGAAAGCTTGCGAGCAAGTTCAGGATCGTCCACGGCGCGAAGATTCGGGGAGTCGCCGTTTACCGCCACGGTCCATTCGCGGAAATTCTGGAGGCCCGCGGGGCCTTGGAACGGAGCCTTTATGGTCTGTTCCCTGCCCTTGCCGTTATCGCGAACCCGAAGCGCTATTTCGGATTTTCTAAGCGTATGGCGGGGAGTATCAAAATAAGTACTTACGAGATGGCGCTTTACGCGACGGCCCTTGCGGTGGGGCCTGAGTCCCTTGTAACGCAGAATCCTACTCGCCACTGCGGGCGAAATGGAGAACTTGAACTCCGTTTCCTCGTGCATGACGTAAAGATTTAACCACCCGTTTTGTCCGTAACCGGACTCTTTAATTTACTTGATTAAAACCCTGCTGTCATTTTCTCCGGCCACTGGATGAAACCGAAGAAAAATGTATAATTCAGTAACCCGCAATGGCAGACTCCTTCGTTCACTTACATCTGCATTCGCAGTACTCGCTCCTTGACGGTTCGATAAAGTTCGACGAGCTGATCGAAAGAGCCGAAAGCCACTCCATGCCCGCCGTCGCCGTGACCGACCACGGGAACCTCTTCGGCGCGTACGAGTTCTTCGAAAAAGCCAAGGCCCGCGGCGTAAAGCCCATAATAGGGTGCGAACTCTACGTAACTCCCACACTCAAGCTTGAGAAGCCCTCTGACGGGAAAAATTACCATCTCACCGTGCTCTGCATGAACGAACGGGGGTACAGAAACCTCTCGAGACTCGTAACGAGAGGATACTTCGAGGGGTTCTACCGCCGCCCGCGCGTCGACCACGAGATGCTGTCTGAGCACAACGAGGGGCTCATAGTCCTCTCCGGGTGCATGAGCAGCGAGCTTTCCCAGGCCATTTTCAAAAAGGACCTGAAGGAACAGACAAGAATCGCGTCGATCTACAAGGAGATATTCGGGGACCGCTATTACCTTGAAGTCCAGGCAATCGCCCTTGAGGAGCAGCGCAGGATCAACAGGGGACTCAGAAGAATCGGCGAACGCCTCGGCATAAAGCTCGCCGCGACCAACGACTGCCATTTTCTCACCAGGGAGGACTACAAGTCGCACGACACCCTCCTATGCATCCAGACAGGAAGCATGGTGGCGGACCAGAAAAGAATGAGGTTCCAAAGCGACGACTTCTACGTAAAGACAAGAGAGGAGATGATCAGAGACATGGAGGGGTTCGAGGGCGCGCTTGAGGAGGCGGTGAAAATTTCCGAGCGCTGCGACTTCGAATTCAAAAGCGACGGGTACAGATTCCCCGAATACGTCCCTCCTGAGGGAAAGTCGCTTGACGAATTCATACGGGAGATCTCAGGGAGAAACCTCGAGAGAATACTCCGGGAAAACGAAATACCCGAAGAGGCTCACGATACGTACCGCGAGCGCCTCCGCTCGGAGCTTGACACCATCTGCAAGATGGGATTCTCCGCGTATTTCCTCGTAGTCTCGGACTTCATATTCCACGCGAGGAAAAACGATATCCCGGTCGGGCCGGGGCGGGGAAGCGCAGCCGGGAGTCTGGTCGCCTACGCTCTGGGCATAACGGCTATGGATCCCATAAGGCATAACCTTATTTTCGAGAGGTTCCTTAACCCCGAGAGGGTGAGCATGCCGGACATAGACGTTGATTTCTGCGGGGAGCACCGGGACGAGCTCATAAGATACGTTACGGAGAAATACGGGGCAGACAAGGTCGCCCAGATCGGCACCTTCGGAACCATGTCCTCAAAAGCCGTGATAAAGGACGTGGGGAGGGTCCTGGGGCTTCCGTACTCAGAAGTCGACCGGCTCTCGAAACTCATTCCCTCTTTCCGGGGAAAGGTGTTCAGCATAGAGGAGGCCGTAAGCAAGGTAAAGGAAATAAAAGAGCGTCTCTCCCAGAACAAGCAGCTCGCCGAAGCGGTGGAGCTGGCCAGATCGCTTGAGAACATGGTGCGCCATTCCTCTACCCACGCCGCAGGCGTCGTAATATCGAACGAACCGCTGGCCGACTACATCCCCCTTTACAGAGGAAGCAAAAACGAGATCGTAACCCAGTTCGACATGAGTTCCATCGAAAAGCTGGGCTACGTGAAGTTCGATTTCCTAGGCCTAAAGACCCTCACCATACTGGACAAGGCGGTGAAGTACGTCCGGGAAAGCCAGGGGGAGGACGAAAAAGAATTTGACCTCGACAAGATTCCCCTTGATGATCCGAAGGTCTACACCCTGCTGCGCGAAGGCACGACCATGGGAATATTCCAGGTCGAATCATCGGGGATGAAAGACCTTCTCGCAAGACTCCGGCCCACGGAGTTCGAAGACATAACGGCCGCCCTGGCGCTTTACCGTCCGGGACCTCTTGACAGCGGCATGGCGGATGAGTTCACCCGGAGGAAAAACGGGGTCAAGGTGGATTTCCCCCACCCGGCGCTCCGGGAAATACTGGGGGAAACCTACGGCCTTTTCGTTTACCAGGAACAGATAATGCAGACGGCAAGCGAGCTCGCGGGCTTCACCATGGGGGAAGCGGATCTTCTTCGCAGGGCCATGGGCAAAAAGAAATCAAGCGAGATGAGGGCCCAGCGCAAAAGGTTTCTCACTGGAGCCGAGAAAAAAGGCATCGAGCCCAAAAAAGCCGCCGAGCTTTTCGACACCCTGGAGAAATTCGCCGAGTACTCCTTTAACAAGAGCCACAGCGCCGCCTACGCAATGATCACCTACCAGACGGCCTACCTGAAGGCGCACTACCCGGCCGAGTTCATGGCCGCCTTCATGTCCGTGGAGGCCCATAACATGGACAAGGTGATCTCCGGCATAACGGAATGCAGAAAGCTCGGAATCGACGTGCTGCAGCCCGACATAAACCACAGTTGCTCCGGATTCACGGTTTCGGAGGGGAAAATACGGTTCGGGTTCACCGCGATCAAATACGTCGGCGACAGCCTGACAGAGGAAATAGTCAGAAACAGGGAAAAGGACGGGGAATTTGAATCCGTTACCGATTTCTGCGCCAGGGTGGATTCGAGAAAATTTAACAGAAAGGCGCTTGAAAGCCTGATAAGAGGAGGAGCGTTCGATTCCCTTGAACCGAACAGGGCGCGGCTGTTTGCCTCCTGCGATTCCCTGCTGGGCTACAACTCCATAAAGCAGCACACTCCGGCAAACGGGCAGGGAATGCTGTTTGATCTTCCAAATTCAGTGGCCGCGCCGAAACTTGGCGAAAGCGAACCGTGGGATGACCGTACGAGGCTTGAGAACGAACTTGACGTGCTCGGGTTTTTCATATCATCCCACCCGCTTCAAAAATACTCCTCTGAGCTTGAGAAATACAGTCCCCTTTACGACACAGAATCCATAAAGCAGGCAAAAGACGGCTCGGAGGTAAGGATCGCGGGGACGGTAAGGTCAGTCGAGATCAAAAACACCAAGAAGGGAACCAGCCTTATCGGCTACCTGACCCTTGAAGACCTAAACGGCTTCATCGAAGCGATCGTTTTCAACGACACGCTCCAGAGATCGCGAGTGCTGCTGGAGCAGAAGGTCGAGCCTGTAATAGTGAAGGGAAGGGTCGAGGTCTCGGATGAGAAGATACGCCTTCTGGCAAGCGATATCTCCTCGCTCAAGGAGACCAGAACGAACTCGGCAGTCTGCATAAGTATCGCCCGCGAAGCCGCAAACGAGCGGAACATACTCAGCCTGAGAGAAATACTCGAGAAGTTCCCGGGAGACTCAACCGTGATAATAGACATGAGAACCGACAGCTCGGAGGCTGTTCTGAGAGTCGGAAACTGCAAGGTGGACTTCAGGGATGAGCTTATAGAAAATGTGGAGGGGCTGCTCGGGGAAGGCGCGGTGACACTCAGGGAAAGTTCATTTGCCTGAAAGCTCTATAACCGTTTTAAGTTCCTCGGGGTTCTTCGTGATAATGAACACCTCCTGCACCGAAGTGCCGCTTCTCGCTATGAGCTTGGCCCCGCTTAGGGTGCTGTACTTGTAGCTCACCGCGAGGTTCTCCCCGGTTGAGCGCCCGACTTTTATCTCCCCGGGTATGATTCCCGTCACGTAGTCAAGGCCGGAGACGTTGTCTTCAAGAAAACGGCGAAGCCCCTTTATTATCGCGTGTTCGGTTTTTATCTTGTTTTTCCTGTACTTCATGCTCTCTCCAGGAAACATTATACTTCCTTATAGAACCGGTGGGTATCCCGCCCACGGCGACGGGAATTTTTCCCCGCTCCCAGTCTTCTGCTAATATAATCCGGTAACCAGACGGCAGGGGATGCCCCCAAATGAGGAAAATAACAGATCTTCGCTTTGAAAACGTCTACGCGGAACTGCCGCCCGAGTTCTACCAGAAAAAAGACCCGCTTCCCTTCGAAAAACCCCACATGGTGGCGTTTAACGGGAACCTGGCGACAGAGCTGGGCGTAGATCCCGGCGAAGGGCAAAACCCCCTTGCGGCCGAGTATCTCTGCGGAAAAAGGCCTCTTGCGGGCGCAAACCCTCTGGCAATGTACTATGCCGGTTGGCAGTTCGGGGTCTACAACCCGCGCCTAGGAGACGGAAGAGCGCTTCTGCTCGGGCAGATAATCGACGAACGCGGCCGCAGATGGGATCTTCACCTCAAGGGATGCGGCGCGACCAGATTCTCAAGAGGCTTTGACGGAAGGGCCACGCTCAAGTCCTCCATAAGAGAATACCTGGGAAGCGAGGCTCTCCATCACCTGGGAATTCCCTCCACGAGGGGGCTTTGCATAGTGGGGAGCACGGAGAAAATCGAGAGGGAAACCAAAGAGCCCGCTGCGATGATGCTCCGGGTGGCGGAGACCCACGTGCGCTTCGGTTCGTTCGAAGGCTTTTATCACTTGGGACAGGAGGAAAACATCCAGATACTCGCTGATTACGTAATCGCCCGACACTACCCCGAAATCCCTCGCCGCACAAAGGAAGGCTACGGGCTTTTTCTGGGCGCCGTTGCTGAAAAAACGGCGTCCACGATCGCAAAATGGCAGGCCTTCGGCTTCACCCACGGAGTAATGAACACCGACAACATGTCCATAACGGGCCTGACCCTCGATTACGGACCCTACGGGTTTTTGGAGACGTTCGACAGGGACCACGTACCGAACCACTCGGACCATTTCGGCAGGTACAGCTACGGAAACCAGCCCGCGATCGCGCGATGGAACCTTGAGAAATTCGTAAAATGTCTTGGCAGTCTCGTAGATGAAAAGCAGACCCAAAACGCGATTGAGGCCTACAACAAAACATTCTCGGCAGCCTACAGAGAACTTATTCTGCGCAAGTTCGGTTTTAAAGAAGAAAAAAAGGAATCTTTGCGATTTATTGAAAAGACTCTCGGTATGCTCGCTGAATCCGGTACTGACTACCATATCTTTCTTAGAAATATCTCGGACGTGAGACGCGACGGCTCCTTTGAAAACCCATGGCTAAAAGAACTCTCCGAAACTTCAGAGGAGTGGCGGCAGTGGTTCTCAGAATACGCGGCGAAGCTTCGGGAGAATTCACTTCCCGACCGCGAGAGAAAAGAGCTTATGGATTCAGTTAATCCCAAGTACGTCCTGAGAAACTATATAATGGAAACCGCCATAAAGGAGGCTCTTGAGCGGGAGGACTACTCGGAGATAGAAAAGGTAAGGAAAATCTTTGAGAGCCCCTTCTCGGAGCAGCCGGAGTATGAAAGCTACGCCACTCCATCGCCCGAGTGGGCAAAGGATCTCGTAGTAAGTTGCCTTTCCTAGTTGGCAAAAAAGCTCGCAAGGATTTTTTTTACCCCGGCGCCGAAAAAATCAACCGTAGCAACCGCCTTATCTCCTTTTCCGTCAATCCGTTTAACGATCCCGGGACCGAAAACCGGATGGGCAACTTTCTGGCCCCGTCTTAAGTCGTAACCGACCCCACTAGAATCACACGCTATTTTTTCTAAAGGCGGATCAGAGCAACTGTCGAAATCCCGACCGGAGAGTTTTTTCCTGCGGGATTCATAGACTACATGCTCCGGCGGGAGATCATCCAGAAAGACCGATCCGCTGGTGCTGTATGTGTCATCCGAAGTAGCCTTTGAAGAAATGTAACTGGCGTAACTAATATAGAGCAGTTGCTTGGCACGGGTAATCGCAACATAGAAAAGTCTTCTCTCTTCTTCAAAGGTGGACATGTATTTTCGGTGAGGAAAAAGATCTTCGTTTACCCCAACCACGAACACCACGGGAAACTCAAGTCCCTTGGCCGCGTGAATTGTCATGAGGGAAACCATTTTCCCTCCAGAATCTTTCCTGTCCTCATCGGTTGCAAGCAACACACGGTTGAGAAAATCAGAAAGGGTCTCCTCGCCCTCAACCGCATTTAAAAGTTCCCTGACGTTCTCCACCTTATGGTGCTCTTTCCCTAGGTATTCAAGGTAACCGGTATGCTCCAGAAGAGTGTTGATCACTTTTGCCACCGGCTGATCTCGCGCCGTCGAGCGAAGCTCCTTTATGATGTCAACAAACCGGGAAAGCGCATGTAGTGCTTGTCTAGGCAGAAGTTCCTGCTCCCGGCAGTATTCGATTGCGTCCAGAAAAGCAAATCCGCCCCTTTCTGAGATTTCGCGCAGTTTCCGAAGCGTAACTTTCCCTATTTTTCTCGGCGGAACGTTCACTATCCTCTCAAAGCTGACGTTATCCCTTGGGTTTTGAACCAGCCGCAGGTAAGCGATTATGTTTTTTATCTCAGTTCTTTGATAAAAACCGACCCCCGACACTACCCTGTAGGAGATTTTCCGCGCCATGAGCCCCTCTTCAATCACTCTTGACTGAAAGTTCCATCTGCAGAAAACCGCTACGTCATCCCAAGTGAAATTCCCGGATTCAACCAGATGCGAAACCCGCTCCGCAACAAACCGAGCTTCGTCTGAGCTGTCGCCGGCCTTGAAAACCACCACTTTTTCTCCCTCGGGATTTTCGGTCCAGAGGGTTTTTTCCTTCGTCCCCAGATTTTTCCTTATCACCGAGTTCGCAATACCGAGTATGGTGGATGTCGAGCGGTAATTGTGCTCAAGCTTAACGACCCTTGCTTCTGGAAAATCCTTCTCGAAGTTTAGAATGTTGTTTATGTCTGCCCCCCTCCACCCATAAATCGACTGGCTGTCATCACCCACCACGAAAAGATTTCGGTGTCGTTGAGAGAGAACCTCCACAAAGCGGTACTGAAAAGTATTTGTGTCTTGATATTCGTCGACAAGCAGGTGAGAGAACCTTTCCTGATAACGAACGCGAACCCCCTCATTTTCAGAAAGAAGCCTGTTCGCCTGAAGAAGCAGGTCGTTAAACGTCATGGCGTTTCGCTTCACAAGCTCCTTTTTGTATAAATCATAAAGATCACTAAGCCTGCTACCGTAAAAATCGTCCTTGAAAGACACATCTCCTCGATTCTCGACGGTGTCAAGCTTGGAAAGCACGCCTTTGGGCAAAAAAAGCTTCTCCCCGTAGCCAAGTTCCTTCACACAGCTTTTTAAAAGGTTCAACTGATCGTTTTGATCGTAAATGACGAAATCCTTCGTGTAGCCCTCAAGAAAATCCGCCTCTATTTTGAGAATCCGAAGGCAGATCGAGTGGAAGGTGCCGATCCATATGCCGCTTGTCAGTTCGCCCGCCAAATCCCTCGCTCTTTTTTTCATCTCTGCCGCAGCCTTGTTTGTGAAGGTCACGGCCAGAATGTCTCCTGGAGGACCGCAAAGGTCGTTTATCAGGTAGGCAATCCGGTGGGCTATTACCCTGGTTTTTCCCGATCCCGGGCCCGCGAGCACAAGCAGCGGACCTTCTCCGTGGCTTACGGCTTCGATCTGGGAAGGGTTAAGTCCTTTAAGAGAGTTTTTTGGCACGGGCTCTTGAACTGTTTTTTTGGCTGGGGCGGGAGGACTCGAACCCCCACTACCGGGACCAAAACCCGGTGTCCTGCCGTTAGACGACGCCCCATTCGGAAAGAGAATTCACTGAGAGCCGGAAGCGGCCTCGCAAGTGACGCCCGCGTATTCCCATGAAGTGCAGTCACTGACTCCAAATTCCGCATGCTCGCACTCAAACAGCATGGTTTCCGTACCGTCGCAGTCCACATCGTCAAGCAGGAAAAAAAGCGGCGGCAATCCTATCCGGATTATATTCGTCTCCGCGGCGCCTCCGGACAAGCCTAACTGCCTACACGCGACTTCTGCCTCTTCTGCGCCCCAACCGTCATCACATATTCCTTTCCATTGCTTTGTCACATTATCAAATATTTCAAGCATCCCCGAGCTGGAATCCGAAGTTTCACCTGTACTCATATCAGTGGTGGAGATCAATCGCAGGCTGCCGTCAGGCAGATCAGGATAAATCGGCCCCACCTCAAAACTCGCAACCTCTTCTGAATTGCCCTCATCATCGGCGAACCTGATCCTCACTTTGACCCAGTTCTCCTCATCTGCAGACTGGAAAGCATAGGTGGAATTCGTCGCGCTGGGAATTTCAGTCTCGTTGTAAGCAACATCAACCCTAATCCACTGATAGGCAAAGGAACTTCCCTCCGTCGGCTTGCCATCCTCGTCAGTTATACGGGAGTGATCCGCAGTCACCGTCACGCCGGTTTTCGTTTCGGTACCCCTGACCGCAATCTGCCCGACGGCGTCGTTGTTCGAGGTCGCGGCTTCGCAGGTAACGCCGAAAGCCTCGTCAGCGCCGCAGTTGTTCTCTTCGCGCTGCAAATGCTTGCACTTGTCCTCACCCAATATCCTGGCTTCAGACCCCGAACATTCAAGATCGTCAAGCAAGTAATATGCTAACGGTGCCTCTCCGTCTCCCGCGGCGTCATCCGGCACCGCGAGCTTGGTAAGCGGAGTCCCCCCAGAGAAACCCAGCTGGCGGCAAGCAACCTCGGCCTCCTGCCTGCCGACTACCCGGACGTCATTGTCCTCTTCTCTTCCCAGAGTCTCCAATCCATCATCGCATATGCCCTTCCATTCGCCGGCACCGTCGCCGTCTGGGTCATCGAATATTTCAAGCCTGCCCGAAGGCGCCGGAGTTACAACGAGGCTCACCACCTCGCCGGTAGTTATATCCACCAACCGGAGGTCGCCGTCAGAAGTAGTTTCCTGAGTGTTTACCTCTGCGGGGCCCATAAGCCAAAGTCCAAGCAGAAACCCTGCGACCACAACGAAAACACGTAATACATCCAAGGCCCTAGCGGCCTTCCTTCCAATGCGCATCACGTAATTCCCCTTGTTTCCGAGGCGATTTCTAAGTTTTCCCAAGAGTGCTGTTTTCATTCTGAAGACTGTCTTAAGTCAGGGTGGCTTTCCGGTTCTGATCAGCTTTTTTCCGTTCTTAGCCATTTTACTCCCGCCGCCTTGTTTTTGCAAGCAGAACAGATATTTAGATTGTTTCAGAAAAGTATAAAGCGGTTAGCCACAACAAGGGAACGCGGATCGCCGACGAGCGGCTCATCTAAAAGATTCAGTCCGCAAGAAAATGCCAGCCGCTTATCCCCTGGGCCAAGAAAACGTCAAATTCTGAAGAGGTCCTCAGGTATTCGTAGATTTCCTCCGCTTCCCCGCGTTCGCGGAAAACTGAAAAAACGGAAGCTCCGCTCCCGGAGACCAGCGCGGAGCGCGCCCCGAGCGACCGGAAAATCTCCTTGAAGGAGAGAATGTCGGGCAAAATCCTGCAAGCCGCATCCTCAAGACCGTTTTCAAGGGGGAAGCCTTCGCGGAACCGCTCTACCAGGAAAGCAGGGTCGACTTCCTCGGGCAGCCGCTCGGGAAGTTCCAGCTTGTCGTAGACTTCCCCGGTCGAGAGGCTTTTGCCCGGCAAAAGGATAACGTAGTGAAGAAGCGGGAAATCCGAAAGCACCGTCACCTTCTCCCCCGCTCCCTCGACAAACGAGGAGGTGCATCTTATAAAAAATGGGACATCCGCACCCAGAGACGCGGCCATCCGCAGCAGGTCCCGGTCGGTAAAGTTCCTGAGAATTTTGTTAAGCCCCACGAGAACCGCCGCGGCGTTCGAGCTTCCGCCGCCAAGGCCTGCGCCGAGGGGAATATTCTTTTTCACTCCTACCGAAACTTTTTTTCGCGTCGAGGCGGCATCAAGATAAAGCCGGCAGGCGGCCACGGCAAGATTGTCACTTCCTGAAGGCATTTCCCTCCCGGAAGAAAAGAGGCTGACCCCTTCTCCCGGTTCGACCGAAAGGCTTATCTCGTCAAAGAGGCTTACGGGCTGCACGAGGGACTGGAGGTCGTGATATCCGTCGGGGCGCTTTCTGAGAATCCTTAGAAACAGGTTCACCTTAGCCGGGGAGAGAAGCTTTACAAAACTCATCTTCCCGCCACGTCCGCTTCGAAATTCATCGCAAGCTTCACGCTTCTAAGCGGAAGCACGAGCCTCTTGAGCTTGGCCGTTTTCTCGTTAAAGCTCAGAAGAAGATTAAACGTCACGTATTTTCCCTCGGGGGTTTTTTCCCTAAGCCTGTACTTGTAGATGAAAACCCTGCCGCCCTCCTCGTTTATCTTTGCGTACGGACGGCCGAGAATCTCGATCACCTCTGAGAGGTTCGGAATTTCCTTGGGCTCAAGGGACCTAACCGCCGCGGTGCTCGTCTTGGCAAGCTTTTTCACTTCGGCGCCGCCTACCGAGCCCATCACCTTCCCGAGAACCTCCTTGCTTATATACTTAGCGAAGCGCTCGGGAAAAGCGATCTCGCAGAGCTTCCCGCTGCAAAGCTTCATTCCCATTGCCAGGTCGAAATTTCCGCCTTCGCTTTTTCTGCCCGGGTATTTCTTCACCAGATGATAGGTCCAAAGCTCGGTGTCCTGCGAAACGCGGGTTTTTACGGGCGGCGAGTAGACCATAAGCCACGCCATGTCTTCTGCGAGCAGCACGGGCTTTTTGAATATAAGCCTGAGGCCGTCGTGGTCGCTTACGCTGAAATTCTCAGTGAAATTCCCGAGCTGGCCCTTTACCTCAAGGAACCTGAAGAGCCGGCATCCCCCCGCCCCCAGGCACAGAATGAGCAGAAAGGATATGAGGATTTTTCTTCGCGAAGGCAGCTTTCCCATCGGCAATTCGGCATTTCCCCCCGGATGTATTATTATACCGTAACAGATAACCGGGATTGCCCGGGGGGAATTCAAATGTTTGTAAGACTGTTAATTCTGTTCACGGTGGTTCCGCTCGTTGAGCTGGCGCTGCTCATAAAGCTCGGAAACCTGATAGGGCTCTGGCCGACCATATTCATAGTAATAGCAACGGGAGTGCTTGGAGCGGCGCTTGCAAGAAGCCAGGGAACGCGTACCGTCGGCGCGATAAGGGCGGAACTCGCCCAGGGCCGGGCGCCAACGGAAAGCCTCATAAACGGCCTTCTCATACTCGTGGGAGGGGTGGTGCTTCTCACCCCGGGACTGCTCACGGACCTCCTCGGCTTTTCCCTTCTCATCCCCTTTACGAGAGACTGGTTCAAAAAGGAACTCCGAGGCAGGCTGAGAAAATACGCGGAGAGAAACTCAGCCTCCGCAACCATAATAATCCGCTGAAGGAAAAAACGGCGGCCGCTTAGGGCTCAAACGGCTCGTGGCTTATTTTATGTATTATCGGCATGGAAAAGCTCACAGACTCCATGAGCTTCTGTCCGTACTCCATCACCCACTGCTCGGGAGCAAGGGAGTAGAAGTCCCCAAGCGTCATCCACTCCCCTCCCCTAACTACCTCCCCGTAGTCGGCGCTTACGAGAAAAGCCGTCATGTCTCCTCCGTCCATGGCGTTTAGCACCGAGCACTCGACGTAGGAATGTACGTCCCTTACGACAGGGCAGCCGTTTTTACCCTCGAAGTGGTCTATGCCGGGGAACTTTTTTCTGTCCCTGCCCGAATAAAAACCGAAGTTCCGCACAAGGGCTATCTGATCCCTTTTCAGGAGGTGAACCACCAGATTTCTGCTTTTCATTATGAACCCGTGGGTGTGGTTTCCCTTCCATATACCGATAAGGAGCCTAGGTATGGTATGGACTATCGAGGAGGTGACAAGGGTTACCGCCACCTGGCCGTTTATCTCATCCTCCCGCCTGCTGGTTATGACCACCACGGGGGAGTTATGCCAGAAAATCCCGGAAACCGAAGGCGCTTCGTTCACTGAAAAACTCCTTTTTTTGTCCTAAGCGAGAAAAACGCTCCGGGAGAATTGAAAAAACTTCCCCCGTGTGCTAGAGTAATCCCGTCTTTAAGTTTACCCGCCACAACTCGGTGGCGCCTTTTAAAACATACTGAAATTCTATACATGAAAAAAATAGTCCCGGCGGTTGCTTTTCTCTTTTTGGTTGTGGGCGCTTTGCACATTTCGGGGTGCTCGAAGACTCCCCCGCCTCCCCCGCCTGAAGAACCTTCAGCGGAAGTTGAGTACAGGGTTCTGGCAGTTTCAGAAAAACTTGAAGAAGCCCGTGCGGAGGGAGCCGAGGATACCTGGGAGTACGAAGAGGCGGAAAAGCTTTTCGATCTGGCAAAGAGCCTGATCAGCGACGGAGAGTTTGAGGAAGCCGAAAAGGTTCTTTCCCAAGCAGAACTCAAGGCCACCCAGGCGGTCGGAGCCGCAAGGGAAGACACCTTCATGGAGGGCTTTGACGAAGCCGCCCAGGAAATACGGAAATCCCTGCTCCGCGACTCTTTTTCCAGAGAGAATCTCATCAATCTCCCCACTTCGGATGTTTTCTTCGAATTCGACAGTTCGCAGATATCACAGGAGGCGATGGAGATAATCGACGGCAACATGGCTGTCTTTGAAAAGAACAAAGACAGGATCAAATTCATCCTGGTCTTCGGTTTCTGCGACATCCGGGGAACCGAGGAGTACAACCTCTCCCTTGGAAAGAAAAGAGCGGATGAGATCAAGAAGTATATGATCGGAAAAGGAATGTCTCCCGAGATGCTGCATTCCATCAGCAAGGGAGAGACGGAAATATGGCAGGAAGGGACATCGGAAGAGGCCTACGGCCGCAACAGGCGGGGACACTTCATAGCCCTCTCGGCTGACAGCTCTTCAGAAGGCGATTCTCCGGACAACCAATGAGAAGAAAAATTCTTGCAGTAGCGATATCGTTCTGCTCAATATTTATGTACGGGTGCGTGGCGACGGAAGGGGACACGGACTTTCTTTACTCGAGGCAAAGGGAAATCGAGACAACCCTGAAAAAGACGCAGAAGGATATCGACTGGCTGAAAGCTGAAGTAAAGAAAGAAGAGAACATCCTTGATCTCAACGAAAAGGCTTTTGAACTTGAAAACAAGCTTCTGGAACTGGAACAGATGATAGCGGAAATGCACACGCAGAATGAAGAACGCTTCAAGAGAATAGAAAGCAAACTGTCGATGAAAGCAACTCCCGCACCTCAAAAGACAGCCCCTGCACCACAGACGCGACCTGCCGCTGCGCCCCAAACACCTTCTGAGACCCCGGCCGCCGAACCTGAAGCTGCTCCAGCCGAAACCTCTCCCGCGGAGAAAGTCTCAAGGGAGAGCTACGATATGGGACGGAAGGAGTTTGACAACGGAAATTACGAGACCGCGAGAGCGCTGCTTAGAGACTATCTGGCCGATGACCCAAGGGGCGATGAGGCTTCAGACGCGATGTTTCTGATCGCCGATGCCTACTTCAAGGAAAAGCTTTACGAGGAAGCCATACTCGAATACCAGAACATAATCGAAACCTGGCCCGCCAGTCCCAAAATCCCTCTTTGCCAACTCAACCAGGGGCTCGCGCTTATGGAAATAGGGAAACCGAACGAGGCGAGTCTCTTTTTCGAATCGCTGATTGAAGCGTTCCCTGAGTCACCCGAAGCCGCCATGGCGAAAAAACACATAAAAAGCCTGTCGGCATCGGAAGAATAAGAACTGCAACCCCGGTCGGCGTCGAACCGTTTCCTATGAACACCCGCAATTCAGAAAAGCTTTTCCGCAGGGCGAGAAATGTTCTCGTGGGCGGGGTGAACAGCCCCGTGAGATCCTTCGCGGCCGTCGGAGGTTCGCCGCTTTTCATATCAAGGGCCAAGGGTCCTTACGTGTATGACGCCGACGGTAACAGGTTCATCGACTACGTGGCCTCGTGGGGTCCCCTGATACTGGGTCACTCGTATCCTTCGGTCGTAAGCGCCGTGGAGAAACGGCTTCCGCTTGGAACCAGTTACGGCGCCCCCTGCGAACTGGAAACGGACCTTGCCGCACTGATAGCCAGAAGCTTCCCATCGATTGAAAAGGTCCGTCTGACCAGCTCCGGAACCGAGGCTACTATGAGCGCCATAAGGCTAGCAAGAGCAGCCACCGGAAGGGAGTACATAGTGAAGTTCGAGGGATGTTACCACGGACACTCGGATTTTCTGCTCGTTAAATCCGGCTCGGGAGCCACTACTTTCGGGAATCCGAGCAGCGCCGGGGTTCCCAAATCGTTTGTGAACAGAACCCTGCTCGCGCGGTATAACGACATAGATTCCGTCGCTAGGCTTTTCGCGAGATACCCAAAGAAAATAGCCGGAGTGATAATCGAACCCGTGGCGGGCAACATGGGAGTGGTAACCCCGGGGAAAAACTTCCTCAAGCGGCTCCGCTCGGCATGCAATAAGCACGGAGCCCTTCTCATCTTTGACGAGGTCATAACGGGTTTTCGCCTCGCCAGAGGAGGCGCGCAGTCACTGTTCGGCGTAGCGGCGGACATAACGTGTCTCGGGAAAATAATAGGAGGAGGTCTTCCCGTGGGAGCATACGGGGCAAGTGGGAAAATAATGGGAATAGTCTCCCCCGAAGGTCCCATGTACCAGGCGGGAACCCTCTCGGGAAATCCGCTTGCCATGGCGGCTGGGCTTGCTACCGTAAAAGAGCTTAACGCAAAAACCTACAGGCGCCTTGAGAACCTGACCGACTCCCTGGTATCGGGAATAAGGGAAACAATAGCGGAACTCGGCATTGCCGCCACCGTAAACTCGGTAGGTTCCATGTTCACCGTTTTTTTCACCGAAGAGAGGGTCACGGACTACTCCGGGGCCCTTGGATGCGATACCGAAAAGTACGCAAGGTTCTTCAGAAGCCTTCTCCGAAACGGGGTCATGTTTCCGCCGTCACAGTTTGAAAGCGTATTCGTTTCGGCCGCGCACACGAAAAAGGAGATAGACCAGACTCTCCAGGCCGTCCGCACGTCGCTTCTGGAGATTTCCCAGGGAGAGTAGAATCAGAAATCCTAACTGGCTTTTTTTCACTGTAGTCGGCATTGAATTCGGCTTTTCCGTCATAGCGGGGCTCTTCCTCGGCGACTATATTGACGGAAAACTTGACACCGCCTTCCCTTTCTTTACCCTGCTAGGTCTTGTGTGCGGAGTGGTAGCGGGACTGACCCTGCTTTTGCGGACTCTTAAACTCAGGCAGAAAAGGGAAAACGATGAAGAATCTTAGTCTCGGCGTTGAGAAGGTGTCCTTGGCAGTAACGGCTCTTCTTTTCGCCGTGAATATCGCCATCGGGGAAAAAGAGATCGCAGTGGCCATAGTCGTTGCGGGAGTGCTCTTTCTGCTTGATTACGTGGCCATAAAATTTATCGTAAAGGCGCTTGCGGAGAGGAGATATTCGCTTGCGTTTTCCATATTCATACTGGTCATGAAAATGCTCGCGCTGCTTGCGATAATAGCGGTTCTGCTCATATTTGCAAAACTAAATATATATGGTTTAATGATAGGCTTAACTTCCGTGGTGATAGTAATAATAGGTAAAGGTTTGAAGGGCTAAACATGGAACATTTCAGCTGGTTTTCCCTGGCCGGTCTCATACAATACGACCACATTCTGGGCGGAGTGCTCGTAATTCTGTTCATACTGTTTGTCGGTCTGAGGACAACAAAGCATTACTCGAAAGAAGAGTCCGTAATCCCCGAAGAGAAGCCGTCGATGAATATTTTCTTCGAGCTTGTGGGACTTGAGTTTCTTTTCAACACGATTGAAAACGTGTTTGGTTCCCGGGAGAAGGCGAAGAAATACTTCCCGCTTCTGGCCGGGTCGTTTTTCTTCATACTGTTTGCGAACCTTCTGGGAATGATCCCAGGCTTTTTGCCGCCGACCGGAAATCTCAACACCACGGTCGCGTGCTCGCTTCTCATATTCGTCATGTACAACTACTACGGAATAAGGGAGCACGGACTCGGTTACATAAAGCACTTTCTTGGCCCGGTTATTTTCCTCGCGCCGCTTATGCTGATCATCGAGTTGATAAGCCATCTCGTAAGACCCCTGTCGCTTTCTCTCAGGCTTTTCATGAACATAACGGGCGACCACATGGTGCTTGGGGTGTTTACCAACCTCACGCATATACTGATTCCAATGGCTTTCGTGGGACTCGGTATTTTCGTATCTTTTCTGCAGGCTTTTATATTCACTATACTTTCGACCATATACATCGCGCTTGCCGAAGCGCATGAACACTGACACAAATCTAGGAGGTTAGAAATGAAAAGGTTGTTTTCTTTTATAGGTCTGGCGGCGCTTGCTTCGCTGGGCGCTTTCGTTCCTGACGCATTTGCTGCGACCGAAGGGGGCCTAGGCGATCTGGCAAAAATGGGACTTGGCATCGGTGCCGGCGTGGGAATAGGCATAGCCGCAGGCGTTGCCGGAGTGGGCCAGGGGCTCGCCACGGCTTCAGCTGTTGACGGCATAGCCAGAAATCCCGGAGCTTCGGCGAAGATTCAGACGCCCATGATTATCGGTCTCGCGCTGATCGAGTCTCTGGTAATCTACGCCCTGCTGATAGCGTTTCTGCTTCAGGGAAAAATCTGACTCGTATACAATAAAACAAGCACGGGGAATGCAGCATAAAAGCCATTCCCCGTCTTTTTTTGCTACCTCTTTTTTCCGACAAGATCTTGTACGGAAAAATTCTCCAATGGTGGATTTCCGCCTTTTTATCAGTTGTTCACCCGGCGTATCGCGGAAATGTTCATGTACCCAAAACACTTGCAGTTCAATATAAAGAAGCTAATGATGGATTTGGAGGAAAAGTTTTAGATTCTGGCATTTCCTCAACACTCCATAGAAACTTTGTGTGTTTTGTCGCTCATACGTTAGACACAAACTCATTAGACGCTCATAATCAACCAGAAATGAGCGACAAAGGGCTTGTTATTGTAAGCGAAAATTAAACGATAGCAGCTAGCCGCGGTTGTCGGAGTAATGCTTCAGGACAAACTCTACGGCTTCTTCCTTCGAGGACAGCCTGTTTTCAAGCTGCAGTTCCTCAACTTGCCCCAGTATTTTCGAAAAAACGGGTCCCGGAGAATAGCCGAGATCTATGAGGTCCTGCCCG
Organism: uncultured Spirochaetia bacterium; assembly: GCA_964429945.1. GTDB lineage: Bacteria > Desulfobacterota_D > UBA1144 > Nemesobacterales > Nemesobacteraceae > Nemesobacter. The sequence goes on along the minus strand of CAYSDX010000074.1, from coordinate 36,191 downwards.
GCGAGAAGCGGGGTGGGCTTTATCTCCTCACGCCCGTACTCTTCCATCTTCTCCCTTATGAAATCGTAGGCGTCGGTTTTCCCGTGACTGGCCATGCAGTCGGCAAGATGCATCTGCATATGCTCCTCAAAATACGGAAGGGAAAGAAATTTCTTGAGGGTGCTTTCTCTCATGTTGAAAACATCCTTGAACTTAAGATGCTCCAGGATAAGCTCGGAAATTCTCCTTATCTGCTTTTTGGAGAATCTCAGCCTCCTGCAGATATCTTCCGACATCTTGGCCCCTACCCTGTCGTGTCCGTTGAACCTTATCCTGTCGGATTCGCTGTAAGTGGGCGGCTTGCCTACGTCATGGAGAAGCGCGGCAACCGCAAGCTCCTCCGAGTAGCCGCCGTCGGTGTTGGCATAGAGTTTGTCCATTACCAGACAGGTGTGGTCAAACACGTCGCCTTCGGGGTGAAACTGAGGGGGCTGCTGCACCCCATGCATGCATTCGACTTCCGGGAGAAAATGCTCGAGAAGACCGCAGGAGCTAAGAAGTCTGAGCCCGTCCCCCGGGTTCCGGCGGGTAAGTATCTTGACAAGTTCCTCGCGTATTCTCTCCCCGCTTACAACGGATATTCCGGAAGCCCCCTCACGGATGGCCGAAAGCGCCGCCCCGTTAAGCTCGAAACCAAGACATGAAGTGAAGCGCACCGCCCTCATCATTCTCAGCCTGTCTTCGCCGAATCTTTTCTCGGGATCTCCTATGGTCCTAACCAGTCTGCGCTCAAGGTCTCCGAGACCTTCCACGTAATCGTAAAGCTCTCCCGAGAGCGGATCGTAGAGCATTCCGTTTATCGTAAAATCCCTTCTCCGAACATCCTCTTCGGGGCTTTTCGTGTAATCGACGCGTTCCGGATGCCTTCCGTCACCGTACCTTGATTCGCGCCTGAAAGTGGCGACTTCGAATTTCAGGTCTCCTCTTATCACGAGCACCACGCCGAAGCTTTCCCCCACGGCCACGGTTTTCGCAAACGCCTGCTGCACCTCCTGCGGAGTCGCGCTTGTGGCTATATCGATCTCCTCGCACGCAACGCCGAGCAAGGCGTCGCGCACGCAGCCGCCCACGAAAAAGGCTTCGTGTCCCTTTTCTCCGAGGGTCTTTACTATCTCAAGCGCCCCCGCAAAATTTTTCTTCTCAAAATCAAGTTCTCTTTTCATAAATTCGTCACTCTGGCGCGCAAACCGGTTAAATTATAGTTTTTAATTTTACCCGAATCGCAATCCGCAAAGGCGGTCCGAAGAAGAAATATGAAAGAAAGGAATTTCCATAATTTCCTTGCCCAAAAAACTAAGGAAAACGGCTCAAGGCTGCTGTTTCAGAAAAAAGACGGGTGGAGCTGGAAACAGATCACCTGGCCCGATCTTACAACCGAGGTTGAAAGCATAGCCTGTTTTCTTCTGAATTCGGGGTTCTCCACCGGAAGCAGGGTTATTGTCCTCTCGCCTAACACCCTGGCGTGCCTTTTTTTCGAACTGGCCGTATTCACGCTCGGGGGAATCTCCCTTCCCGCAAGGAGCATCAAGGAAGCAAGGGATATCCTCGAGATCTCCCCCGGAGACTGCTTTTTGCTCTCCGCAAGTGCAGATGACGCGCGGGAACTGGTTGGGGACCCCATGCTCGGAGAAAAAGTGGAAAAAGCCTTTCTCAGCGTAAACCAGAGGATTCCAGTGGAGGAAGAAATAGTCAGTTACGCAAACGTCGTGAAATTCGGCTTTCTCGCCAGGAAAAAGCTCAAGGACGAGATAAGCGCGCTTGGAAGTTCGGTAAAGGAAGACTCAGAGGCCGTAATATTCAATGCGGGAGGCTCGCTTGATGAGAGCAGGGCTTTTTCCCATGGGGACATACTCGATCTCCTGCGTCTATCAGAACAGGATCTGGGTACGGTCTCCATTGAGGATCAGACGTTTTCCTACCTTCCCCGCAGCGGTTCTTTTTCGAAATTCGCCAACCTCCTCAATCTGCAGACCGCGGCCAGGGGAGCCATCGCGGATGCCCCGGAGGATTTTTTCGCGGATGCCCCGGAAATAATGCCTGTCATGCTTTTTCTTTCGGGCACCGAGATTGAGAATGTCGTTAACAGGCTTTGCGGCGAAAACGGCTCGGCGAAAAATCTAAGAAGCGATCTCGGCGGAAGAATAAGACTGATACTTACGGACTTATCCCCGCCCGAGAGAACACAGGACCGCCTGTACGCACAGAACATATCAGTGGTCGAACTCAAGAGTCTTTCCGTCGTTCCCTGAAAATCAGGCCTGCGGCTCGTCCTCTGTTCCCTCAACACTGCAAAACGCCCTGCCTCTGCTCAGCCTTAAGATGAGTTTTTCGCTGTGCTCGAGCGTACGGGAATCCTCTACTATCTCGCCGTCTTTTTCTCTTGAAACGATGGCGTATCCCCTCTGCAGGACGCCGAAAGGGTTTAGGGAATCAAGTTTTCCGGAATAGTTCTCGATGCGGCGCTCGAGGTTCTCAATCCGCGAGGTCATGTGATGTCTGAAGCTGTTTGCGTATCCGTCAAGCTGCATGGAGAACATATCGACGCGGCTTGTGAGGGAGCGATCGAGGCGGCGGCGAAACTGCTCAAGATCTTCGAGAATCTCTCTTTTCTCCCTTATGGCAAGCTCGGCGGCCATTGAAGGCGTAGCCGCCCTCACGTCGGACACGAGATCGGCTATGGTCACATCCACTTCGTGACCCACTGCAGAGATCACGGGGAAAGGAGAAGCGGCAATTTTTCTGGCGACTCCCTCGTCGTTAAAAGCCTTTAGGTCTTCTTTTGACCCTCCTCCCCTGGTTACGATCACAAGATCAAGATCCTCCATGGCGTAGAGTCTCTCAAGGGCCCTGACTATCTCAGCCGGTGCACCGTCTCCCTGAACGCTTGCGGGGGAAATAATCACCTCAACGTTGGGAGACCTTCTGTATATGACTTTTATTACGTCTCTTACGGCGGCTCCCGAGGGGGAGGTAACCACTCCTATCCTGCGGGAGAGAAACGGGAGAGGGCGTTTTTTCGAGATGTCGAAAAGCCCTTCTTCTGAAAGCTTCTGCTTCAGTTTCTCAAGCGCTAGCGCGTCGGCGCCGATACCTCTGGGCTCCACGGCGCTTACGTAAAGCTGGTAAATGCCGCTTTTCTCGTAAACCCCAACGCGCGCGGCGCATATGACATCCATTCCGTTCTCCGGCGTGAACTTTATCTGCTGGTTGTCCCTCCTGAAGCAGGCAGCGGAGATCTGGCTCTGTTCATCCTTAAGGGAAAAGTACCAGTGGCCGCTTGCGTAATGTCCCTTGAAACCGGAAATCTCTCCGGCAACCCATATCGTCTCCCCTCCGAACTCAAGCTCAATCGCCTCTTTTATCGAGGAGTTGAGTTCCGATACGCTATAGATTTTCCTGTCCATTGTTAAACGTAAATTAATCGGTTGCCAACGCATTGGCAAGGCCATAGACCAAGAGATCATGCTTGACATAACATAAACTGTAAGAATCGATTTAAATTATCCTGATCGCTAAGACCTTTCAGTAATGGAAACTGGGACAAGCGGTATAATGGAAGTTAGAAAATTACTGTCATCATTCACTACAGTCACCTTTCTCCCTTCCACGGCTGACCGGGCAACAATGCAATGAGTTGTGTGGAAACGCTCTTAGCCAACTCTTCCATATTCCATAGGCAGTCAGGCGCCAGCAAGGGTGCTATATCGGCGTCAAATCGCGGGTCTTGCAGTTTGCCCGCCATGTTTCGTTCAAACAAGGCACGGGTGACGTGATCGCCACCCCGCTTCATATATTCGGAGAACGCTATGATAACACGTCCGGGATCAACAGCCGCGTTATCCAGCGCGGTTGCCAAGTCAAAAAGATCCCGTCCTTTCTTGCGCTGATAAAGGGCACGCAATTTCGTGCCGAGAAGCTCGTCCAGCGAGTACGTTACAATATCACAGCTTCCGTTAAACCAGGAAGAGTTGACGGAGAAAGGAGCCTTTTTATACCCAAAAACAGAAAAACATTCGTTGGGATTGATCTCAATCTTCAGACGCCTAAGCAAAGCCGGGATATCTTCAGACTCAAATCGGTAGAGGAATGCGATAGACCGCGTGGTCTGTTTCCATTTGGGTTGGCCAAGCCATGGGTCGAGAACTTCGCGCAGGGCGTCCATAATGGGACCAGCAGGTCCCGGGGCTACCCGAACCAGATCAATGTCTTCCGAATAACGGCTCGGCGGCTTAAGATAGAGCTTGTAGAGAGCCGTGCCGCCACGAAAAGCAAGTCCGTCCGCCAAGACGGGATGCGAAAATATCTCAACCAGCGCGCGACTTATGACCAAATCCTGCTCAACCTGGAAACTCCGAACCCATGGAGCATGAGCCCGCCACTCGGCAATGCAGTCGCGCGGAATCATACCTCGGACTCCACTTCAGCGTTTACAAGCAGCCTCCAGTCATCGGCGCGCCTCGCGCGGTCTACGGCGGCGTACGGAATGAGCGGCGTAGCGTCGCGGGCGCAACGCCGCACGTAGGATTTTAACGGCAACGCTTTGTCCGCCGCACCGACAAGTTCCAGAAGATAGCCAAGACGCTGAGCCCAAGTGACTGGAGCGGTTCGCGCGGCTTCGCACAGCAGGTCCGGATCAATTTTTTCGGCAAGTTCGCAAAGAATTGTCGCCACATTATCCCATCCCGCAGCGCGTCGCGCGTAACCCACCAAGTCAATCGCGGTCGCTTCAACGCTTGAAAGCAAAATCGTTCCACGCGGCGTATTAAGACCCTGGAGCGGAACCTCGGCAATGTGCGCCCGAGAAATGAAAGAAACCTTAACCGCTCCACAGGAAATCGGCCGGTGGTTCCCGGCAACAGCGACTTGAAACACCTGCGGGCTATGATGCGCGGCACCGTAATACTCGGCGGCGGAAAGCAAAGCGACGTAGTACAGCCGTTCCTGGCATTCCATGAGTTGCGGGATAAACTGGTCTGGAGGCAGGCATCCGATGCGCCGGTACTCAGGCGGAACGATAACATAAAAGCCGCGGCGGGGACTCGCGATGAGCCCCTTTTTTATCAGCCTGCCAAGGGCAAGTCTAGTCGCGACAACCGATACGTCTAGCGCAGAACGCATTTCCTCGGTAGTAAAATGGTACCGGCCGACGGAAGCAAACTCATCTATGACGTCTCTTGCCCTGGGGCGCTTATTATTCATGGAAGTTTCCGTATTTATATACATAAAATATCATTATTTGATATATTAAGCAGATAATTCTCTAAGTCAAGCTTAAGCTCCCGTCCAGAAAGCAAAAGACTTGGTGAAATTCCCCGGAAAAGCCACAAGCAAGCGGCGGGACAAAATCTTCGTACAGAGAAACATCGGGGCGAAGGCATGGAACCATTCTAGAAACGAGGGACAAGGTTTAAAAAGACGTCCCCGAAGAGAAGACTTACTCAAACAGATGCGGAGATTGACCTCTCACTTTCTCTAGGATTGAATCTGAAACCTTGAGATTCTGAATATCCTTGAGAGCGAAGAGTTGGGGGGCTCGCAGTTTTTTCGCGCCCGTAAGATCGGCATCCCTCAGGATCGCCCTGTCAAAATTCGCAAGCTTGAGGTTGGCACCCGCGAAATCGGCGCCCGTGAGATCGGCCCCGAGCATGTGAGCTCCCTCAAGGTTGGCATCCCTGAATACAGCACCGCGAAGATCGCATCCCTCGAGGTTTACTCCACGCATGCTCGCCCCTGAGAAATCCGCACCCACCAGACTGCATCCCTTGCAGAAAGCAAGCTTGAGAACCGCCCCCGCAAATACCGCACCGTCAAGATCAAGCCCGTTAATATTCGCCCAGCCAAGATCCGGCAGAACATCCGGCTCTTCCTCCCGCCACCGGTTCCACGCGGTCGCACCATCTTTTACCTTCGAGACATGATCGGGATCAGCCATAATACCCCGCCCCCGGCGAAAATCCGAAAACCTTAAAAGCGGACAAAAGGATGTAAGCCGCGATCGCTATAAGTATCACGCTTCTAAGAAGCCCCCTGACGCCGCCTTTCATCTTTCCTCTAATCCTCTCCCCGCAGGAAAGGCAGATATCCGTTTTCGCGGTGGTCTCGTAACCGCATTCCTCGCATCTTATTACAGGACTCATCGACATCGGATTTTTTTCCTCACTCGACTCTCTGCAGAGCGGACCGGACGAAGACCGGATGAACCTCCTCAATGCTCCGGGCAAGCTGCCCGACGACATTCCTTATATCCCATTGAGCCCCCTCGGACATTCGCAGGTTTGTCAGGTGGTAGAGCTCCCAGAGATCGAAACTGCCCGAAACCCTCCTGTTATGGGCGTTTGTGACAACATAGCTCGCGATATCACAAAAACCGGCGTCGACGAGCTTTTCGTAGAAATTCTCGCTTCGCGCTACGGCCCCGAGCAGAAGCTCCTCGGTTCCTGATTCCGTAACGTGCGGGGGAATCGTAACGCCCTCATCGACAGAAGGCTCCTTTATGGTCCAGCTGACTTTCCTGTGCCTGAGCAGCTGATGCCACGCAGCCTCGCTCAGGACAAACTCCGCGTTGTAATTAACCGATCTGAATATCCCGGCCGGATTATCGTGTTTCCCGAGAGCCTCGACCGCGATTGAGAAAATTTTCTCGAGCTCGGAGGTGTTTTCAGAAAGATGCCTTTCTATCTCGCCCCCTGAAAGTCCCGAGAACTCGAAAAGGAGCCCTCTTGCGATCTCCCTTAAAGCCTCTGCCTGGGGGTTCTCCCCTCCCTTCCCCGTATAGTCGAAAAGAGTGACCGATGACCCGTTTTGGGGTCTGTTTTTTTCCGCGTCGCCAAGACCGCGCGAGAACTCCGCAAGCGCATCGCGAGTTTTCACTATGTAAGGGTTTTCGTTGGCGTATTTCACGAGCGTCGGAACGGAGAACCTGACCTCGCTTTTTATCTCCTCGGCCCTCCGCCTCGCCTCGAGGTAGCGGCTTGAGAGAAGAGCGGAGAGGGTCTGTTCTATGGCTCTTGCGTTTGCCGTCATGCCAAGATTCGTAAGGGTGGAAAGATTAAGTGCGTACCTTGCATCTTCAAACGCTATTTTCTCAAGCGCTCTGAAGTGAGGTCTTTCCTCCTTGCCTTCGGGAACGGGAAATTTTCTTTTCAGAAAATCGAAAAGTTCATCGTTAAGCCTTGAATAAACCTCATATTGAAAATCGCAGAGATCCTCAAACTCCTTTTTAAGGGCCGGATGCGAGTCAAGTTCTTCGGGAATGTAATTGTCGCCTTTGCGCGGTCTCTGGTATCTCTGCGAATATTCCGTGAACGAAAGGAATTCGTTCGCGCACTCAAGCAGGGAGGAAAAAAGCCTTGAAACCCTTTCAACGCCTATGTGCACGGTAGCGTGCTCCGCAACAGAAGCATGGCCGTAGTTAAGAACCCACTTCTCATGGAACTTCTCCGCCCTGTCCCTCCCCATCTCCTGCTCCCGTATCACGGTGTCTATGTTTTCCCTGAAACTTTTGGGGCTTCTGCTCACATAGGCGAAGATGACGGCGACGACCTCTTCGGGAATATTGCTTATGGTATAGATGTCCCTGTCGAGATTCGAAACGTAACGTTCCATCTCCTGGGCAACGCTTTTATCATCCATTTTTATTTTGACAGACAAGCCTGCTCTCCGGTTCCCCTCACACGACCCTAACGGCTCACGAAACCGTGTGCATTTCTTTGAGCTTACCGACTATGTACGGCATGACCATGCTGGGGCTTCCGGATATGACGGCGCTTACGTAGTCATCAGCCGGGGTTTTTCTCTCGCCGATGATAACGACCCTGTTTCCCTTGTTCATAACCTGGAAGGGAAAAGACGCCACGGGTTCTATTTCAAGATTCGCCCCGACTATCATCAAAAGGTCGCAGTGCTGAAGCCTCATCCACGATTCTCTTATCTCCCAGTGAGGAAGCGGCTGGCCCGGAAAAGACATCGGAGGCTTCATCTGGTCGCTTTGACATTCTTTGCATTTCGGAATACCGGTTTTGCTGTCTTCAAGGGAAAGCAGAATCCCGTCGGTGCGGTAATCGTTTCCGCATTCGTGGCAGTGAACCCAGTTTATCGTCGAGTATATCTCTATTATCTTTTCGCTGCCGGTTTTACTGTGCAGGCCGTCGGCCGCCTGGGTCAAAACGCAGTCGACGTTGCAGAGAAACTCCATCTCGTAAATCGCTTCGTGGGCCGGGGAAGGCTGCGCCTCTGAGATTCTGGGATAAAAGTCCTTTATTTTTTCCCAGTACTCACTTCTGACCTCCGGGCGATTCTTGAATTTTCCTATGTCGGGATTAAAGCTAAGATCCGAGACATCCGGCAGCCCGACCTCAAGGGAAAGCTCAACTCCTGTAAGAAAAACTATCTGGGAGGCCTCCTGAACCCATTTGACTGTCGCGGAGAGCGCGTCCTGTTCCTGCTCGCTCATTTCAGGATTTGATTATAACCGCTTGCGCCAACTGTCCGCAAATTGATTGCGGTCCGCCGACAGCAAACGAATTCAGACTGCGAAAAACGCCGAATCTGTTCCTGTCCAGAACCGATTCACCTGCGACAGCCACCACTTGAAACCATGCCGGTATCGGCGAATTGGAATTGTGCTTAGATTGCAGGCAGACGGGCAGGTAGAATATCGTATCGTGAGCGTAAAACCTAAGGAAATAAACGAATTCACAGAAAAAGCTCTCCAGATCGTCTGGGATAACGGGGAAGAAAGCATACTGTTCTACGACGAACTCAGGGAGATCTGCCCATGCGCCACCTGCAGGAGGCTCAGAAAGAAAAGCAGAACCGGAAAACTTCCGTTTAAGAAACGGATTCCCCTTGGAAAAAGCAGCATGGCACCGGAGAAAATAGAGTACGTGGGGAATTACGCCATAAGGTTTATAGGCAAAAACTGGTGCGAAACCGGGTTCTACACATTCGATTTTCTCAGAAAAAACTGCGTGCCGGGCGAGGAATAACCGCTTTTGGATTAAATCTTCAGATATGTGCTTGAAATCAGAATCTATGTGTTATATATTTGATTATACTGATTATTCTCCATAAACGTATATCCACGTGACCAAAAAAGATAACTAAAAATGTTTGGAATAGAGATAGCCGGGCAAATGGCAGCTTGGTTTCTGCACAAGCAGGAAAGCCCGATGCCTCATCTAAAATTGATGAAGCTTCTTTATATTGCCGAGAGAACTTCTTTACAAAAAAATGGCTACCCAGTTATTGGGGGCAGACTCGTATCAATGGACCACGGTCCGGTTCTCAGCAATACATACGACCACATGAAGGGAATGGAGTTCGCATGTCCGGATAATGGATGGAGTAAATGGGTGTCCCCTGTCCAAGAGTACAAAGTCTCACTGGCAAGAGAATACAATCCGAAGGATCTGGATTTTTTGAGTGAAGCTACCTTGGAGATTCTTGCGGAAGTATGGGACAATTTCGGTTATATGGATCAGTGGGAAATCAGAGACTACACACATAGTTTTCCCGAGTGGCAAGACCCAAGTGGTTCTTCTCGGATAATCACATATAAGGAACTTCTAGACGCACTGGGATATGGAGATAGGTCTGCGGAAATCGCAGAAGAACTGGAAGCCCAACAGCAGATTAGAAAAGCTCTTCTGACATAACCCACCCACAGCGGAAAGACCCAGACTTCCATATTATGAAAATCTTTATCCCTTCTCCAGGTGTCGCATTTCTGGTTCCATCCGATAAAGGACATCACCTGCATTTTATTCTGACTTTCCCCTTGAGAAAGAAACAATCTGAAAAGGTGTTGGTAGTCGGGATAACGTCTACAAAAGTTGATCCGGATTTTACGCTCAGCATAGGTGACCATCCCTTCATTGAACACGAGAGCTACATTAATTATCCCCAAGCTCAAATAATCTCCGTAAAGACCATAAAGGGGAGCTTGACAACAACAAATCCGGAAAAAAGATTTATACTGAAAGAGTCGGCAGATACTTATATCGTAAAATATATATGCAGTGGGCTTCGGGGGTCTCGGCACTCTCTCCCCACACACAGAGACTTTTGCGAAGAAGCTTGCAGGAATTCAAAAAAGCTTAAGTAATGAACTGTCAATATGAATCAGAAGTTGGGAAAAACTGCGTGCCGGGCGAATAGCGTTCCCGTAGCGTAAGATCACGCCTGCGCGCTTATGGAAAGCCAGTTCCTGGTAACGAAGTGATCGCCGTCCTCATTCACTTCCCCGTGGAGAAGAATGGCGGGCTCAACCGCGTTTTTCATTGCGTCGGAGGCAGCCTCATCCGGATACCCGTGAAGGGCCCCGGAGGCATACTGCTGGAAAGAGCTTATATGTTCCCACGCCTCTTTTGTAAGGTCAGCGGCGAATTCACGGGCATCGACAAGATCAAATCCCACCTGGCTTACGAGTTCCTCGTAGTAAGAACGCGGGTGAAATTTCGCGGCCTCGGCTTTTTTCTCGATCCTTACCCTCTTCACTCCCTGCTTTTTTAAGAACTGGACGGCGTTTTTCACCTGGGTTCTGTAGAAAGGTATAGTTTCTGCGGGTCTCGCCTCTTCGTAGAAAGCGGTGTTGAAAAAGAACCAGCCTCCCGGCTTGAGCGCTTTTTTGATCGCCCTAAGGCTTTTTAGCTGTTCCTCTTCATCAAGGTAGTGGATGCCGTTACCCCATATCGCCACGTCAAGACTCTTCGGGGGAAGATCAAGTTCCTGTATGGATGAATTGATAAGGGTCAGCTTGTCAATCTCTTTTTCAAGTCTGCGCTTGGCAAGCTTGAGAGCGCCGGCCGACTGGTCAAGGCAGCATACCGCGGATTCCCTGAGGTTTGAAGGAAGCATATCGAAGAAAAGCTGCGCCATTGTCCCCGCGCCGGTAGCGATATCAAGGAACCTGTCAAGACTCTCAACCCCCCTGTCAACCATTATCTGGACCCAGTTCCTGGTTATATCGCCGTTTACCTTTCTGTACTCTTCGGTATCGGCAAAAGGCTCATAATTGTAATCTTCAATATGTTTTTCCATCGTGTCTCTCTCCTCAGCTCTTAACCCGTCCGCATAACCCACTTTTTATACCTTGAATTCTAACACAATAGCAAGAAAAACGTTAAAAAAACTAAAAAGGACGCCGAGATTTAAAAACAATGCAAGGAGGCTAAACGCCTCTTTTTTCTCCCCAGAATATTTTGTGGAGCTGCGGAAGCACCCTTACGTCTTTCATGCGGTCGCGAAGAATCCTCTCCGCTATCCAGTCCGCTTTTGTGCCATAGACAGGCTGGAATATAATCGAAGCCCTGATACGATGCTCCGCTATAACACCCATTGCGTACTCGTAGTCCGCGTCGTCGGCTATTACGAACTTAAGCTGGTCCTTTTCCCCCAAGGCATCGTAAAGTGAAAAATCCATCCTGGAGTCCATGCCGGAACCGGGACATTTGCAGTCCATGCTCACAACAGAATTCGGATGGGAGAAAATCCCGGGAGGTTTCTTGTGTCCGCTTGTTTCAAGCACTACCACAAAATCCCTCTCGAGCAGAAATTCCGTTACCTCCTCCACGGCATCGCGCTGGATAAGCGGTTCCCCTCCTGTTATGCAAACCCGGGAACAGCCGTACCCCAGAATCCTGCTCAGCACCTCTGCGGTTTCCATCTCCCGGAAATCGGTTCCCTCCACGGCGTACATGGTATCACACCAGCTGCATCTCAGATCACAGGCAAAAAACCTGAGAAAAACCGTCGGCAGCCCGATATGAACTCCCTCCCCCTGTATTGAAAAGAAAATCTCGCTTACCTTCATCACAATTACGCTTCGTATTCGGTCGGATCAGCCACTTCCGCTTGGATAAAAGCCCTTTTCCTCTCCCTGCAGGAACTGCAGGTGCCGCAGTGCGCCCGGGAACCCACGTAACACGACCACGTGTCTTTAAAAGGAACCCCAAGGCGCGAGCCGAGCTTAACTATCCCTGATTTGTCCATGTCCACAAACGGGGCAACTATGGTAAGCCGCTCGTTATCCGTTGCGAGCCTTTCTGCTCCCTCGAAAGCCGAAACAAACTCCGCGCGGCAGTCCGGATACACCCCCCTGTCGGAATGATGCGCGCCGTAGAACACAACGTCGCAGCCGATGCTCTGGGAATAGGCGACCGCCAGAGAAAGGAAAATGGCGTTTCGGTTCGGAACGACCGTGGCGGAAAGAGTTTCGTAATTGCTAGCGGATGCGGGGACCCTCGGAATCTCGACCTCACGGTCTGTAAGCGCAGAGGCACCGAAAAGAGCGCTTACCGAAGAAAGATCTACTACATTGGGACGAAGCCCCAGATGGCGGCATATATTCTCCGAGGAAAGAACCTCCTTTTCATGCTTTTGTCCGTAGATAAACGTAAGAGGCGAAACATCGTAACCCTCCCGCACCGCCTTGTAGCAGAGAGTCGAACTGTCCACGCCTCCCGAAACCATTACGACCGCTTTTCCAGACACCTGTTTAATATTAAAGCTGAAAAAAGCAAATAACAATTAGAGGAACCCGGCTGGCGCCGCGGCTACGTGCGGGTGAATCGAAATTCAAACGGTTTCAGTATGTTGGCATAAGCAAATTAGAGAGTACAATTTACGGAGGAAAAACCGGGGAGGCCTCTGCCCGACACCTCGCGGTCGTCAGCGTGGCGGGGAAGAGGCGTGGAGAAACTTATGGGCAAGGCGAAAGAAAAACGTGAGCAAACCCTTCTTTTCGGTGATTTTCCAAGCGTATCAAAAGAAAGCTGGAAAAAACAAGTTGAAAAAAAGTTCGCAAAGCTGGGGTCCTACGAAGATTTCATATGGCACACAGAAGACGGCATAGCAGTCGAGCCTTTCTACACAGAAGAGGAAGCCGAGGGTTTTTCCTTCCGGGAGAATCAGCTTCCGGGAGAATTCCCGTTTGTCCGGGGAACCCGAAGAAAAGATAACACCTGGCTTCTTAGCGAAGACGTAAAACTTGCCGTCCCAGAAGACGCCGTGCGCGACGCGCTTGCTGCCATAAAAGGCGGAGCGGATTCGCTCACCTTCATCCCGGAAACGAAAATAAAACGCGGGGCAATCGAAACTCTTGTAAAAGACATAGATCCCCTGCGCACTAGAATCAATTTCGCCCTGAGAGAAGACCCGGAAAAAATCTGCGCGCTTTTCATCTCCGCATGCAGGAAAAAGGGAATCGACACCCAGGAGCTTGGGGGGGCGGTTTTTTTTGACCCTCTCTCCGAACTGCTCGCACGTGGGCATCTTGTGACGCCGCTTGAGAAGCATGTGGAGAAAATCGCGAAAACCATCGAACATCTCTCCGATGCCGCGCCCGGTTATGCGGCGTTTTCGGCGAAAAGCTCAACGTATAAAGATTCGGGCGCGACGATAATCCAGGAGCTTGCTTTCACGATTGCCGCCGCGGTCGAGTATCTGGTCATGCTCCGCCAAAGGGGCGTTGACGCAGATTCCGCCTGCCGCCACCTCGTTTTTTCCTTCTCCACCGGTTCAAGCTACTTCGCGGAAATCGCCAAGCTTCGCGCCGCAAGGGCGCTCTGGGCAAACGTCGCGGAAAAATTCATCCCCACATCCGCTGAATCCGCAAAAATGAGAACCCACTGCCGCACTACGGCCTTTAACAAAACCATCTATGACTCGCACGTAAACATACTGCGGGCAACGCTTGAAGCCATGGCGTCGGTAATCGGGGGAGCAGATTCCCTGACAGTGGAACCCTTTGACGCCCACCACAGGGAACCCGATGAATTCTCGAGGCGAGTGGCGAGAAACATCCAGCTTCTGATTAAAAACGAATCCCGTCTCGACGCGGTCACTGATCCCGGAGGCGGCTCTTATCACATAGAGGAACTGACGCAGTCCATCTCACGGAAATCCCTCGAGTTGTTCCAGGAAATAGAAAGAAAAGGCGGCTATCTTGAATGCCTTAGAAGCGGGTTCATACAGAACGCGGTCAGGAGCAGCAGAGAAAAAGCCCTCCTCGACATTTCCCGGAGGAAAAAAACGCTTGTCGGAACAAACGAGTTTCCCAATCCTCTGGAGAGGATGATAGAGCATGTCCGGAAAACCGCGCCCGCGGAGAGGGAGATAGGCGGCTCAACCCGGACGGTAGAACCTATCGCGGAATCAAGAGCAGCCCGGGGGTTTGAGAGAATAAGGCTTCTAAGCGAAGAACTCGCGGAAGGGACGGGCGGGGCGCCGAAAGTTTTCCTGCTTCATCTGAGCGACTCTCCGCAGACAGTCGCAAGATCGGTTTTTTCGATGAATTTTTTCGGATGCGGCGGGTTCACGGTAGTTGACGGGGCGGAGAGTCCGGGAATTCAGAAAGGAGTCACGGCAGCTCTTCGCGAGAACCCGCTTGCGGTGGTGCTCTGCGGTTCTGACAAGGATTACGAACAGTCCGCAGAGGAAGCGATAAAAAAACTCAAGAACAAAAAAGCGGGAATAAAAGCCGTTATTCCAGGCGGCTCACAAAACGCAGCCGAGAAGCTCGCACATGCGGGAGCGGATGACTTTATCAACTCGGATTCGGATGTCCTTGAGGTGCTTGAAAAATATCAGCAGACACTTCTCTCAGGCGAGGTCGGACCATGAGACCTGATTTTTCGAAAATAGAACTCGGCGCGGGCCCAGGCCGGAGTGAGAACTCCCGGGCTAGCAGAGATATAATACGTGAATCACCGGAGAAAATAGACATAAGGACGCTTTATGTCCGCGACGACCTAAGCGACGCAGAACATCTGGGATTCGTCTCAGGAGTCCCTCCCTACCTTCGCGGTCCCTATCCGACCATGTACATCTCAAGGCCCTGGACCATCAGGCAGTACGCCGGGTTTTCCACCGCGGAGGAATCAAACGCGTTTTACAGGAGGAACCTGGCCGCGGGACAGAAGGGACTTTCCATAGCCTTCGATCTTCCGACCCACCGGGGGTATGACTCGGATCATCCCAGGGTCTCGGGAGATGTCGGAAAGGCGGGCGTGGCGATAGATTCGATACTCGACATGGAAATTCTTCTTGACCGGATACCCCTTGATCAGATTTCGGTTTCCATGACCATGAACGGCGCGGTTCTGCCTATTATGGCTTTCTACATAGTCGTGGCGGAGCGCCAGGGGGTGGAACCGGAAAAACTGAACGGCACGATCCAAAACGACATACTAAAGGAGTTCATGGTAAGGAACACCTATATTTATCCGCCCGAATTCTCGATGAAGATAGTCTCGGACATATTCGAATACACGTCCAAAAACATGCCTAAGTTCAACTCAATAAGCGTAAGCGGCTACCACATGGAAGAAGCGGGCGCCACATCGGACATAGAACTCGCCTACACCTTGGCGGACGGACTTGAATACTTAAGAGCGGGAGTTGAGGCGGGACTCGATATTGACGACTTCGCTCCCAGAATCTCCTTTTTCTGGGGAATAGGCATGGACCATTTCATGGAAATCGCGAAAATGAGGGCCGCCAGGATGCTCTGGGCCAAAATCGTCAATCAGTTTAACCCCAAAAGTCCGCAATCGCTTATGCTCAGAACCCACTGCCAGACCTCGGGATGGAGCCTTACGGAACAGGACCCGTTTAACAACGTGACGAGAACCTGCGTTGAAGCCCTGAGCGCGGTGCTCGGCGGCACTCAGTCGCTCCATACAAACGCCCTTGACGAAGCCATCGCCCTTCCCACCGACTTTTCCGCCAGGATAGCGAGAAACACCCAGCTTTACCTTCAGAAGGAAACCGATATATGCAGGTTGATCGATCCCTGGGCGGGATCCTACTACGTCGAGCACCTTACCCACGAACTGGCGAGAAAGGCCTGGGAACTCATAATGGAAATAGAAGAGCTCGGCGGAATGTCCAAAGCCATAGAAACCGGCATACCGAAAATGAGGATCGAGGAAGCGGCGGCCCGGAAGCAGGCAAGGATAGATTCGGGAAAAGACGTTATAGTAGGGGTCAACAGATACAACTCGGACGTACAGGAAGAATTCGATATACTGGAAGTAGATAACCGCAGGGTGAGGCAAAATCAGATTAAAAGACTGGAGAAACTGAGGAAAAACAGAGACTCCAAGGCAGTGGAGCGCGTGCTCCGGAAGATCACTGAATGCGCCAGAACGGGAGAAGGGAACCTTCTTTCCCTGGCAGTTGAAGCCGCGAGGGAGAATGCCACACTCGGAGAGATATCAGACGCGTGTGAAGAGATATGGGGAAGGTACCAGCCCGGATGGCGCACGATCTCGGGAGTATATTCCTCGGAAATCTCCAAGGACACCGGCTTCACCAAGGCAAGAGAGCTCGCCGACCGCTTCGCCTCACTGGAAGGCAGAAGGCCCAGAATACTTGTTGCCAAGATGGGACAGGACGGCCATGATCGCGGGGCGAAGATAATAGCCACGGGTTTTGCCGATCTCGGTTTCGACGTGGACATAGGCCCGCTTTTTCAGACCCCTGAAGAGGCGGCAAGGCAGGCAGTTGAAAACGACGTCCATATAATCGGAATATCAAGCCTGGCCGCCGGTCACAAAACGCTCATCCCAGAGCTGATAGAAAAGCTCGGCCAGATGGGAGCGGATGATATAATGGTAGTGGCGGGAGGGGTTATCCCAAAACGCGATTACGATTACCTCATGGATGCCGGTGTCTCCCAGATATTCGGTCCGGGAACCGTGCTGTCCGCAGCGGCTGAAGCCATACTCCTGCCACTTGTGGAAACCCGAATATGAAGCCGCGCAGAAAAACGGAAGCTGAATCCTACCGCAAGGGTATAACCAAGGGAGAGATACCCGTTCTGAGCAGAGCGATAACTCTGGCGGAAAGCACCCTGCCCGAGCACAAAAAGCTTGCGCAGGAAATAATCACGTGGTGTCTGCCGCGATCCGGAAAATCCGTAAGGGTGGGGATCACGGGCATACCGGGAGTCGGAAAAAGCAGCTTCATAGAATCCCTGGGCCTCTACCTCGCTCGCGAGTGCGGAAAGAAGATAGCAGTGCTCGCAATTGATCCCACAAGCAGCGAAACGGGAGGAAGCGTTCTCGGCGACAAACTCAGAATGCAGGAACTCTCCCGGCACGAAAACGTTTACATAAGGCCTTCTCCTTCGGCCGGCTCTCTCGGAGGAGTTTCAAAAAAAACAAGCGACGCAGTGATTCTCTGCGAGGCCGCGGGATTTGACACGATTCTCATAGAAACGGTGGGAGTCGGACAGTCCGAGATCACATGTCATTCCATGGTCGATTTCTTCATGCTGCTAATGATTACCGGAGCGGGAGACGATATTCAGGGGATAAAAAAGGGAATAATTGAACGCGCCGACGCCGTATTGATAACAAAAGCGGACGGGCGGAACAAGAAAAGGGCGGAGCTTATGAAGCAGGAAATGGAAGAGGCGCTCAGATTTCATAAGCCGCCCGAATCCGGGTGGGTTCCCAAGGCTTACGCCTGCTCCTCAGTTACAGGTTTCGGAATAAAAGAAATTTGGCAATGCGTCGAGGAGTATGAAAAGCTCTGCAGAGAGAATGGATATTTTACGGAGAAAAGAAAAAAGCAGGCGAAATACCGCCTTCACGAGGCGCTCGCCCAGAATCTTGAGGACAGCTTTTACGAAAATGCCTTGATCAAAAAAACGCTCGGCGAAGTGGAGAGGGAAGTGATAGAAGGAAAAACGGATCCTTACACGGGAGCCGCAAATCTACTTGACCTCTACTTCGAAAAGCTCGGATTGCCCCCCTCGTCGGAAGAAAAATGATTATAAAATCCATCTCGCCGAAATACATAAACGAGATCGTGAAAATCGAAAATGAGTCCTTCATTACCCCGTGGCCGAAACAGATACTCGCGGATTACATCAAAAAACCTGGATTCTTCTGCAATATCGCTATAAACGGAACCGACGAAGACGTTGCGGGCTATTCAATATCCACTCTTATCTACGACGAAATTCACGTATTTAAGATCGCCGTGTCGCCCTGCCACAGGAGAAAGGGAGTAGCGAGGGAACTGCTTTCCGACACGTTTAATTTTTACGAGAAAATGGGAGCCCTCTCAGTTATTCTCGAGGTAAGAACGACAAATACCCCGGCAATCACTCTTTACGAAAAACTCGGGTTCGAAATCATAAGAACGCGCAAGAACTACTACGGCAGGGGCAGGGGGGACGCTTATGTCATGGGCCTTGTGCTTGACCACTACTATCAGAAATCTCTTTCAGCCACGTAATCGGCAAGGCGGTCTAGGGATTCTTTATAATCGCTCTGCGCTATCCCGTCCAGAGATCTCTTTGCGTCGACGACAAATTCCTTTGCGCGCTGCCTGGTCATGTCAACCCCGCGGTAGTGGCTTACGAGCCCCATTATTTCCTCTATCTCGGAACTATTGAGGTCGTCTTCCTTGTCGAGCGTTTCGATCACGCTGCGTTTTACGTCTTCCGGGGCATTTTCAATTGAGTAGTAAAGCGGAAGGGTCATTTTGCGTTCAGCAAGGTCCTGGCCGGTCTTTTTTCCGAACTTGTTTTCTTCCGAACAGTAATCAAGCGCATCGTCTATAAGCTGGAACGCTATTCCTATGTTGTGGCCGTAATGTGAAAGGGCCCTGACCGCTCCGTTTGAGGTGTTCGCCAGAAGCGCTCCGGTCTCTGTAGAGCACTCAATAAGCGCCGCCGTTTTGTGATCAATCACGGAGAAGCAGAAATCCTCGGAGATTTCGACCATTTCTCTTTCGCTCATGATCTCGAGCACGTGACCCTCGGCAAGGCGCGACGAGGCTCTCGAGACCACCTTCAGGAGTTCAAGGCTACCGCAGCTGTATATCAGCTCAAGGCCCCGCGCCAGCATAAAATCCCCCACCAGCACGGTGGGTTTGTTCCCCCAGACCATATTTGAAGAGGCGTTTCCCCTTCTGAATTCCGCCTGGTCGACCACATCATCATGAAAAAGGGTGCCGGCGTGGAAAAGTTCAATGCCTGCGGCGGCCGCAATCCGGTTCTCTCCCTCGGTAAGCCCGCAGGCTGCGCTTGAGAGCAGAACAAGGGAAGGCCTGATTCTCTTTCCCCCTCCGCCAAGCAGGTACTTAGCTATCTCGTAAACCAGCGGAATGTCGGATTTTATGAATTCATCGATTTTCCTCTCCGTTTCCGCGAGGCTTGGGTGAATTATCTCAATTATGTCGGAGAACTCCATCGGACGCTTAGACTATATAAACGAACCCCACAAGTCAAAGATTGGACACTGCCTTGAACCTAATGTAAGTTTCTTTTCTCAAATGAATTTTTTCGTAAGATAGCACGCAAAACCGTAACGGTAAACTGATTTGAACCTTTTCGATATCTTACTCCTATGCATAATTCTGATCTGTTTCGCAACGGGACTCAGATCAGGACTTATAAAGCAGGTCTTCTCCCTCGCAGCAATAATAGGGGGAATAGCGCTGGGCTTTCTTTTCCATGAGTCGCTGGGGGATCTTCTGCTCGAGAAAAACATTATCGCCGAGCCGGAAATCTCAAATATTCTGGGATTCCTGATCGCAGCCTGCTCCGCATACATACTCATACATTATCTCTCACGTTTCCTGACGGACCTGATGGAAAAAATCAATATGGAGTGGCTTGATCACCTTTTCGGCGGAGCGATGGGGTTTATAATCGGTCTGCTGCTCTGCTACCTCGTGGTAGTGGGGGTAAAACAATTTGTGGGGGAAGATTCTCCTTTCGTTAGAAATTCCGTTCTGGCGCCAAAAGTCGTAACCGGACACCACATTCTCAGGGAACAGGCGCCAGACAGCCTCGACAAAAGCCTGGAAAAATTCCGGGAGCTGCGGGAAAGAAAACAGGAACCGGACTTTGAGTGAACGGATATGAACCAAGGGACCTTAACAACCGTCTTATCCGCCAGCCCGCTCAAGGACCCCGCAGGCCCATGTGGCTTCTCAGGCTGAAACGTTTTTTCTCCAATCATTATTAATCGATCCCCCCTTAATTAACTCCGCCGATTCAGTTAGACTTTTATGGAAAAGCGTTTTGTCATGACCTTTCTCTAGAACAACTCGCAATATGGTTTCAATAACTACTCTCGACGAATTTATCATAAGAAATCAGTATGAATTTCCCTATTCCACGGGGGAGCTTTCCAGGCTGCTTCGGGATATAGGGTTCGCGGCCAAAATAGTTCACAGGGAAGTGAACAAAGCCGGCCTCGTCGCGGACATTCTGGGCAAAACGGGCCAGATAAACATTCAGGGGGAAGAGGTAAGAAAGCTAGATTCCTACGCGAACGAAAGATTTCTGACCGCGCTTGAACATGGCGGAGAATGCGCCGGAGTGGCCTCTGAGGAAAATGAGGATTTCATAGCCTTCTCCGACGAGAAATCGAAAACCTCGAAATACGTCATAGCTATGGACCCTCTTGACGGATCCTCCAACATAGACGTAAACGTCTCGGTGGGAACCATATTTTCCGTATACAGGAGAACATCCAAGATGTTCTCTTCGTGCCTAAAGGAAGACTTCCTGCAGCCTGGCAAGGCCCAGACGGCCGCCGGATACATAATATACGGTTCTTCGACCATGCTGGTTTACACTACCGGCCACGGAGTAAACGGATTTACCCTTGACCCTTCGATAGGAGAGTTCTGTCTCTCCCATCCGAACATAAAGATCCCGAGCCACGGCAATATTTTCTCGGTCAACTACTATAACTACTCGAAATTCCCGGACAGGGTAAGGGAGTATCTCGATTACTGCAGGGATGGAGAAAACAGTTCAAGCCTTTCGCTTCGGTACGTCGGATCCATGGTCGCCGACATTCACAGGAATCTGCTCAAGGGAGGAATATTCCTTTACCCGCGGACCTCGGATTCTCCGAACGGAAAACTAAGGCTTCTCTACGAGTGCAACCCGATGGCCTTCATCGTGGAACAGGCCGGAGGAGCTGCATCAAGCGGAACGGAGAGAACGCTCGACATTCAGCCGACGGAGCTTCACCAGAGAACCCCGATATATATCGGTTCCTACAACATGGTAAGCAAGTTCCTGAATTTCTTAAAAGACACCAAAGAATCCGAGGAGCAATGAAAAATGGGTGAAAAAATCAGCTTCGGACTTACCGCTCCCCTTCCGGGCAAACCCGTTACCGAACTCGTGGATTTCGCCGTCCGCTGCGAAGCGGCCGGTTTCGATGCTGTATGGTTCCCCGACCACATACTGTTTATGGCGAAAAAACTGACTCCGGAAGTGTGGTCAATAATCACTGCCGCGGCGGTAAAAACGGACAGAATCCGCCTTGGAGCCATCGGAGACCCCCACAGGTCCCATCCAGCAATGTTCGCCCACAGACTCGCGACCATAGACAACCTCTCGGGAGGAAGGGCGTTCAGCTGTCTTGGGTACGGGGAAAAGATGAACCTTGACTACTACGGCATAAACTGGAACAGGCCTCTTGCGCGTCTGCGGGAATCCATACCTATCATGAGACGGCTTTGGGCCGGCGAGACGGTAACCTTTGAGGGAGAGTTCTACTCTCTTAGCGAAGCCGAGGTAAGGATAAGCCCCGTTAACGGAGAAGAAGTTCCGGTATACATAGCGGCAACCGGCCCGAAGGCTCTCGGGGTCGCCGGCGCGCTAGGGAACGGCTGGGTAACAAACGCGATGCCCACATGGGTTTTCTCAAGCAAGCTCGGCGAAGTGGAAAAAGCCATGAGTGAGAATCCAGCCGCTCCGGAGAACTTTGAGAAGTGCATATACATTTTCGTATCCATCGCCAGGGACAAGGACACCGCTTACGAAACTCTTGACAGAATAAAACACGCGATCATCTGGCCCGACGTCATAGAGGAAGCCGGGTACGATCTCGAAATAGATCCCAAGTACAAGGGCCTCTCCTACACAAGCATAATGCCCAACGATCAGGACATGCTGACCAGATTCAGGCAGATGGGGGAGACGTACTATACACGGGAGATACTGTCTGATTTCGTGATTTACGGAACGGCCGGTGACGCGATAAAAAGGTTCGAAGAATACATAGAAGCCGGAGTCACCCACTTCATAATCAGGGATTTCAGCCCCGATCTTGAGTACTCCTTTGACACGCTAGCAGGAGAAGTGATAAGTCACTTCAAGTAAGCGCCCGGCGCTTAGGCAATCGTGATCTCCCGCTCCAGATAGACGTTCTGAATGCTTTTCAGAAGCGCGACGCCCTCGCGCATGGGCTTCTGGAAAGACTTTCTTCCGCTTATAAGCCCCATTCCCCCGGCCCTTTTGTTTATAATGGCGGTTCTCACCGCGTCCCCAAGATCGTCCGAGCCCGAGGCCCCTCCCGAATTTATAAGCCCCACTCTCCCCATGTAGCAGTTTGCGAGCTGATAGCGGGTAAGGTCTATGGGGTGGTCGGAAGTCAGCTTTGAGTAAACGCGCTCGTGGGTCTTTCCGAAGGAAAGAGCCGTGAAGCCGCCGTTGTTTTCCGGGAGCTTCTGCTTGACTATATCGGCTCCCACGCTCACCGAAAGGTGGTTTGCCTGCCCTGTGAGGTCAGCCGAAACGTGGTAATCCGCCTCGTCCTGCTTAAAAGCCGGGTTTCTCAGGTAGGCCCAGAGTATCGTTGCGAGACCCAGGGAATGGGCGTGACTGAAAACCTCTGATATTTCCTGAATCTGGCGGGAGCTTTCCTCGGAACCGAAATATATCGTCGCTCCGACCGCCACGGCCCCCAACTGAAAAGCCTGATCCACGTTTCCGAAGAGAATCTGGTCGTAAGTATTAGGATAGCTCAGCAGTTCATTGTGGTTGATTTTCGCTATGAAAGGAATTTTGTGCGCGTATTTTCTTGAAACCGAACCCAGCACCCCAACGGTCGAGGCCACGCCGTTACAGCCTCCCTCCATGGCAAGCTTCACTATGTTTTCAGGATCGAAATAAAGCGGATTAACCGCGAAAGACGCTCCAGCCGAATGCTCAATCCCCTGGTCCACCGGAAGGATGGATATGTATCCTGTTCCTCCGAGGCGTCCGTGATTAAGGATGGTCTGCAGGTTTCTTATCACCGCGGGCGAGCGGTCGTTTTGGACGAATACCTCGTCTACGTAACCCGGTCCCGGTAGATAGAGGTTTTTTTTGCTTATAGTAGTGCACTTGTGGCCGAGCAGGTATTCCGAATCCCCTCCCAGCAACGCCTCTATCTTATCGATTCCCTTAAGTTCCTTTATGGCCATGAATTCACCCCTGAAAATTTCAGATTCTACTGAAATAAATACCTGATAGGGCCTTAGCTGTCACTGAGAACCGATATTCCAGGAAGGTCTGATCTTCCGAGGAATTCAAAACAGGCCCCGCCCCCGGTAGACACATGGGTCACTTCGGAGAACTTGACCCCGGACTTTTTAAGCGCCGCCACGCTGTCCCCTCCTCCGAGAACAGTGATGGCTCCCCTCCACATAGCAAGCGCGAATGTTCTTGCGATGGCGGTTGTGCCGTTTGAGAAGTCGTCCACTTCGAAAAACCCCATGGGACCGTTCCAGAAAACCGTGCCCTCTCCCTTTATATGCGAGGTGAACCTCTCAACTGTTTTCGGCCCTATGTCAAAAGCCGTCATGTCGTCGGGGATCTCAGCGCCCGTAACCGCAAGCGTCTTCTTGCCGCCGGCAGACTCAGCCATCACGTGGTCAACGGGCAGAAGAATCTTCTCCTTGTATGTGTCAAGAGCCTCCCGGGCCCAGTAAAGCATCTCCCTCTCCACAGAGCACTTTCCTACGCTTATCCCCTGCGCCGCCAGGAAAGTGTAAGCCACCCCTCCGCCCACAAGAACCCTGTCCGCCTTTTTGATTATGTTCTTCAGAGCTCCTATCTTGTCCTTTATCTTCATTCCCCCGACGATGACCACGTAGGGTTTTTTGGGTCTTCTTATCAGGCGACTAAGAAACTTCATTTCGCTTCCCACCATGAGACCTGCGAGTTTTTTATCGAAGTGGGAGGTCATTCCGTAAGTGGAGGCGTGAGCCCTGTGCGAGGTGCCGAAAGCCTCGTTCACGTAGATATCGGCTAAAGACGCGAGTTTTTTCGAGAAATCCGCGTCGTTTTCCGGTTCCTCGTTGTGATATCTCAGGTTCTCAAGGAGCATCACCTCGCCGTTTTTGAGTCTTTTCGAGGCGTTTTCAACCTTCCTGCCCACGACAGCGCCCGGGAAATGAATCTTGGTTCCCAGAAACTCGTTAAGCCTCGCGGCCACAGGGGCCATGGAAAGACGTTCTATCCTGCGTCCTTTGGGTCTTCCCATGTGGGAAGCGAGTATTACCTTGGCTCCGCATCTTGTAAGGTAATCGATTGTCGGGATAGTGCGCCTTATCCTGTAATCTTCGGTTATTTTCCTGCCGTTTACGGGAACGTTGAAATCAACCCTTACGAAAACTCTTTTCCCTTCATACCGCGAATCGGGGAGATCCGTTACAAGAAGCTTTTTCTTCAAAGCTCTCTCCCGACAAGCTCTATGAGATCAACCACCCTGGAAGTGTATCCGTACTCGTTGTCGTACCAGGCCACGACCTTGATCAGATTATCCTCCACCACCGAAGTCAGCATGGAGTCAAAGGAGGAGGAATGAGTGTCTCCCACAAGATCGGAAGAGACGATTTCGTCCTCGACGTAGGCAAGGTAACCGCTAAGCGTTCCTTCAGCCGCTTCCTTGAACTTGGCGTTCACCTCATCCACGGAAGTCCCCTTTTCCACCTCGCAGGTAAAATCCACAAGCGATACGTTGGGAGTAGGAACTCTTACCGCGACCGCGGAGAGTTTCCCCTTGAGTTCGGGAAAGACGATTTGTATGGCATTTGCCGCCCCCGTGCTTGTGGGAATGATGGAGAGGGCAGCCGCTCTCGCCCTCCTTTTATCTTTATGCGGGGTGTCAAGTATCCTCTGGTCGTTCGTGTAGGAGTGTATCGTGGTCATCTCTCCCCGCCTGATCGAGAAATTTTCGTGAAGGACCTTGACCAGCATGCCGAAGCAGTTGGTCGTGCAGGACGCGTTTGAAATCACGTCGTGGCTTTCTGGTTCGTAGTCGTGATCGTTTATGCCCATTACCGTGGTGAAATCCACCTCGCCGCTCGCGGGCGCGGTGATTATCACCTTTTTCACGCTCTCACCCATATGCGCCGCCGCAGACTCGCGGGTCCTGAAAATGCCGCTTGCCTCCGCCACGACCTGCGCTCCCGTCTCGGTCCACGGGATATTCGCGGGGTTCCTCTCGGAAAACACCTTTATGAATTTCCCGTCCACGGTTATTCCCCCGCCGTCACACTCAACCTCTCCAGGGTAGCGGCCGAACACCGAATCGTACTTGAAGAGATGGGCCAGGGTTTCGGTATCCGTAATATCGTTTATTCCCACGAACTCAAGGTTCTCTCTGCCGAGACCGATTCTGAGCACGTGTCTTCCTATTCTTCCGAACCCGTTTATTCCAACCCTGATAGACATCAGAAAACCTCCGAAACTAGACTTTGAATTTCGCAAAAACTATACATTTGCCCGCCGTTAGTCAATAGGAAAATTAATTTGAGAAGAAATACCGCATTTCGCTGCGCGGCCAAACACCCCGGTAGCCACGCAAATACCAAGCATAACGGTTGTTAATCGATTTTTTCCACCCCGTATCCAGTCAACTAGGCCCCCTGAAATACCCTTTTAATTGTACCGTATAATCGTGCGTTAGCCAGTTTGCAGGGAGCCCCCACCGCTCGGCCTCAGCGTTCTCGTTCGGCCGAAATATCGCAATCGCCTGGCAATATCGTCGAGAGCCAGATAAAGGCAGGGCACGAGGTAGAGTATGACGAAGGTCGAGAAGACAAGTCCGAACCCCAGGGAAGCCGCCATCGGAGCGAGAATGCCCGCCTGGCCCTTGTAGGCGAACATCAGGGAGAAAAGCCCCGAGAATGTCGTAAGCGTGGTGAGAACGATAGGCCGGAAGCGGTATCTCGCGGAAAATACTATGGCCACAGCCTTGCTCGGCATCTTTTTCGCCCTTCGGTTGATAAAGTTCAGCAGCAGCAGGCTGTCGTTCACCACTATGCCCAGAAGCGCAACCATTCCTATGATGGCGGGAAGCGTCATGGGTTCGCCGCGCAGCAGGATCGCTACGATCATTCCCGTAACGCAAAAAGGCAGCACGCTCATTATTATAAGGGGCTGAAAGGCGGAGCGCAGTATGCTTGCGAGAATGAGATAAATGAGAAGTAAAGCCAAAAGCGACGCCTTCTTTATGTCGCTTATAGCCTGAGTGTACTGCTCCTCCTCCCCTGCGAACCGAAACGAGTAGCCCGGATAGTTCTCCAGAAGACTGTTGAGGTGACGCGAAAGATTTGCGTTTACCTCCCTTGAAGTGGTCATCTGGGCGTCCACTTCGGCCGTTACGGTGACTGTTCTTCGAAGGTTCTCCCTTCTTATCTCAAGCGGTGTCTTGGAGTCCGTTATCTCCGCCACAGTGCCGATAGGAACCCGCCTCCCGAGAGGAGTCGGGACCTGGTGCGATTTTACCGAGAAAACACCGGACTCTCCCCTTCCGTATCGCAGATTTATCTCGGCCTCTTCCTCGCCCACCCTGGTCTTCGCAACCGTGAGACCGTCTCCGAGAGCCTTGATTTCCCGCGCCACGCTCCACTTGTCAATACCGAACACCCCGGCTTTTCTCTCGTCTATATCAACTCTCGCCTCGGGCTTTCCATAAACAAGATTACTGGTCGCAGCGCTCACCCCCGGCTGACTGCCCAGAAACTCCCGGACCCGGGAGGCTATTTCCATCAGCACCGGTATGTCATCCCCGCTTATTTTGACATCCACCGGTTTCCCGGTAGGAGGACCCACCGTCATGAGGAAATCAACCTGTTTGGGTCCCGTAACCGTTTCCCCCACCCTGCTCTCCGCAACCTTAGAGAGCTCAACTGCGTTTTCTTTTCTGGCAGAGTAATCCTCGTATTCAACCAGAACCGTGGCTATATGGTCTCCTATGGAAAACAGATTGTCAGGATCAGACATATCTATGCCCACCATGGATAAAGTGTTCTTCAGAACATGAGGGGGAACGCTTTGGCGCACGGCTTCTTCCACCTGGGCTACGGAAGCGGTTGTATGCTCCAGACTGGATGAGGGGGGATTCTCAACCCTTACCATTATCTCCTCGATATCATGAAGGTAGAACATCACGTTGGGAATCTGGACAAACACAAACACTGAAAAGGAAAAAATAACCGTGAAACATCCTATTACCGCATAGCGGTTTCTAAGCGCAAACAGAAGTCCCCGCAGATACATGCCCCTTACGCGCAGAAGCGCCGCGTTTCCGCGAGGAGATCTCGTTTTGCCGTTTGCCGGAAGCCAGTCGGCGCAGTGAGACGGCATTATCACCAGGGCTTCGAAAAGGGAGAAGCAGAGAGCGAAGATCGCAACTTTGGGAATTACGGAAAGGAACTGTCCGATGAGCCCCGTGGCAAGAAGAAGGGGAGTAAACGCAGCGATATTGGTCAGTACCGTAGCGACCACGGGCCAAGCGACCTCTTTTGTCCCTACCACCGCCGCCCGCAGCGGTTCCATTCCCCTTGATATATGCCTCTGGACGTTCTCAACGACGATTATGGCGTCATCCACTACCATTCCCAGCATCATTATAAGACCGAACATGGAAAGGACATTCAGCGTTGTGCCGGTCATCTTCATTAATATCGCGGCCCCCAGAAAAGAAACGGGAATCCCCAAGGCGGCTATGAAGGCCGCCCTGCGGTCAAGAAAAAGAGTAAGAAGGATTACTACCAGAACAAACCCAAGACTCCCGCTTTTAAGCATGGTCTGAAGACGGCTTTTCACCCAGTGTGACCTGTCAAACGCCAGGATTATTTCCATATTTTCCGGCAGTTCACTCTCGTATCTCTCGCCAAGCTCTTTTATGCGATTCACGGTATCCACAATATCGACGTCTTTCTGCTTCTCCACCCAGAAAGTAATCGCAGGACGACCGTTTATCCTCGATCTCAGGTTCTCCCGCTGTTCCCCGAGAGCTACCGTCGCCACATCGCGGAGCAGGACATGTTTACCCTCAATGTTCCTGGCGACTGGAATATCGAGAAGGTCTTCCACAGACCTTATCTTTCCCTCGGTTCTAAGCAGAAAATCAGCACTGTTCCGAGTAAAATTCGCCCCGGGAATATCCAGATTTTTTGCGTTGATGGCGTCTGAAATCTCCTCAATCCCCAGTCCGAACTGCACCATTTTCGGGTAATCCAGATACACCCATATTGCTGGGTCGGGCAGTCCGACGGAGGTCACGTTGTCAATACCGTCTAAAAGCGCAAGTTCATCCCGCAGTCTTCTGGCGCTGCTATAAAGAATATCTCTAGGCATATCTCCTGAGACCGAAACGCTCGCCAGCGGATAACTCGCTTTCTTCTCTTCTGTTACGGGTTCTTCGGCGTCCTCGGGAAGATCGTCTGCTATCAGGTTGACTTTGGAATCAATCTCCCAGGCAATCCTTCTGGTGTCTTCACCCGGGTAAACCTCAGCCGTAACCCGCGAGAGCCCTTCGGAAGAAACGGATTTTACGATCTTGACGCCGGAGACGTTCTTTATCTGCTGCTCAATTGGAACGCTTACAAGATTTTCAACGTCTTCTGCGGAAGAACCTGGAAAATACGTGCTTACCGTCACCGTTTCGAGTTTTACGGAGGGAAACAGTTCAAGGGGAAGAGAGAATGCAAGCAGAAGCCCTATAAGTATTATGGCTCCCATCAACAAATTGACGAAAAAGGAATTCCTTACTGAAAAATTGGCGACGTGCATAGAAAATCAGTCGATGATACTTAGTGTGCGCTCGACTATAATCCCGAAGTCTGTGGAAAACCGGTCAAGCCGCATGTCTTTTCGGTAGCGGCAGGTTTTCCTCCTGCGGATCTGAGACCTTGTCTTGCGTTGCTAAACGGAGTTTCCACCCGGCCTGCGGTCAACCGCAGCCTCAAAACGCCTTTGGTAATTGTACCGGATAATAAAACGCCGACTAATTCCCCGAGAAAACCCCGGAAATTTAGGGATGGATACCGAAAATTTAGGGTTGCTCATGTCATCCCCGGGACAAATGTCTGAATTGCCGGGGGCGGATTGAGTTTTTCTGATTCCCGTAGTATCGTTTCACGGTGATGGAAAAGCTTAACGTATGTATTCTGGGAGCAAGCGGCTACACGGGAGCGGAACTCATAAGGCTCCTCGGGGGACATCCCCGGGCCAGCATTTCGCATTTAACAGCGTCAAGGCACGCGGGTCGTGCTCTGGCCGAGGTCTTTCCGCACCTTGGAGAAATAGCCGATCTTGAGCTCAGCAGTTCGGATCCCTCGCTCATCCCGGACGATACCGACGTGGTATTCGCCGCGCTTCCTCACGGAGCATCGGCCGAGCTTATAGAAAAAATCTACGAAAGGGACGTAAGGATAATTGATCTCGGGGCGGATTTCCGCCTCAAGGAAGGCACGTACAAGGACTGGTACGGAGATCATCCATGCACCCATCTTCTCGAAAACGCCGTCTACGGAATCCCTGAACTGCATGCGGAACAAATATCGGAAACGAAACTGGTGGCAAACCCGGGATGCTATCCCACCTCTTCAATCCTTCCGCTCGCACCGCTTCTTGAAAACGGCATGGTGGGGACAGAAGGGATCATTATCGATTCGAAATCCGGGGCTTCGGGAGCAGGAAGGAACCCTTCGCTTGACCTCCATTTCTGCGAGGTCTCAGAAGGAATGAAAGCCTACAAGGTAGGCGAGCACCGTCATGCCCCTGAAATAGAGCAGGGACTCTCGGATTTTCTAGGCAACAAAGTGGAAGTTGCTTTCACCCCGCATCTCGTACCGATAAACAGGGGCATCCTCTCGACAATATACGTAAGCCTCTCGGGCAGCCAGAAGACCCGAGACCTGCTGGACGCTCTCGGGCAATTCTACAAGAACTCTCCTTTTGTGAGGATTCTTCCCGAGGGAACTTTTCCGAACACTTCCTGTGTCAGGGGTTCAAACTTCTGCGACATAGGCGTAAAGGCAAACCCGGACAAAAAAACCGCGGTAATTGTCTGCGCAATAGATAATCTGGTGAAGGGAGCCTCCGGCCAAGCGATACAGAACATGAACATCATGCTCGACCTCCCCGAGAGCCTGGGACTTGACTCCGTCCCGCTTTACCCCTAATTCAGACGACACTTGCATATCGCCCGCCGATATATGGAACTCGGCAAGCGGTTCCCGGACATCCCGTCAGAAATTCTGAAGCGTCCTTATCCTCTCCACCATGGCAGGAAGAAGCTCGACCACTCTGTCGATTTCCTCCGAACGGGTAAAACGACCGAAGCTGAACCTGACCGAGCAAAGCGCTTCTTGTTCTTCAAGTCCCATGGCAACCAACACGTGGGAAGGATCAACGTTTCCCTCGGAGCAGGCGGAACCAGTTGAAACCGCTACGCCTGCGGTATCGAGATTCATCACTACAGAGTCACCCGGAGTGCCGGGAAAACCAACGTTAAGGGTATTGGAGACTCGCGCCTCAGGATGTCCGTTCAGGTAAACATCCTCTACCCTCCGGGAAAGCTCTTCGAAAAGACGGTCGCGCAGCTTCCCCAGTCTTTCGTTTTCCGTCTCAAGCTCCCCACGGAGAAGCTCGCACGCGTAACCGAATCCGCAGACCGCCGCCACGTTCTCCGTTCCCGATCTCTTTCCCCTCTCCTGCCCCCCGCCGTGCACGAAAGGCTCAAGGCCGATTCCTTTCCTTACGTAAAGAGCCCCCGCCCCCTTGGGGCCGCAAATCTTGTGCGAGGAAAAAGACGCCATATCCACCGGCAGGCTGGCAAGGTCGATTTCCATTTTCCCCAGAGCCTGGACCGCGTCGGCATGGAAAACTACTCCTCTCTCGCGGGCAATTTCTCCTATCTCGCGAATGGGGCTTATAACCCCAGTCTCGTTATTCACGTACATGCAGGAGACAAGAATCGTGCGCTCGGTAATCGCTTCCCGGAACTGCTCGGGGGAAACAAGTCCGAAAGAATCCACTGGGAGGTAAGTGACCTCGAAACCACTGCGCTCAAGAAACCTGAACGTCTCAAGACACGAGGCGTGTTCGACTGCGGTCGTAATCAGGTGGTTTCCCCTGTCAGAAAGGGCGTAGGCCAGACCTTTTATGGCGAAATTGTTGCTTTCGCTGCCTCCGGAAGTAAAAACTATTTCTCCCGGCCTTGCTCCGAGATAATCCGATACTCTTTCCCGGGCGTAGTCAACCGCCGCGCGCGCAACGCTTCCAGAAGAATGAATGCTGGAGGGGTTCCCGTAGTTCTCGGCGAAACAGGAAGCCATCTCTTCCAGAACGCGCGGGTCAAGGGGCGTGGTCGCGTTATAGTCAAGATATATGGAACTTATGGAGTTAGGCGGCATTTTCTCACCGTCAGTCAAACAGCGTATCTGATACCGGATAATAACCGATAGACCGCGTAAATCACGGCGACGCACAGCCGCAAGCAGGCTTTAGAGCAGGTCGGGCTTGTCTGTAATTACCCCATCAAGGCCCATCCCGGCCAGTTTCTCGCCTCGCTTCGGGTCATTAACTGTCCAGCAGCACACAAAAAGACCGTTTTCCCGTGCTTCCGAAACAAGCCGACGCGTCATGAAACGGTGATTTGTAGCAACTACCCGGCAACCCAGCGAAAGAGCCTTCTTCACGCACCCAAAGCCGAAAACCGTAATGAGCCCCGTGGGGATGGCGGAATCAAGCGCCCTTACCGAGCGAATACAGTCTCCGCGGAAAGAAACCACCGCGACTTCCTTGGTGAGACCATGTTTTTTTATAAGCGAAACCGTTTTCTCTTCGGTGCCCTTCTCCTTAAGCTCGACTACGAGTCCGCAACGCCCCCCGAAATTCTCGAGCACCTCTTCAAGAGTCGGAATCCGCTCCCCGCAACCGGCGTCAAGAGATTGAAGTTCAGAAAGAGTCTTTCCCGAAACGGCTCCCGTGCCGTCCGTGGTCCTGTCAACTTTACTGTCGTGAATGACGACCAGGCGGCCGTCACGACTTTTTCTCACGTCGAATTCTATCGCGCTCGATCCCATATCCAGAGCCCTGCGGAAAGATCGAAGCGTATTCTCAGGCTCGTAGTGACTCGCGCCCCGGTGAGAGATGAGAAGAAAATCCTTTTCGAAAAAACCTTTCATGAAATCCCTGAAAACTATCTGAACAGGTCATGGGCAGGATCTCTGATCAGTTCACCCGAGCCCCCTTCTCCCCGGATGTACTCAACCCCGCGCGTTACAACCACGGGCAGCGCCGCGGTTTTCTCCATCAGCAACCCCGCTGCACAGGCCACCTGGTCGGCGGTCGCCATCTCGGTCGCGGTAAGCGTAAGCCCCTTAGAATCGGTTTCTCCCCTGCGGTCAGAAAGCGCTTTTATGCCGCTGCAGCCAATGGCGATGTCTGTAAGCCCTTCTCGCCAGGGACGCCCCACGGTGTCGCTGATTATAACGGCTACGTACTTCCCGGTTTCCTGTTCTATCTGTCTTCTTACAGCCCCGGCGGAGCGATCGGAATCAAGCGGAAGAAGCGTGACATCCTCGCCCCCGGAAACGTTTGAAGCATCAACGCCGGCATTTGCCAGAACGAGCCCTCCGGTCGTCTCAACTATAAGCCTTCCCTTCCCGCTTTCTCTCTCGTCCATTCTCACGATTCTCCTGGTTTCCCCCAGAATCACCTCCACCAGCCTTGGATCCTTTGAAACTTCCCGAGAAACGGTGACCGCGAAACCCGAAGGCTCTATCTGGGAGAGATTAACGACCCTGCCTTCGGCCTTTGAAACCACCTTCTGGGCAATTACGACTATATCCCCGTCGAGAAACGAAAATTCCTCACGGGCGGCGGCTCGAAGAATCATCTCCCCGAGGCTGTCCCCCTTCTTCACTTCCGGAATTCCCCTCAGGGGAACAAATTTTATTTCTCCCGTCTTGTCCATGCGGAAATTCTCCCGGCCCTGCGGCGGTATGTACCGACTACGCTACCTAGTATATACTACCAATATTACGGGGGAGAGAAATGGAAAAATTCTACATGGAAAGAGAGTCCGACCTCGAGCTCGAAAAACAGTTCGAGGTATCAGATGTGGCGAGGGAATCAGGCCTCATGATCCGCATATTTGTAACCTCTTTGCTTAAAAAGGAACTGATGGAGCCCGATTCCGAGGCCTCGGACCGCGGCGAAGACGAAAGCACCAGGCTAAAAGAGATACTTTCCCCGCTCGTGTCGTCCATAAGGGCGACCAGGAAAACGAAGAGAACCAACCTTATTAATTTCTCCGCTTCGGTTACCAAAGACGGAAAGGGCCGGGAATTTCAGGTTATTTCCTACCTGGGACCGGTAACGAAAGACTCCGAGGAACCCTGCATAACCCTTCTTCTGCCCGAAGACCTGCCGGAAGAAACACCTTAACCGCAAAATCGTGTATTATTAGCTTTACAATGGGGTGTACAGAGGACATTTCCGGCGAAATCTACTTTGACAACAACGCAACTACAAGACCACTTCCCGAAGTAACGGAGGCCATGCACGAAGCCATGGGCGAGGGATTCGGCAACCCTTCAAGCGCCCATTCGGCGGGAGAGCGAGCGAGGCGCCGCATGGACCTTTCCCGAAAACGCACCTCCGACCTCGTGGGCTGCTCCCCCGAAGATCTCATATTCACAAGTTCCGGCACGGAATCAAACAACATGGTTTTTTATTCCTGCACAAGGAAGAAAAACAGGCCGCGCATCGTCACAACCCAAGTAGAGCACTCCTCGATAATGAAGATGTGCAACTTCCTCGAACTAAACGACGTCCACATCGAAATGCTCGAGGTGGACGAACAGGGAGTTCTTGACATCCGAAGACTCGAAGATGCGCTTTGCGAGAAAACCGACCTTGTTTCCGTGCAGTGGGTTAACAACGAAACCGGAGTTATACAGGATATGGAGAGCATTTCCGAACTCTGCAGGAAAAACAACGTGCTTCTTCACACAGACGCCGCCCAAGCCGTAGGGAAACTCAAGGTGGATCTTGCGAAACTTCACGTGGATTTTCTCTCTTTCACGGCTCATAAAATCAGCGGCCCCCAGGGCGCCGCGGTTCTCTACGCGAAAGACAGGCTGCTTGTGAATCCCTTTCTTTTCGGAGGGTTCCAGGAAGAAGGGTTTCGCCCCGGGACCGAGAATCTTCCGGGCATAGCCGGCCTGGGGATCGCCTGCGAGATAAGGCACACAAGCTTTGAGCGGGCCATAGGGAAGATGAGGGACCTTCGCGACCGGTTCGAGAAAAAGATAATTGAATCCATCCCGGACACTTCGATTAACGGTGGCGGCGGGAAAAGAGTATGCAACACCACCAATATCCATTTCGGCGGAACCGACGGAAGAGAACTTGTCTCCCTTCTTGACGAAGCGGGAATAAGGTGTTCGCAGAGTTCTGCGTGCACGAATTTCGACGTTACGCCATCTTATGTTCTGACCGCCATGGGACTGGATGAACAGCACGCGTATTCAAGCGTAAGATTCAGTTTCTGCCCGGAAAACAGCTTCGAGGAGACACAAAGGGCGGCGGAGATTATCCGGGAAAAATGCGAATTCCTCAGGAACCACCCCTCCTGAACCCGCACACCTTGGGGAGAGTGAAATTTCTCGACCACAAACGGGCACGGCGACATTGATTGAAGATCAGTCGACAACCCTTACCGGGTGACCAGGAAGCAGGCCGAAGTTCCCCTCCGTTATAATTCTGGAATCTTCGGGAAGCGAGGCAAAAGATATGTAGGCCGAGTTATCGTCGATCCAAGTGGGTGCCACCTTAACCTTCAGAACTTCTCCGTTTTTTTCGACCAGCACGAAAGAGAAAGCTTCCCTGCTGTCGGACAAGACAGCCGTCTTGGGAATTCTGACTACATTATCAAGCTTCTGCACCGGTATTCTTACGGAAACCATTTCCCCGGGCCACCATTTTATCGAGGGGTCGGATATGGCAATCTCGATATCGTAGGTGCCCGAGAAATCATCAGAACCCGGACTCACGCCGTCAACTTCGCCCGTGACAGTTTCCGCAGCGCCGTCTCTCGTAAGAGATACCTCAAGAGCATCTCCCCGCTTGACGCTTCTGGCAGCAGACACGTCCACACCGGCTATTACTTTCCTGCCGCTTAGGTTAACGACCTTTGCCACCACGTCCCCGCTTCTTGTTTCCTGCCCCATGTCTGGAACGATTTCAACGATCTGACCCTGGATAGGGGAACGGATTTTGAGGTTTTCGTAATTCCACTTGGCCCTGTTGTAAGAAGCTTCAAGCGCCTTTACACCGGCTGAAGCGGTTTCAAGCAGGTTTCGCGACGCTTCGGTCTCATCCTCAGACACTATTCCCTTCTTGAAAAGAGCCGTGTTCCTTTGGTATACCCTGTCGGCCTCGGCAAGCTTTCCCCTGGCGGATTCAAGATTGTATTTGGCTTCGTCAAGCCGGGTTTCCACGCGGTAATCGTAAAGCTCGAGAATGATTCCGTCCTTTTCAATTTCCTGGCCTCGGCCGGAATCTATCCGCTTTACCCATCCCGAAACGGTCGCGCGGACCAACACGGTCTGCTTGCCACGGACCCTTCCGAGAGCTTCGGTGTAGATTGAACCTGAAGACGCGACAGGCGTCATTACCTTTACGGGCCTGTACGCGTTTTCCTCAGAGTGATGTTGCGCATCTGATTCCCTTTCGTGAAGAAACCTGGCGTACAGGAAGACAAGAACGAAAAGGAACCCGAGCGATATTAAAAATAGAACCAACCAGTCCCTTTTTTTCTTTTCCCTGAGCCAAGATCTCATCTAGTCTTCCACCCAAAAATCCAAATGAAATGAGATGGATATACAATATCAAGAACGCCGACGTTTCGCAACAACCGATAATAGAGGGACTTGCGCTGTAAGAATTTTCGAGGTTGTGGTTTCCGGAACCGGAGCGTCGCCGATCCGTATTCCGGCAATCTCAAAGCCGCATTGCCCGATTCAGACGGAACGCGCCGCCGATTTCCCCCGGAATCACCAGTTTCAATCAACCGCGCACGCAGCAGTCCCTTCGA
>CAYSDX010000073.1:0-3037 GCA_964429945.1 uncultured Spirochaetia bacterium | reverse complement strand
AAATGCTGGGAATCCGGTTTTGATTTCATAGATTCCCAGGTTCCGACGGATCATATGAGGACTCTCGGGGGAAGAGAAATCTCAAGAAAGGAGTTTCTGTCCGCGCTTGAATCCTCTCTTTTGAAGAAGACTCTGCGCGGTGTGTGGCAAATCTGAGTTTGTCCGTAATCCGGCGAAATGACAGGGGACGGAAAAGTGGTTAAAATCCTGCCCCATGCCGAAACTGCTTGTCTTCCAGCATGTACCTCACGAGATACTGGGAACTCTTGACCCGATGCTAAGGGATGCCGGTTTCAGGATACGTTACGTAAACTTCGGCCGTTCAAACTACAAGATTCCCAGACTCCGTAATTACGACGGTCTTGTTGTTCTGGGGGGGCCGATGAACGTGGACGAGACTGAGGAGTATCCTTACCTCGTACCGGAGACCGAGTCCATAAGGGAGTTTATCGAAATGGACGCTCCGGTGCTCGGCGTATGTCTCGGTTCGCAACTGATTGCAAAGGCCCTCGGAGCCCGGGTTAACAAGAACCCGGAGAAGGAGATCGGCTGGTATGACGTTTCCCCTACCGAAGAGGGGGGAGAGGATCGTCTTATGGGCGCATTCGGCGCGGTTGAGAAGGTCTTTCAGTGGCACGGGGATACTTTTGAGATTCCGCCGGGCGCCGTGCACTTGGCTACTTCCCCAGCGTGTACGAATCAGGCGTTTCGATACGGGGACAAGGTATACGGGTTCCAGTTTCACCTTGAGGTCGATGCGCCAATGATAGAGCGCTGGCTTGTCACTCCGGTGAACAAAAAGGAAATCGAAGAACTCGGCGGCAAGATAGATCCCGATACCATACGATCCCAGACGCCCAAATACATAGACGCCCTTTCAGATCTCAGCAAACGGACTTTCGGGGGTTTTATCGATCTGCTCGGGGGCATCTCGGAGAAAAAGGCGCATATGCCTTCTGTATGAAGCTTGGCCGTCCGCGGACCGTCCGGGGGTTTTCTCATTAACCGGGGAATAACATACAATGCTAGCCAATCTGCACAAAATTATTTAAAAATTTCAGGGAGTTATGGTTGGCGGAAAAAACACGGAAAACAGAGATTCTAAGGACAAGCCTGTCTTTCCCTATCTCTTATTCTCAAAATATTTCCTCGTAAATCCCTCATCTGGGAACTGCTTCAAGGATTTGTGGAAGCTTACTTTGTTTGTACCGTGGACTTTGATAATTCTTCTCCGAATTCAGGAGTGTCTAAAGACTGCCCTAATATAAAACAATAGAGACTTGTGGGAATGAACACGACTTCTTTGTTGCCGTAGTGTCGGGCATCTTGTTTTGTAAGCGTGGTACAACCCAGAGGATGTGGACTGACAAATTCATTTTTTTCGGCGAAAGCAAGCAGTCCTTTAATCTCCGAAAAATCTTCAAGCGGTCTGTCAGACCACTTGATTTCAATTGCTGCTCTTATTCCTGCCGCGTTCATGTCTACTAGGTCTACTTCTCCATTTTTCCAGCGCGCGTAATATGTTGTCTCTGATTGTCCGGGCCAGTGAAAGGAATTACTGAAAAACGCTGTTTCCGCCAGTTTACCAAGGATGGTTTTGTTATTTTCTTCTATAGTACCGAACAATGCCGGGTACATGGAGGCGTTTGTAAGATAGACTTTGAATTTGTGTTCTCTTTTAAACTTTCTGGCGTTTCTGTCGATCCTGCTAACGCGTTTTATCAGAAAAGCTGCTTCGAGATATTCCAAGTACTTTGATATTGTGCTCTTCCCTACGTTTGAGTCTTGAGCGATGCCCGGCAGGTTGATTTCCTGCCCGGTGTTACGGGCAAGTGTGACGAACAGTCGGTTAAGTTCTGGAATGTCACTTATCCCATACAGGCTTGGCAGGTCCCGCAGAAGTACCTTGTCTATAATGTCATTCTTGATGAAACGACCAGGATCCCCTCTGATCTCTTCTGAGAATACGGCTTCGGGGTAGCCTCCGAAGTTTATATAATCTATAAATTTCCTGTTCAGATCTTCAATTTTTTCAAGAAGAAAGGGAAATGAGATATGGTCAGGTGTGTCTCCCTGAACAAAAAATCTTTTTTCTTTGTCCGAGAACTTAACGTATTCGTAAAATGTCAGTGGAGGAAGAATGAAGTCGGTGAACCTTCCGGCACCGGACTCGTCGCTTTTCAGTTTTAGTACTGCAGCGGCCGAACCAGTTGCTATGAAACGGTGCTGCGGATAGGAATCGACTAGAGATTTTAAATGCCGCTCCCAATCGCCCAGGTATTGAATCTCGTCAAAAAAAAGATAACAAGAGTCATCTTGCGCTATGGAGTTCAATTCGGTGAATATGAGAAGGATTTTTTCAAGCGACAAACCTGAATACAGAGGGTTGTCCAAAGGAACATATAGAATTCGTTTCGGATCAACTCTTTTCCTTATGAGTTCGGCAACTGCCTGATGAACCATAACGGTTTTACCGACCCTGCGGGGGCCCATCAGCACAACTGCCCGATTGATCTTTTTCTCGTGTATTAGTTCAAAAAACGGGGAGAAATAGACTCTTTTGGGAGAATCTTTCCATCTGACATCATTTCGATCTTCCCACCAAGGGCTGTCGGTGTGGAGACGCCGAAGGACTTCCTGTTCAGAAACGTTAAACATAACGGTCAATATGATAGCAAGGAAAAAAAGAAAGTCAAATAAGCACAATTAATTATGCTTATTTGCCCTAGAAGAAAATAATTGAGTGATAACTGGGAGTTGTGAGTATCAAATAGCGATGACCGCAGTTAGTTATAAAAAGCTAATCGTCCGCAATTCAACTGTGCCTTACAAAAAATTGGGGTGTCATTGATAAAAAACTTTCTCCCGCTTCTTTTCACGGAATTCTCGGCTAGCATTGTATGCTATTTCCATTGATCGCTGTTGAAAAAAATCCGGGCGTGTGTATAATCCGTGCGTCTTTCAGTTAGTAAAAATCTTCTTTTAATCCACTCGACGAGGTAAATAATGAGCAACTGGGAATGTAAAAATCACGGTC
>CAYSDX010000072.1:0-5617 GCA_964429945.1 uncultured Spirochaetia bacterium | reverse complement strand
CCCTCCTCTCCTGTTTTTTTTTAATTCCGTCATCGGTTTTCCGGGGTAGAAATGCCCCGGCCTCATTGAAGCGTCATTAAATCCTTCCAGAGCGAGACTTATCAGTCCCGTTTTCCGGGGTAGAAATGCCCCGGCCTCATTGAAGCGTATCCGGAACCGTGGGTAAGGTGGCAACCGTGGCAAGTTTTCCGGGGTAGAAATGCCCCGGCCTCATTGAAGCAAGGATATTCCTGAAGCGTGGCGTTCTGACCCTGCCGTTTTCCGGGGTAGAAATGCCCCGGCCTCATTGAAGCCTTGGAATCGATAGAAAAATGCTATCTTTATTCTCTTGTACTGGGGTTACATGTCGCCTAAGGATGACTGGAAAAGCACCAGACTCGCCATCGAAGCGGTCTCCGCTCTGAGTATTCTTTTTCCAAGTCCAAGCGCTGCATAACCTTTCCCGTTCGCCAAAATAATTTCCCTCTTCGAAAAGCCTCCCTCGGGGCCGACATACACATTTACGCTGTTTACTGGTCTCGAGACGGAATCCATATAATCCCCGAACAATTTGCCTTGATTTTCATAAAGTATTACTTTCATCCCGCTTTGCTTCTTAATTCCAAAGGAATCCCGGAAATCGACCGGTTCTGAAACCACAGGCGGAGTCACTCTTCCGCACTGCTTTGTTGATTCTTGGGCTATCTTGTTCCATCTGTTGATCTTGGAGGTTGCTCTTACCTGCGTTCTTTCGGAAATTACCGGAAAAATTCCCGATACGCCGAGTTGAGTTGCCTGACTTATTATCCAGTCCATCTTGTTTCCTTTGAGAATTGCCTGGAAGAGATTCAGTTCCAGTCCGGGCTCTGTTCGCAGCAGGCGGGTGTCGTGAATCTGGAGGGCGATGGTTCCGGGAGAGATATCCGTTATTGTGCCCTTATACTCGGTGGATTCAGTGTCAAAAACGGTTATGCGGTCCCCGGTCCCGAGCCTCAGAACTTTTGTTATATGAGTGTAGTCGCTCTCGGATATTGTTCCGCGAAGGGTTCCATCATCTTCTGTGGATGATTCTTTTCTAATCGGAAATCTCGGCATTTCAAGGTGCCTTCCTTTTTACGAGAGATAAAAGTTCAGGATCTTTTCTTTAAGGCCTCGGGTCGTATGGATGTCGGCTGTTGCCGCCGGGGTAAACCCATGGTCAAGCAGTGTCGCGGACGTTACGGGTCCTATGCATGCGAACACGGTTCTGGCGAAAACTTCCGGGTCTTTCCCGAAAAGCGAGAAGAAATTCGTTACGGTCGAGGAGCTTGTGAACGTCACTAGGTCTATCTCCGCATCGGAGAGCTTCATCTTCATCAGGTCAAGTTCTTCCTTTTTATAGTCTGGAACAAGGGTTTCATAAACGCAGAGCACCTCCACAGTGGCTCCCAATGCCCGCAGCGTTTCAGGGAGAAGTTCTCTTGCCACAAGCGCCCTCGGGATAAGTATTTTCCTGCCGTCGAGGTTCAGTTTCTCCGCAAGAGAAATTATTCCTTCGGCCGTATAGACCGCGGGCATGTAATCCTGCGCGAGGTTATACTTTAGCAGCTCTTCTGACGTTCTTTCTCCTATGGCTATTATCTTCTTGCCTTTCAGGTCGCGAGAGTCTTTTCCATGAGAGGCCAGCACCTCAAAATAGTTGCTGACTCCGTTTACGCTTGTGAACACAAGAAGGTCGTAGCCTCCAAGGTTCCGTACCGAAAGTTGCTGTTCTTCGGTATCCCTTATGGGTTTTATCTCGATCGTGGGGAATTCGATGGTCTTCGCTCCGCAGGATGTAAGAAGTTCTGCGAACTCGGATGAGTCCTCCTTTTCTCTTGTTACCATTACGGTTTTTCCGAAAAGAGGCTTTTTTTCATACCACCCTATAGCTTCTGCCAGCGCGGCGACTTCTCCAACCACTATGGTGGCCGGGGTCTGCACATCAAGGACTCTGGTTTTTTCCGCTATGTCGGAAATGGTTCCCACGACGGACGCCTGTTCGGGCAGCGTACCGCAGGATATGACGGCAACGGGAGTGGACGGTTCCTTTCCGCGCTCAAGCAGTTTTTTCATTATGCTCTCGATGTTGCTTAGTCCCATTAGGAATACCAGTGTTTCTACCTGAGCCGGATCGTAGTCAGAATCCTCTCCCTGATGATGACCGGTAAAGACTGCGAAAGAAGAATTGTATTCCCTGTGAGTAATGGGAATTCCTCCGTAAGCCGGCACCGCAGTAACGGAGCTTACTCCCGGGACGATCTCGATATCGATGCCGTTTTTAACTATCGCTT
Organism: uncultured Spirochaetia bacterium; assembly: GCA_964429945.1. Taxonomy (GTDB): domain Bacteria; phylum Desulfobacterota_D; class UBA1144; order Nemesobacterales; family Nemesobacteraceae; genus Nemesobacter. Next base: position 3,326 of record CAYSDX010000072.1, on the reverse strand, counting down.
CGGCTTCCTCTCCGCCCCTTCCGAAAACAAAGGGATCGCCCCCTTTTAGTCTGGCCACCGTCTTGCCCTCTTTTGCCTTGCTTATAAGAAGCTCATTTATCTCTTCCTGGGATATATGGGCCCGCCCCATTGTCTTGCCTGCAAAGAGGAGTTCCGCATCGGGGCGGCAGAACTTAAGAATCTGCGGATTTACCAGAGAGTCATAGATTACCACCTGTGCTTCCCCGAGCAGTTTTTTCCCTTTTAGGGTAAGGAGCCCCGCATCGCCGGGACCCGCGCCGATCAGATATACCCTGCCTTTTTCTTTGCTCATGGAACCGTGATTATGCAGGGATTGGAGCATTCATAATGTTCAAGCAAGAAATCGCAGAATTCACACATGACATGGAGTTCGCAGGGTTCTTTGGAGTCTTAAACGAGACATCTGTCAGGATATGATATTCCATTTTCTGTTGTTGGTTTCTTTCTAAAACCATTTCTGTAAAACTGAAACAATCATAATGACTCTGCTTCTATATTTATTTCCATTCGTGAAGCGATTTTAGTTGCCAGTTGCTTAAAATCTTCTTTGGCGTCTTGTACAGCATTTGCGTGGGAACCTATTGCTCCATCTGCCGAAGTCAGGTTGAAAATAGGTTTACGATGCTCCTGAGCCATGGGAATCAGGCTACGGTAATGTTTTACCGTCGCCAGGCAATGATCTTCCTCTAACTGTCCATTGCCATTCGGATGCTCATTTAATACAGATTCGCAATAAATTTCCGGTATACGTTGTACCCATTTGTCATAGGCTTTTACGGGTCGGTCTAATCGTACACTATGTTGCTGGCACAAATACCCTATCGGTTGCATCTCTCCTTGGGGCAGTCGAAAGTTTTTATGCGAAGACGCTTCTTCATTCTCTTTCCAGTTATCTAATCTTTTCCGCCACAGATTTTTCCATTTTCTTAGAGTTGGACCAAGATTCTTCAGTCCCTGCAGGGAAAAAAGGTCCGCCCCCATCGGTATTACTACATAATCTGTAGCTACGAGCACCGACCGGTTGATTGCGCCAAGATTAGGCCCGATATCAATCAGAATAAGTTCAGCCTGTATCTGCTCGGCAGCCATCTGCATTACCTGCCAGAACGAGCTCAGTATACGCATAGGTCGATACAAATTGCTGTCACCCATGCTTCCGGGCCATGCTTCCGATAAGACGCTTTCATAGTCCGATAATCTTATGTCGCCCGGAAGAAGATAAAGACCGGTTGTTATATTCTTAAGTACAGGTTCTACAATATCTCCAACACCAGCTAACGGGTTAACACAATTGTAAATTGTGGAACCTTCATTATGCTGATTCCAGACTGCCTCGATCTCATCTTCATTTAAAAATGCTGCTGTCAGATTGGACTGTGGGTCAAGATCGAAAATTACCACTCGTTTCTGCAAGCTGGAGAACATCCAGGCTAAGTGGTAAATCATTGAGGTTTTCCCCACACCGCCTTTATTATTAAAAAATGTCAGAACAGATGCTTTCACGTTTTTTCTCTCGATATACATAGAACTGAGCTTTGATTGACTTCAAACTCGGGTTCGGGGTTGCCATTGTTTTCCATCGCTGTTTTGGCTGTAGCTATACCACGACCGAATGCCTGAACAAATCCGAATGTTTTTAATACATCACATATATTCGGATTACGGTAATCGGTAATGCCGGGATTGCCAAAGTTCTCGGGTGTGACATTGCCGTAAGGGCCACCTGGACTATTGATTTCGATACGGTCCTTAAACCAGTAGACGCGCACCGGCGCATGGGTATTTTCATAGGTTCTGTGAAGCACGGCGTTGTAGAGAATTTGCTGAAGAGCCACGTGCGGATAGGGTGTTTCTTTTGTATGTACTGGTGCCGAGGATATATCTATTGCAGTACGGTTATGAGCTTTAAGCTTCTCTTCAGTGCGGCGCAGTATTTCGACTAGAGCGCCACGTATATCCTCTTCGTCTATTACCGGTTCGTGTAATTCCTTGCCGTCAATACGCAGAAATTGTATATAAACTTCTGGAAGGAAATCCTGCGGGGTTTTACCGATGGACAGGAGGCCGAGCAAGGTTGGTGTGGTCTCTGTGGGTGATACAGTAAATTTGCAGGACGTCAATTGTTCTTCATATGTCCTTCCATTGTTTTTCAATACATCATCAGCAAATGCGGCCGGAAGGTATTCGTTTTGAAAGATGGTTTTTGAAAGATCTGAGATAGTACTGGTTGGAATAATACTGATGTCAAAAGGCAAGTTCTTTTTTCTTCTCCTTTCATTGAGAATGCGTTCCTCCTGATCATTCGCAATAGAACGCCGTGGTCCTGTACGAATCCATACCCGTCCCTCGTATTTAACAGGTGGCATATCTGACGGCATAACCGTCACTACCGCCATTTCTGCACCCTTAAGTAACCGTTTCTCTACAGAGAGGGCGGGCAATGGGAGGATGTTGCCGTCGGTTTTCATATCAGCCAAGCTACGTAAAAGCTCGTCGCTGACAGGCTCTCCTGATGGAGAGCCATCGTCTTCGGCACCGACAAACAGGATGCCGGGTTGGTTGTGATTTGGGAGATCATTGGCGAAGGCGCATACGGCCTGCCGTGCTTTCTTAGACGTGTCTCCCTTGAATGAACGTTTTCTCTCAACCCGGTCAGATTCCGTGTCGTTTAAAAAATTTTCCAGTTCGGAATCAGTAAAACTCTTCATTTAAGTTAACTACTTATGTAGAGATCCCCCTTTCTTGCTTAATATTTATGGTATCACAGCATATTAGGCAAGCAATTTCAATTAATGATTTTTCTGTTTTATGAGAAATTCGGGATACATATACAAGTGGTTAAAATAGTCTCTGAAATGGATTCCGGGAAATCTCTGTTTAATCTAAAAAGCCCCTTTGAACCCAAGGGAGATCAGCCCAGGGCTATCTCCGCACTGGGCAAAGGGCTTCGGCTGGGGTGCAAGGATCAGGTTCTCCTTGGAGTTACAGGAAGCGGCAAGACTTTTACCATAGCCCAGGTTATCCGTGACTCAGAACGTCCCGCGTTGATACTTGTTCACAACAAAACCCTGGCCGCGCAGATATACGCCGAACTGCGCGATTTTTTCCCCGACAACGAAGTTCACTATTTTGTGAGCTACTATGACTACTACCAGCCCGAGGCCTATATCCCCGAGACCGATACGTATATAGAAAAAGACGCATCGATAAACGAATACATAGACCGCATGCGCCACGCCGCCACCAAGGCTCTTTTCAGACAAAGGGACGTGATAATCGTCTCGAGCGTTTCGGCTATCTACGGA
>CAYSDX010000071.1:0-9682 GCA_964429945.1 uncultured Spirochaetia bacterium | reverse complement strand
AGCCTGACGTCAGGCTCGTGGTTCACGCCGGCATGCCGGGTTCGCTCGAGAATTATCTGCAGGAAGCGGGAAGGGCCGGGCGGGACGGTGATCCAGCGCGCTGCGTCATGCTCTACGCGCCTTCTGACGCCGAGAGGCAGTTCGGAATGTCGGCGCGTTCAAAGCTTAAAAGAAGGGAGATTCACGGCATTCTGAGGGCGCTTCGAAGACTTGACCGCAAAAAACGCCTCAGAGGAGAGATCATTGCCACCGCGGGCGAAATACTGCTTGAGGATGAGGATAACGAATTCACAAGGGATTCCGCTACTGACGACACGAGGGTCAGGACCGCGATATCTTGGCTTGAGGAAGCAGTGCTGCTCACAAGAGAGGAGAATCTGGTCAATGTTTTCCCCTCATCTCTTCAGATGAATTCGCTTGAGGAAATCTCGGGGACATTGCGGAAGAAAGCGGTTTCTACCGAATACCAGAAAAAGCTTCTCTCCATCATAAGGGAGATAATGAACTCGGACAGGGATGAAGGAGTTTCCACAGACCAGCTCATGTACGTATCGGGTCTTGATCCTGAAGAAGTGGCTTCAGCGATGCATGACCTTGAGAGTCTGGGCATAGCAAGCAACGATATCGCTCTTACAGCTTTTGTTCACTCGGGAGTGCAGCACTCATCCCAGAGACGGCTTGAGCAGGCCGTCGGGCTTGAGCGCGCCTTGATAAGCTACATGCGCGATATGGAACCCAACATCGGAGTGGGGGAGAAGTTCACCCTGCCTCTGCGCTCGGCTTCACAGAAGCTGGGTGAACAGGGACTTAAGTATCCCCTGCCGCAGCGGGTGCTTGCCCTTCTTCGCGGCATCGCCCGGGACGGCAAAGGGGACCAGGCGGATTCCGGGAGCATCTACGTGCGAAGCCGGAACAGGGATGCGGTGAGAGTTGCTCTTCAGAGGGAATGGTACGCTCTTGAGAAGACGGCCGATCTCAGGCGCGAGGCCGCGAAGCTTCTTCTTGAGCACCTGCTCGGACTTCTGCCCGCGAAGGCCCGCGGGACGGATATCATGGTGGATACGACCATGGGGAAGCTTTCAAACGCGATCACATCCGATATTGCCCTCAAAGGCCGGACAAGGGATCCCGCGAAGCTGGTTAACAGGGCGCTTTTATGGCTTCACGACCAGGAAATTATCCGTCTTAACAGGGGACTTACCGTGTTTCGCACTGCCATGACCCTTGATCTGAAACCTGTTAACAGGGGTTTTGCCAAAGTCGATTACGAGCCTCTGGCTTTATATTACAGGGGACGGGTACAGCAGATACATATAATGGCCGAGTTCGCAAGCAGGGGACTTGACGATATGTTCTCTGCCATGGAACTGGTTAATGATTATTTCAAGCTCAAACAGAATGATTTTCTTGACCGCTGGCTTCCTGACCGTAAAAAAGAGCTTGAAAGGGAGACCAGTCCAGAGTCGTGGCGCGCGATAGTGGAGAGCCTTAACAGCCCACCCCAGCAGCGCATCGTGGCGGATGACCGGGAGCAGACAAACGTGCTTGTGCTCGCGGGTCCGGGTGCGGGCAAAACCCGGGTTCTGGTGCACCGCATCGCCTACCTTCTGCGCGTGAAAAGGGAGAACCCCCGAAGCATTGTGGCACTTGCGTATAACCGCCACGCCGCCGCCGATATACAACGCAGGCTAAGGGGACTTGTCGGCAACGACTTCCTCGGTGTTTCAGTGTTTACCCTCCACGCTCTTGCAATGCGCCTTGTCGGCGCGAGTCTCGCCGAAAGAATGAATCACGCGAGCGGGGATTTCTTCAGGGACGTGCTGCGCCGGGCGACAGCGCTTCTTCAGGGAGAAGGGGCGCCTCCTGAGGAATCGGATGAGCAGAGAGAGCGACTGCTTGCCGGTTTTCGCTGGATACTTGTCGATGAGTATCAGGATATAGGCTCTGGAGAATATGAACTTATCTCGGCTCTTGCGGGGCGAACGAAGAAGAATCCGGATGACAAGCTTACATTGTTCGCTGTGGGAGACGATGATCAGAACATCTACACCTTCAAGGGGACTTCAGTCAAATTCATCAGGCGTTTTAAGAAGGATTACAAGTCCCGACCCTTCTTTCTCACGGAAAACTACCGCTCTACCCACAACATCATCGCTGCCGCAAACGCGGTGATTGGCCCGGCGCGGGACCGCATGAAGGTAAACCGCCCCATCAGCGTCAACCAGGCGCGTTCAAAGGATCCAAGGGGAGGGGAATGGGAAAGCCTTGACTCGGTAGCGAAGGGAAAGGTGCAGATTATTCCGGCGGGAGAGGACGTGTTTTCCCAGGCAGTTATCGCCATGACTGAGTTAATACGTCTTGCGGACCTTTCTGACAGTTGGGACTGGTCACGTTGCGCAGTGGTAGCACGCGAGTGGAAAAACCTTGAACCCGTGCGTAATTTCTGCGAAACCCGGGGAATCCCCGTGCAGATGGGCAATGAAGATTTCCCGGGCTTCTGGCATCTTCGCGAAACTCAGGCGTTTGTTCTGTGGCTACGTGAACGAAAAACCGTGACCGTCGCGGATATGGACAACTGGTTCAAGACGCAGAAAACCGGGTACTGGAACGACCTGCTTCGCGATGCGGCGGGGGAATACAAAGAGGAAAGCGGCGAGGCGGAAACTCCCGTGAGTCATTTTATCGAGTGGGTTGCGGAATGGGGCAGGGAAATACGTCGCCGCCAGCGGGGACTGTTTCTTGTGACTGCACACGGAGCCAAGGGACTTGAATTTGAACATGTGGTTATACTTGACGGCGGATGGGATCAGCCATCCAAGGACGCCGATGAAGACAGAAGGCTCTACTACGTGGCCATGACTCGGGCGAAAAAGACTCTGACGCTCATGCGTCTTGGAAAATCGAACCGGCTGCAGGAGCCTCTGCGTGGCAATCTTTCGGTAGTGGAGCGCACACCTGTCGCGCTTTCGGGCGAACATGACGAGAAGCTCAGAATACGCCGCGTAAGACTCACGCTCAGAGAAGTGTATATTGGTTTTGCCGGATACAAGCCCGCCGGTCATTCCCTGCATCGTTCTATCTCCGCGCTTTCCTATGGAGACCGTCTTGAAACCCGGGTTGCTAACGGACGCTGGGAGCTGCTTGATGACTCGGGGGCGGTTGTGGGACAGCTTGCCAAAAAGTTCGAGCCGCCGGAGGGAATGCGCTGCACGGGGGCAACGGTTTTCGCTGTCGTCGTAAGAGATCGTGAGAACTCGGATCCTGAGTACAGAAAAAATATGCTGTGCGACCGGTGGGAAGTAGTCGTGCCTGAGCTTGTATTTGAGCCGAAGTGACGGCACTGATGTCCTGAGAGAGCAGGCATTCCTCGAGCCCTGTTTTTGGTTTCGGATGCTCTAATATGTAGAATTATCTTCCTATCGGAATATCGCCGTCCCGGCCGTGTTTTGAAATCTCGATTAACGGGGAGATAAAATGGAATTTTCTCTTGTAAAAGACAACATTGTGGAAATCAGGTCTGACTCGGTAATTTTGCCCTGCTATGAAGAACCGCGGCTTCCCGCCGCCGCTAGGAAAATTGACCGCACGCTTGGAGGGTTTCTTTCGGACAAGGCGAAACTATCTGACTTTAAAGGCGCCTTCGGAAAAACGATTCTTGTTGATACGCCGGGCGATTTCAATACGAAAACCGTTGTCCTCCTCGGCCTCGGGAAAAAGGAGAATTTCGGTGCGCTTGAGGCTTTTCGCGCGGCCAATATCGCGGTTGCGAGAACAGGCCAGCGCTCCAACGCCGTCTCCGTTGACTTCTCCGGTGTGGACAGGGAGTTTCTCGGGGTTTTCCTAGAGGGAATGGTCTGCGGAGCCTATGAATACGGGAAATTAAAGTCTTCGGGAAAAAAGAAAAACCGAATACAAAAGGTTTGTATAGCCTCAAGAAAAATCTCAGCTGATTATTTCAGCGCTCAGGCCGCGCGCGCAAGTGCAGTCTCAAAAAGCGTTGCCTTTACAAGAGATCTTGTGAATGATCCTCCTAACCTGCTTACCCCCTCAATTCTTGCTGAACACGCCCTTTCGATTTCCGAAGGCTCAGAACACTTAGACTGCAAGATTCTTGGCAAAGAAGAAATAAGGGAAATGGGAATGGGCGGACTCTCCGCGGTTTCTTTCGGAAGCAGCGAGCCCCCGAGATTCATCCATCTTTCCTACACACCTCCCAGAAAATCCAGAAAGAAAGTGGCAATTGTCGGCAAGGGAATAACCTTTGACTCGGGAGGCCTTTGTCTTAAGCCGGCAGACAGCATGAGAACGATGAAAATGGACATGTCGGGCGCGGCTGTCGTACTTGGCTCCATGAAAGCGATAGGAGAACTTGCTCCTGGCGTCAACGTTCACGGTATTGTGCCCGCTACGGAAAACATGACAGGAGCTTCCGCCTATAAACCGGACGACGTTGTAACAGCCCTTAACGGCAAGACAATAGAAATTATAAACACAGATGCCGAAGGCAGGGTGGCTCTATCCGACGCGCTCAGTTACGCGGTACGCCTCGGGGTCTCGGAAATAGTGGATCTCGCGACGCTCACCGGTGCTTGCATAGTCGCACTCGGGCTTCACAACGCCGGGGTAATGGGCAACAGCCCGAATCTTGTTAAGTCAATTCTCAGTTCGGCTGGCAACGTGGGCGAAAAGATGTGGGAGCTTCCTCTAGACTCAGAGTTAAGAGAGGAGATCAGAAGCCGCGTAGCTGACGTCAAAAATGTTGGAAGCAGGTGGGGTGGGGCGATAACCGCGGCGCTTTTTCTTGAAAATTTCGTTTCAGATGTTCCCTGGGTTCATATAGACATAGCGGGTCCTTCCTACATGGAGAAAACTTCTGGCTGGTATCAGTACGGAGCCACAGGGTTTGGCGTGAGGACGATAGTTAACTACCTTATGGAAAGATGACATTCCCTAAAGTTTGCTGCCTTGTCCGCTTAAGCAGTGCTGGATTGTAGAAACCGCTCAGGAAATATAATCAAGCCAGTGGCTGAATTCCTCGTCTTCTCCCTTTATAACGCCAAAGTATCTTTTCTGGAGAGTCTTGGTTATTTCCCCGGGTTTACCTGAACCTATTTTCTTGCCGTCAACTTCTCTTATGGGCGTCACTTCAGCCGCGGTCCCGGTGAAAAAAGCCTCGTCCGCTATATAGAGCTCATCTCTTGTGAAACGCTGCTCTTTTACGGTAATGCCTTCGTCATCCGCTAGTTCAAGCACGCATTTTCTGGTTATTCCTTCAAGTATTGAAGTGAGAGGAGGGGTCTTGAGGATTCCGTTTCTGACGATAAAGATATTCTCCCCGCTTCCTTCGGCCACGTAACCTTCTCCGTCGAGCAGTATTCCTTCATCGAAGCCGAGATCCGCCGCTTCCTGTCTTGCCATGACCGAGTTTACGTAGTTTCCGCATATCTTGGCCTTGGTCATAAATGAGTTCACATGCATTCTCGTGTAGGAAGATATCTTCGCCCTGATTCCGTTTGCAATTGCGTCATCCCCAAGATAGGTTCCCCATGGCCACACGGCTATCGCCACGTTTATGGGATTGTCTCCCGGGAGTATTCCTTTTCCCCCGTCCCCGATAAAAACTATGGGTCTGATGTAGGCTTCATCAAGCCCGTTTTCGCGAAGAAGCTCAATCACCGCGTCGCAGAGGGTCTGGATATCGTAGGGAATTTCTATACCGGCCACATGCGCCGAAGCGTAAAGCCTCTCCATATGCTCAGTGAGTTTCAGCACGGCCGATTTTCCGTCAGAGCATTTGTAGGCCCTTATGCCTTCAAATGCGCCCAGACCGTAATGCAGGGTATGGGTGAGCACATGCACGTTTGCCTCATTCCAAGGCACTGTTTTTCCGTTAAACCAGATTCTGGATTGGTCGTCTGACATAGTTTGCTACCATGATTTGGAGAAAGAAAAGTTGCAAACAGTATTATTATTCCCCCTTTCGTTGTCAAGCTTGCCCGATGGTTGCGATAGCCTGACGACGATCGCAGGAATTTCCGCGTATTTGCCTTGTGAACACGAATTCCTGTTGCCTGCGTTGGAACCGCAGGTCGGTGTTTTTTACTTCGATTCCAGGTGTTCCTTAATCACCGTGCTCATTTCCCGGGAAAATTTTGATCTTGGAAGAACAAGGTCTACACCTTTTTCTCTGAATTTGGCGGCGAGGTCCCTCTCCACGTGTGGCAGATATCCTATGCAGAAGGTTTCTTTGTGTATAGTGGAGTTCCTGAGCCTGGCGAAAATTTCCTCGGTATCGATTTTTTTTGAAGCGAGATCAATAATTACGAGGTCGACTTTTTTTCCTTCCACCCTGTCTTGAAATTCCTCGCGATTTCTTGCCTTTACCATAAAGACATCAAGGTGCTTGGTCGTGCTTTCAATCTTTGACGAGAAAAACATGTCGTCAGCAATAACACAGATTGTTTTTCTTGGGATTTCCATTAGTTGATACCTTGGCTTAACGGAGAACCGCCTTAAGATTTCCAGGTTGCTTTGAAGACTGTTTTCCGGTTTTGCCCCTGAACTTCGCTTTCAGCACGTCTAAAGGGTGTTCTTTATTTCTGAGAAAGAAATCGTTTTTTCTCCGGAAGCAATGAATTCACTGTAGGACTTCTCAGCTTCTTCATAGTCTTCAATATCTTCAAGCTTGTTCGTCAGAAAAAATTCCAGAGACTTTTTTACGTAATAGCTCTTCGGCTTTTTTTCAATTTTTGAAACCCTGCTGAGCATTTCGTCCAGTTCCGCGGGTATCCGCGACGATATCCTGACCGTATTGCGATTATCGAAGTCTGTTTTCTTGGTCATACCAATTGCCCCTCACAAGGGAACATTAGTTTAACAGTTTTTGTAAATGTTGTTGATCTTATGGAGACTCTTCACGAGAGGAAACAAGCATAGTATCGGCAGTTCTGAACTCAGTCTCGCACACGATTTTCTTCATCCAACCGGGTTTTATCCGGCAGGGATATTCTGATTCCCATATAGAGTCTCTCCGAATTTTTCTTGTTTGGTTCGCCTGTTTGAGCATCCTGAGTCAGTTCAGGTCTTTTCTCTGCCGGGAGTTGTTTTCCTGATTCCGGTTTTTGCCAAGCGCTTTTTGGTGGTTTTGATATGGCAGCAGGTGAGTGTGGCTGTTGAGAATCGAAAAAAGCATGGAAGAGAAAAAGCATCAAGACTGCGGCAAGAAGAATGATGCCCCACCCCAAGGTGCCTTGCCCACTGTCCTGACTATTAAGGCCATCTGAGCTTTCTTTCTCAGGTCTGTAGATTTTTTTAGGTCGTTGTCTGCGGTGCAATTCCGGCACTTTTTGCTCCTCAGATTTTTTTGCGGTACTAGACTGAGACATATTCTGCCTGACTGTTTCTTCCAGCTTCTCCGTCAAGCGTTCATGTCCCGTTTTCCAGTCAACATGGGAATCGGGAACAGGTTTATATCCAATTTTCCTGCGTTTGCGTTTTTTCAGTTTGGACAACTCCACCAAGACTTGTCCTCTTAAGTTTCTGTTGTATCCTCCCCATGTCTGAATCAGGTAGTTATAGTAACCATGCTCGCGGTACCACTTGATTCTCTTAGCAATGTCTTGTCGGTAAGAGTAATCATCAACCATTCCCCAGTGCTCCCAGTAATACTGTTCGCCATCAATAAAGAGAGTAAAGTCCGGGTATCGGCAAGAGCCATAATAGCTGGACAGTTCTCTTTCATATTCAAAGGAAATCCCCTCTGAAGTAAGAAGGTCGGCTATAAATCTCTCCTGCTTGCTACGAACCATGTCGCCAGACGCGGTGGAATAAACCTTTCCCGACTCCCACTTCTCCGAACTGATTTCCCTTCCTGTTCTCATGTCACAAACCGCGAAAAGTTGCATTATTCCTTTTTGTCATGTCAATGTCTAACGGGTTTCGCGTTCAGAGTCAGGCGGGTTTTGAGATATAATCCCTTCTGGGGATGTCTGGGAGCGCTGATATAAACTCTCCCGTGAAACTCTGCGACCTGACGGGAATTTCAGCGTGGGGAATTCTGTTTTGATCTAAGGAGGATTAAATGAAAGCTACTTTGATTGCGTTTCTGGTGGCGATGATATTCGGAATCAATCCGATTTTTGAAAAACTGAGCCTGAAAGATGCTTCACCGCTTTCGGTGATCACCATAAGGTTTATTTTCACCGCACTATGTCTTGTATTCCTGGTGCTGGCGACGGGAAGGTTCTCCCAGGTGATTGACGTCGACGGCCGTACTCTTTTCTGGATACTTCTTTCGGGACTTCTTGGGGGGCTGATAGGCCTTTTTCTTTATTTCACCGCTCTTCAGGCTGCCGACACGTCAAAAATTGTTGCCATAATAGCTACTTTCCCCATGTTTACGGTTATATACGCCTATCTTTTTCTGGGAGAAAGTCCGGGGCCGATGAGAATTGCCGGGGTGGCCTTCATTGTTATCGGTTCGATACTGATTGAGTGGAACCTGCTTGCGGACAGGTGATGCTATATGTCAAGAGACTCTATGCAGTCCCGGAACTCTTCGGCCATGTCGGGATGCCCGTGTCTTGATGCCGCCGCAATTCCCTTTTCATAGGCGTCTTTTGCCTGCTCTTCCATTCCGAGTTCCGTGTAGCAGTGGCCGAGTATTCTGTAAACCGCCCCCTCGTCGTCTTTTAGACGAAGGTAGGCGTTGATGGTCTCTATGGTTTCCTCGTAGCGGTCAAGCTTGAAATATTCATTCGCAAGACTGTAATAAACAAGGGGGGTTGTGGGGTTTTTCTCAAGTAATTTCTTAAATTTCTGAATTCTTTTTTCTGACATTTTCTGACTGCCAATCCTGATTCTGAGAATCCCTAGTTTATCTCTTTTTCGTCTTTCAGGGTGAACTCTTCGAAACCGAAGACACCCATGAAGTTTTTTGTTACGGACCGCACAACGTCCTCCATTCTAATACTCTCTTCTTTTTCAAGCCAGCTTCCTATAGAGGTTATTCTCACATCTGTTATTCCGCAGGAGAGTATCAGCTCGAAATAATCGAGATTCGTGCTCACGTTAAGGGCAAACCCATGGTAGGTCACCCATTTTCTTATGGCTATCCCTATGGATGCTATCTTGCTTCTCTTTACCCAGACTCCGGTGACCCCCTCTATTCTTCTGCCCTCGATCTCAAAGTCGCGAAGCGTCCGGATGATTACTTCCTCGATGCTTCTCAGGTGCTTGCGAATGTCCATCTCGTGATTCTTGAGGTTCAGTATGGGGTAGCCGACGATCTGTCCCGGACCGTGAAAGGTTATGTCTCCTCCCCTCGATGCGTGTACGAAGGAAACTCCGTGTTTTTCAAGATACTCCTTTCTTACAAGCAGGTTTTCCGTGTTTCCCTTTCTTCCTGTAGTGATAGTCGGCGGATGTTCAAGCAGAATAAGGGAATCGGGTATTTCCTCCGCGATTCTTTTGGCGAGAAGGTTCTCCTGATACTCAAGCGCCTTCTCATAGGGAACCGTCCCGAGTTCGTATATGTCTAGGGTACTCATTTGGGGCAGTGACAAGATACCTCTTATCTCAGAAGTTCCTTACCCTTCCAAGCGCGTCAAGTGCCGCTTCCATTACGGCTTCAGAGAGAGTGGGTGAGCGTGCTGCGTGGTGGCTATCTCATAAGGAGCTGTCT
>CAYSDX010000070.1:0-6973 GCA_964429945.1 uncultured Spirochaetia bacterium | reverse complement strand
ATAAGCGGGGAGAAAATTGCTTCTGAAGAGCGGAAAACAGGACAAAAAGCAGCTTTGCATGAAGAAAACTCCCTGAGTTGAAGGGGAAAATGAGAAGTTGTCCGTGATCTTGAGCCGTAAATCTATTTTTAGAAGTGCCTTTTATATATTTGACGAGGTTTTTTTGATGATTGTCCTAGAGTTATAAAGCGTGGTTTCAAGTACTGAACGCAACAGGTGAATTCGCTCCGAAAAGCACCAGATTAAGAAACCTCGGGCAGATTGATATCGTTATAGGGCAAGCCTCAGGAGAAGATTCTCGAGAGAGACTTCGACGTTTGCGTTATTCTCCGAGATCCGCGCCATAGTTTCCTCAAGAGCGGTGAACTTAACTAGGAGTTCGGGTACGTTCCTTTTTTCAGAGTATTCACTTAACTGCTCAATGAGGTCGGTATTCACTATCTCCTCTTTCTTTCCGCAAGTCTTGAGAATCACCGAATCCCGAAGCCATGTGGAGAGAATGTCAAAGACCGTTTTCAGCTCTTCCGGTCCTCCGCCCTTTATATCTTTCTGTATCTTCTCCACGGAATCAAAAAGGGTAAGGGGCTTTTTGGCATCGACGGCTATTACGCAGTCTATATATTCGATTCTTTTACGAAGATACTCTTCATCAGTACCGAGTGCCCTTGAGATGCTGCCTCCCGATATTTTGGAGACAAGCTCCAGGTCATTCTGCCCGGGTCTCTCCTTTTCCAGAAATTTTCTTACCTGTCCTTCCTCAAGGGGCTGGAAGACCACCGACTGGCATCTTGATCTTATGGTCGGCATGAGCAGGTCTGCAAGCGTCGTTATGAGGATTATGACGGAATTAGGCGGTGGTTCTTCTAGGGTCTTCAGAAACGCGTTCTGTGCATTGAAGTTCATTCTCTGCGCGCCGTCGATTATGAAGACCTTGTAGGGATTCTCATAGGGCGCCAAGTGAATCAGCCGCTCTATGTCCTGTCTTACGTGATCCACTTTTATCGTCTTTTCGTTTGGGTATCCGAACACTAAGACGTCGGGGTTAAGGCCTTTTTCGGTTTTCGCGCACGAGGTGCATTGGCAGTCAAGGTTCTCTGTCCTTCCCTCGGAGCAGTTTATGAGTTTCGCGAAACCGATCGCGACCAGTTTTTTCCCTACGCCCTCGGGTCCTGAGAAAAGGTATGCGTGCGAGATCCGGTTTTTGCGGACTGAGTTGCGAAGAAATTCCTTCTGGGGTTCGTGTCCTATGATCTGTGGAAATCCCATGGTCTTTATCTTACCGGCAAGCACGGGCATCTTCTATGAACGGGAGATGGTTATTTCGCATCTTTAGCCGATATACATTCTTCGAGAAGCAGGGCTATGTGAACCGGAACTGCCCCGGTGAAATGGGAGACCTGCTCGAGACATGATATGCCCGTTACGCAGACCCTTTCCGATTCTCCCAAGTCTCTTATTTTCGGGAAAAGACCGCACTCTCCCATGGCTTTTGATATCTCGTAGTGCTCTTTCTCGTAGCCGAAGCTCCCTGCCATGCCGCAACACCCGGCATCGCTTGTCCTCGCATCGTATCCCAGGTCGTTAAGAAGTGACAGGGTCTTTCCGAAATTGCCAACAGATCTTTCGTGGCAGTGTCCGTGAACTAGTATCCCTCCGCGTCTTTGCTTTCCGGGGTCGAGGGAATTATCACCTTGCGCGCAGACAAATTCGCAGACCGAGTATGTGTTCGGGAGGAGCGTGTACAGTGATTCGTTACCTGGAAGAAGATCGGCGTATTCATCCCGAAACGCGGAGAGGCAGCTGGGTTCTGAAAAGACCACTGGGATATTCCTTCTGGCGTAATCTGAGAGAACGTTTACGTTGTGAGCTGCGTTCTCCCTGGCTTTCTCCACCATGCCGGTACTCAGCATCGGCCGCCCGCAGCATTTTCTTTGTCTCTCCAGGAGCACCTCGAAACCAAGGCTCTCAAGCACCCCGATAACGGCTTTTCCTACCTCGGGATAGAAAAACTCAGACCACGTGTCATGGAAATAAACCACCTGTTTTCCATTCTGGGGATTTTTCTTCCTTTTGCGGAACCACCCGCTGAAAGTATCTTCGGCCATCGGGGGAAGAGATCTTCTTCGGGAAATTCCCGCAAGCGAAAGCAGCCCTCGGGAGAAAGGACTCTCAAGCGCGCGGTTTAAAAAGCGGGGAAGGGCGTTACGCGCGGAACTTATCTCGTGCACTCGGGCAAACAGCATGTCTCTTGCCGTAAACCCGGTTTTATTCTTGTAGAGCGCCAGGAACTCGGTTTTCATCTTGCCCACGTCAACCCCGGAGGGACATTCGCTCCGACACGCCTTGCATCCCACGCAGAGATCGAAAACATCGTAGAATCCTTTCTCGTAGACCGTCTCCTTTTCCATTCCGCCCAGCAGGAGTTCCCGGAGAAGGTTTGCCCGCGCCCTTGTGGTGTCGCCCTCATCGAGGGTCGCCCTGTAGGAAGGGCACATTATGCCTTCGGCGGTTCTTCTGCAGACCCCTTGGCCGTTGCACATTGCGGCCGCGGCGGCAAGCCCCCCTTCACGGGACCAGTCAAGGAAGGTGTTGAGGTTCTCCTCAGACTTCCTTGCCCTCAGATTTGAGGAAGAATCAGCCCCACGGACTACTTTCCCGGGATTGAGTATTCCCCGCGGGTCGAAGATCTCCTTTAGCTCTTCCATGATGGAATAAAGCTTCTTTCCGAAAAGTTTTTCGTTTAGATAACTCCTCTGGAGGCCATCTCCGTGCTCGCCGCTCATTACCCCCGAGTGACGAAGAACAAGCTCAAGGGTGCGTTCCGAAAGCGCTACCATGTCGGATACTCCCTTTTGCTCCCGGAGGTCAAAAAGAGGCCTTATGTGCAGGCATCCGGCACTTGCGTGACCGTAAAAAGCGGCCTTAAGGCCGAACTCGTCAAGAAGCGAAATCACGTCCCTTGTGTATTGGGCAAGGTTTTCCGTGGGAACCGAGACGTCTTCTATGCAAGGCACCGGTTTCTGCTTGCCCCTGTCGCTCATCAGGATGCCGAGCCCCGCCTTTCTTACATCCCAGATTTTTTTCTGCTCCTCCCGCCCGAGCACCGGAAACGCGGCTGCCCCCGGGACCGCGGACTCTGCGAGGCTTTTTGCCTTCTCGCCGTTCTGTCTTTCATCGTCTCCCTGAAATTCGACTACGAGGATGGCTCCCGGGGTCCCCTCGATGAAGGAAACGGCGCGGGAGAATCCTTTTTTCCTTCTAGCAAGACCTATCAGCGTTCCGTCGATAAGTTCAATTGCCGAGGGGTTGCGGGAGAGGATTTCCGAAACCGAGTCCATTGCCTCGGGAATTTCGCGGAACGAAATGACGCAGAGCGCGCTTGAGCGAGGTTTTTTAACAAGGTTAAGCTCGAAATCGGTTGAGACTGCGAGGGTTCCTTCCGAGGAGGCAAGAAGTTTCGCGGGATTGAATTCCCTGTCCAGAAAATAGTTAAGCGAGTACCCCGAAGCCCTTCTCCAGTGTCTTGAAAAGTCATTTCTTACAAGTTCCCCGTTTTCCTTTATGAGCGTAGCGAGTTTTTCGAAAAGATTTTCCGCAATACCGTTTCCTCCACCCCGTTTTTCGTAGTTTTCCCTGGAAAGCTCAAGGGGAGACCCGTCCGCGAGCACGGCATTTGAGGAGATGACGTGATCGCCCGCCATTCCATACAGTATTGAATGGGCCCCAGTGGCATTGTTCGCCACGGCTCCTCCGACGGTGGCGACGCTTGCGCTTGAGGGATCGGGCCCGAACATGAGTCCTAAAGGCGCGAGGCTTCTATTGAGTCCGTCAATCGTGATTCCGGGCTCGACTCTTACTTTTTTCCCTCCGGAGTCTACGTTGATTATCCCGTTCATGTACTTTGAGAGGTCGAGGATTACACCTTCTCCCACGGCTTGGCCCGCAAGGCTTGTTCCCGCCCCCCGCACCGTGACCGGGATATCGCGGGCTGAGGCTTCGGAAACTGTAATTTCTACATCCTGGCGGTTTTTTGGGATTACGACAGCTTCTGGAAGGACCCTGTAGTTGCTTGCGTCCGTGCTGTAGATGGTCCGGTCAACGAGGCTTTCTCTTACCTCGCCCCGGATCTGTCCGCGAAGCTTCCTGCTCAGTTCTTCGATTCTTGATTTCTCCATGGGAACCGGTGCCGGCCGGAACGTTTCGAGACAAAAGATGGCGTGTGCGAGAAAAAGTCTTCAGGCCTCGCCGTTTTCAAACGTTTTGAGTATCCCGTAGGTCGTGTCCCGTTCGGCCGGGATTCTGCCTATTTCTCTGGTGAGTTTTCTGAATTCCTCTGGCGGGAAGTACTGTCCGTAACTTGCACCGGCGAAACGGGATATCTGCTCTTCCATGAGCGTTCCCCCGAAATCATTTGCCCCGGCGGTGAGCGAGAACTGTGCGAACTCAGGCCCCTGCTTGACCCAGGAGACCTGTATGTTGTTTATCCATCCCCGGAGCATCATCCGTGAAACGGCGTACATCTTCAGCTGGTCGAGATCGGTCGGGCCTTTTCTCACCTTTCCCTTGGAGTGAATGAACAGCCTTGTGTTCCAGGGAATGAACCGAAGCGGCACGAATTCCGTGAACCCTCCGGTTTCTTTCTGTATGTCTCTCAGGATTCCAAGGTGTATTGCCCAGTGATGGCGCTTGTCGAGGTGCCCGTACATTATGGTCGAAGTGGTTCTCATTCCTTCTTTGTGAGCTTTTTTCACTACCCTTATCCACACCTCGGTCGGTATCTTCCTTGGGGCGATTACCTTTCTTACTTCTTCAACCAGAACCTCGGCCGCGGTGCCGGGGAAGGTATTGTGACCGACATCCTTGAGTCTTCTTATGAAATCCTCTTCCTCTATGCCGAGAGTCTTAGCTCCGTAGTAGATCTCGTAGGGAGAGAAAGCGTGTGTGTGCATCTCGGGCACGGCTTTTTTTACCGTTTTTATAAGCTCGATGTAGAAATTGCCGTCTATCTCGGGATGCATGCCTCCCTGCATGCATACTTCCGTCGCGCCTATCTCCCAGGCTTCAACGGTTCTCTCTGCGACTTCGTCCATCGAGAGGAAATAGGCCCTCTCGTCTCCCTCGTCAGCCATGAAATTGCAGAAACCGCAGTAGACGTCGCATATGTTAGTGAAGTTTATGTTCCTGTTAACGACATAGGTGACTACGTCTCCCACGTCTTCCTCTCTTATCCGGTCGGCCGCGAGGGCTAGGGCGGATATCTCGTCCGTATCCTCTATGCTGAAAAGATGAATCCCGTCCTCAACCGAGATCTCCTTTCCCGAAAGCGCGTCCTCGATTATACGGCCCGTAGTGCCGTTTATGCGCGACATAACTCCGTCCACGCCGATGGGCCTTCTCCCCTCTATAGAGCCTATTATCTTGTTTATATCTTCCATTCTCTCAGTTTACGGGAACGTATCCCTTCTCATCAACTCGCTGCCTTACCTTGCCCAGAACATAGGGGTCTATCCACTGCTCGTCTATATACTCGGGATACACGGGAAGCCTCTCCCGAAGCTCGTAGCCCAGCGCGCCTACCTCCCTCTCCATCCTCTCAACCTGCGGCCACGGGGCCTCAGGGTTCACGTAGTCTATCGTGAGGGGCGACACGCCGCCCAGGTCGTTTACGCCGGCCGTCAGGTAGAAAGTGAAATTCCTGTTGTTGAGGTTGGGGGGTATCTGTATGTTCATCTCTCCTCCGAATATGAGCCTCGAGATGGCGACGGTCTTCAGCATCTCGAGGAAATCCGCGGGAGAGCGCTCCTCCATCCTTATCCCTTCCTTGGGGCTGAAGTTCTGAATTATTATTTCCTGCAGGTGGCCGTACCTGCGGGAGAGTTCCAAAAGGGCGTAAAGCGAGTCAATTCTTTCCTCGAACGTTTCCCCGATTCCGACCAGTATGCCGCTTGTCCAGGGAATACTGAGGTCGCCCGCGTGCTCCATCGTCTCCATCCTGAGCTTCGGGACCTTGTCCGCGCAGCCGTGGTGGGCGTTCCCCCGCTTAAGCAGCCTCTCGCTTATGTTCTCGAGCATGAGGCCCATGCTCGGGTTGCTTTTTCTGAACTCGGAGAGTTCCTCCGGAGTTGTGAGTCCGAGGTTGGTGTGGGGAAATATCTCGTGCTCAAGCCCGATTTTTCCCATGTCGATCAGATAGTCCGCCGTTGTTTCGTAACCGATTTCCCCGAGAGCGTCCCTGTATGCCTGATAGGCGAGTTCCGGCTTGTCGCCCGTTACGAAAAGAAGCTCCGTGCACCCGGCCTCCGCTCCTTTTTTCGCCATGTCGACGACCTCTTCCGGGGTCATGAACAGCGCTCCCTCTCCCGGTTCCATCTTGAAAGTGCAGTATCCGCAGCGGTCCCTGCAAAGCTGGGTAAGGGGCACGAAAACGTTTTTGGAGTAGGTTACCGTTTTTTCCTTCGAGCGGTTCCTGATCGCAGACGCGGCCAGGAGAAGAAAAGGAATTTCCTTGGGAAAAAGTTTCGCAAGGTAGAGGGCGTCTTCGCGCGAGACGCTTTCTCCCTCTATGGCTTTTGATATTATTTTCTCAAGTTTCGGGGCCGCCCGAAGCTCCGAGAGGCCGCTTGCGCCGAACGCGTCAAGCAGCACGGCGCTTTCATTCGCGCCGAATGTTTTTTCCCAAGTCTCAGCTAAAAGGGCCATATACAGAAACCACCCGTTACTCTTCCTGCGCGGAAGCAATTTCAACCCCGCCTCTAAGTATCTTATACGGAGGCCGTTTTTGTCAAGGAATATATGGGGGTTTGAGGGACTTGCGCTGTAAGAATTTTCGAGATTGTGGTTTCCGGAACCGGAGCGTCGCCGATCCGTATTCCGGCAATCTCAAAGCCGCATTGCCCGATTCAGACGGAACGCGCCGCCGATTTCCCCCGGAATCACCAGTTTCAATCAACCGCGCACGCAGCAGTCCCTTCGA
>CAYSDX010000069.1:0-4995 GCA_964429945.1 uncultured Spirochaetia bacterium | reverse complement strand
TCCTGCGCAAGAAGAAAAAACCCTAATGCAAAAAAGACAAGAAGCCTTGCCGAGACGGGAAAAATGCTCTGCCCATCTCCCGATGCGGGCTGCGCCGCACGGCGGTTGCCTCGGCTTGCAGTGTCTGAGAAAATAAGGGGGCAGGTAAACATTCTGTTCTCAAAAGTTTCTCATGTTCCGTTGAATACATAAGGGCTGCTGCCCCAACGTTTTTCTTCAAGCATCATGCAACTGATTTACTACACGCGCTAAATCGCCAACAATGGAGTGTTACCGATTTGAACTTGAAAACCAATTTCGGATGATATTCATACCTGTCAACACAGCGGGAGGCAAATATCATGCATACAGAGAGGTCAGAGAGTTTATCGACTTGTTCCCAGGAAAATGGCAAGTTAGCAGGGATTCCCAACACCCCTCAAATAAAGAGGGGTCGGAATTTTGTTTTCGTAAACTTTCGATCTGTTTTCAGGCAGCTGTTCTCCGAGTCTCCGCCACTTTCCCCACAAATCAATGCAGTCCGTGTTCTTTCGGTATGGTAAACCGATTTTCAGGAACAACAGCCATAGTTTACTGCCGGAGGTGGACTGTGAAGAACAAGACTGTGCGCAAATTGCGTAAAAAGTTGAGCAAACCAGGTCTGCTTGAAGTTGCTCGCAACTGTTCTGAAAAAACAGAAGACACCGCATCGGGACGGAGTTTCACTCTTGCGGACTGCCTTATGTCGGGGCTTGCGGTGTTTTCCCTCAAACATTCTTCCCTGCTTCAGTTTGACAAGGCAGTCCACTCGGAGAAAACTGTACGCTCTAATCTGAAGAATCTGTTCGGGGTAAGCCGGCCCTTCGGATTCCGGGTTGCGAAAGCGTCTTGACGAGCTTGACCCGAGAACTGTACGCGGTGTTTTCAAGTGTCTGCTGAGTGAACTGCAAAGGGGCAAGATACCATCCTTCCCTCGCCCTCTCCACATCGACTTCAACTTCCTCAAGACGCCCACTGCCCGCCTTGACGTCATCTGTGTATCCCTGAAGAACTATCTGCTGCGTGGGGTCGGGAAACTTAAGTCCCTCAAGCCAGTCGTAATGCGCCTTCGTCCAGCGCTTCCGCTCTGGGAACTCTGCAGTTCTCAGCGCTACGGACAGGGGATGACTCTCGGAACCCTGGTGCATTCGGAGATCTGGAACAACCTTGAGAAACTCTGATACGAGGGCCAGGAGAAGGAGAGGGCTTTTCGAGTGATTCTCGGCGGCGACCGGGTATTCAGGGAACATGCCGAGAAAGCGGAGGATGAAAACAGGTGAAGTTTCAGGAGGAAATCATCATGCCGACGAAAACCGCCAGCGCGAAAAAAACCAAGAGCGCGAGGAAGTCCTTAAGAATCCAGATGAACAGCGTGTCGAGAGATTCCATCAAAGGTTCCAAAGCCTCGCCCAGCACCTTGATCTATTCAAAAGTTTTTTGCCCCATCCGAAGCCCCTTGACCTATATGCGTATAGTCAACTGCGCAAACGCCTCACGCTTGAGAATGACGGCGGTTTCGGGTAGTTTCACCATTCAGTCAGAGCATCCCGCAAAAACGGGAATCAAGTGACGGAACCATTCGCAAAACTATACTCAACACGGATTTTATCGGGCTGGAAGAAACCAGAAGGGGCAAGGTAAGGGACATCTACGATCTCGGCAAGTGTATCGTGATGATAGCCACCGACCGCATCTCGGCCTTTGACGTGATACTTCCAAACGGAATACCCGCAAAGGGCGAGGTGCTAAACCGCATCTCCGAGTTCTGGTTTCGAAAAACAGACGATATCATCCCGAACCACATGATCTCAACAGACCCTGAGGATTTTCCCGAGCCCTTTGTGAACCACGCCGAGACGCTCTCAGGCCGCTCAATGCTCGTCAAGAAAACCGACCCGCTTCCCGTGGAATGCGTAGTGAGAGCCTATATAAGCGGTTCGGGGTGGGAAGAGTACAAAAAAACCGGTTCTGTCTGCGGCATACCCCTTGGAGAAGGACTCCTTGAGTCACAGAAACTTACGGAACCCGTGTTCACCCCCTCGACAAAGGCCGAGCAGGGAACACATGACGAGAACATATCTTTCGCGGAAGTGCGCGAGATGATCGGCGGGGAACTCGCAAGCAGGGTAAGGGACGCAAGCATCGAGATATACACGGCAGCCGCCGGTATAGCAGAAGAACGAGGCGTAATAATAGCCGATACGAAATTTGAGTTCGGTATAGACCGAGACACCGGAGAACTCATCCTGATAGACGAGGCTCTGACGCCGGATTCATCGAGATTCTGGCCACGGGAGGACTACGCTCCGGGCGGACCGCAGACAAGTTTTGACAAGCAGTTCGTAAGGGACTACCTCAAGCAAACGGGCTGGGACAGAAATCCTCCGGCACCTGATCTTCCCCCCGACATAGTCAGAAAGACAAGCGAAAAATACCTAGAGATGCTCAGGCTTTTCTGCGGAGGATAGGGTTTTGGGAAAAACGAACTCTCCCTGCAACGGCATATGCATAATGGACGAGGACACGGGGCTTTGCGTCGGATGCCTCCGCACGAGCGACGAGATAGCGAACTGGGACGAGTACTCAGACGAGCAGCGGGCGGAAGTCACGCGTGAAATAACGCGGCGGGAAGCGGAGCAGGACCAGTGAGGACCGTTAGCATTCTGGGCTGCGGCTGGCTTGGGGAACCGCTTGCTCTACATCTAAAGGATGCGGGTTTTTCGGTGAGAGGGTCTGTAAGGAACCCCGAGAAGCTCCCCGCTCTTTCGGAAAAAGGAATAGAACCCTACCTGATAGATATCGCTCCCGAGGTGAGGGGCGAGGGTGCGGATGAATTTTTCTCCTCTGACGTTCTTTTCATCAATTTTCCCCCGGAGCGAAGGGACGATATAGAGACCTACCATGAAAAACAGGTCAGAAACCTAATCGGGGCCATACCGAATCTCCGAGGGAAGATGGTTATCTTCGCCAGCTCGACATCCGTTTATCCGAACACAAACGGGGTCGTAAGGGAAGAAGACTCGCTTCACCCCGAAAAACCCTCGGGAAAGGCCCTTCTGCGCGTGGAGAGGCTTCTCATGGGGCAGCCGGGAATCGATACGACCGTGATACGCTTCTCTGGACTAATAGGCTACGACAGGGCTCCCATAAAATCGATCAGAAGAAAAAAACTGGTGCTAAACCCAGATTGCCCCCTTAACCTCATACACCGCGACGACTGCATAGGAATCGTCCGGAGCATAATAGATATTAATGTAAGAAACACGGTGCTCAACGCCACCTGCGATGAGCATCCGACGAGAAGGGAGTATTACTCGCGCGAAGCCCGGAAATATGGAATCCCGCTACCGCTTTTCGAAACGGAAAACCCCCCGCAGTACAAGATAGTCTCGAACGAAAAACTGAAGAGAACACTCGGGTACAGGCTCATTTACCCGGACCCGCTTGGCATACCCTGAAAGGATGGACAGGTTACGCAGACAATCGTTAGGGCAGTTGAAACAAAATATGCGGCAGGAAATCCTGAAAAACATCGGAAATAGAGACGAAGTACTTAGACAGTTATCGTATCCATATCTTAGATTTGATAATATGGAATCGGAGGAAAGCAAGCCGAACTGAAGTAATGGTCAAAGCAATCCGTTTCACATGCCAACCATTTTTGCCCGGAATTTATACCGCTGAAGCTGAAACGGCAACAATGGCGGAAAGCGGGATAAAGGAGCGCGGTGCAGTTACAACCCGTCGTGAAGTAGTAGATTTCATACTCGATCTGACGGAATACACAGCTGACAAGGCACTTTATAAGCAACGTCTGCTTGAACCTTCTTTCGGCGATGGGGAATTCCTTCTGGCAGCCGTGGAACGTCTTCTGTCCGCTTGGCGCAATTCTGAAACTCCCGACACTGTCCTGCAAGATGCTATCTGTGGGGTGGAGCTACATCACGCTACCTTTGAAAGAACTCGCAGACGTTTGGACGACATTCTCTCCCGGGAAAAACTTACCGCAGAGACGCGAACCGCATTACTGGACAAGTGGTTAAACCGAGGTGACTTTCTTTTAGAATCTATAAACGGCCATTTTGATTATGTGGTCGGCAACCCGCCTTATGTAAGACATGAAATGGTTCCCGAAGCCTTGATGAAGGAATACCGACATCGGTTCACCACGATCTTCGACCGCGCGGACATATATATTCCATTCATTGAAAAATCCCTGTCCCTATTATCCAAAGATGGAACGCTGGGATTTATCTGCGCGGACAGATGGATGAAAAACCGCTACGGGGGACCTCTTCGTAAACTGGTGACGGAAAATTATCGGTTGAAATTTTACGTGGACATGGTTGATACACCTGCTTTCAATTCTGATGTTATTGCCTATCCGGCCATAACAATCATCTCCAAAGAACCCTCAGGCCCAACTCGTCTCGCCCGCCAACCTGAGATCAGCGTTGACGGTCTGGCCGCTTTATCTCAAAAAATGTTGTCCCATGAACCGACCGATACAGAAGACGTGGAGGAAATTAGCGGAGTCGCAACAGGGACAGAACCATGGATATTGGAGTCATCTGACCGATTGGCTTTAGTACGGCGAATTGAACGAGAATTTCCTTCGCTCAAAGATGCCAGCTGCGATGTAGGAATCGGAGTAGCCACAGGCGCGGACAAGTTTTTCGTCGCACCGTTTGACGCACTTAATGTGGAGGAGGACCGCAAGCTTCCCCTTGTCACTACGCGCGACATTGTCTCGGGCCAAGTGCGGTGGCAGGGATACGGAGTCATTAACCCGTTTGATGGTGAAGGTAGTCTTGTCTCCTTAGACGACTACCCGAAGCTAGCGGTAGTTTACTGTGAAGCGAATTAATCCTGTATAGAGTGTGATACAACCCCTTGATATGTAATGGTTTTTTGTGTCTTGATAGTGTATTACCCTGTTAGCTGTTATTTTTCTCTGTTTTATTTATCTTCTACTCT
>CAYSDX010000068.1:0-6294 GCA_964429945.1 uncultured Spirochaetia bacterium | reverse complement strand
GCCATGGAATCCATGAGGAAGTTCAACAGGGAGTTGGGCCGCCCCGGGGCGGGATATACCGAAGAAGGTATCCGCAATCGGGTATCTCGTTATCTTCAGGCCCAGTTTGTCTCGGATATTGTGAACTGGGAGCTTGAGCGCAGCAACGGTGTGTGGAGGCTTAACTTCTCGATGGATTGTGAACGTCTCTCGGAGCTTATGGACAAGCGTTTCGGGCGCACTGTGCTTATGAGCAATCGTGTTGGGTGGAGTGAGGAGCAGGTAATAGAGGCTTACGACGGTCAGCAGAAAATAGAGAGGGTGTTTCGAGGTCTTAAGAGCGGGCAGTGGCTAAGCTGGAATCCCATGTATCACTGGACTGACAGCAAGATAAGGGTTCACGCTTTTTACTGTATGCTGGGGGTTTCGATATTGCAGCATCTGTACACCGAATCGGTAAAGTTCTGGAAGGATCTTTCGATGGAGAAGCTGCTTGAGGAATTAAGGGGGATAATGCAGTTTGAGATACTTTATCCTACTCAGGGGGTAAAGGGTCCGCAGAGGACTGCTGCTGTGGTTCCCAAGAGAACCAGAACGCAGGAAATTTTAGCTGAAAGGCTGCGGTTGGATGAAATTCTGACCTCTGGTAGGTAATACACCTCCCTTCTATATAATTCAATCAAATCACTTCGTTACAATACAGTCATTGATTGCCAAAATCCTTCACAGTAAACTACCGCTAGTATAATCGCTGCAATAATAGGTGTAGCAGGTGCCCTAATAGCTGCTGTGCTTGTTGGCAGAAAAACAGCTAGTGCCTCTGTTGATAGCGTACACAAAACGTTTCAGGAACAGAGACAACTTGATAAAGAGCGTCAAGACAAGAAAATTAATGCTGTTTTGGGGGTAATTTACGAAGAACTCAGTGTAGTCTCGGAACTATACGATAAAGAAGTGGGAGTTTATTGGGAGGGATTTGAAGCGGGGACAGACAAATTTTTTTGGTCGAATATATCACTTACACAGGATTATTTTACCGTCTATAGCTCAAACGCGAATCTTATCGCTGAGATTCCGGATCTCCGCCTGCGACGTAAAATAGTAGAAATATATACGTTACTAAAGGCACTTATTGACTATTACAAACAGAACAACAGATCGCTGGATGAGATTGAAAAGAGTAGAGCAACAAAAGAAGCCATTGAATCCGATGAGGTTTATCAAGATTTCGCACGACGTCTATACCAATGTCACTTGCGCTTTGTGGGATTGAGGAAAGAGCTTTTCAAGATGATAGAAGAATTGTCTAAACAGTGAATTTATTTTCAATTAAAAACCCGACCGGCAAATCTAGGCTTTCGCCCCCCGGCCGCCAGCGTCTCCACCACATTCTTTTTGATACCAGAAACATTTCCGTTGATAAAGACCGTTTTAACTATGCAGCACTAAAAAGCGATAAAACAGAGATAGTAGAAAGGGGTTCAAGGACTGGTGTCTAACATGAAACGTAGGACTATCGTAATTGCCACGAAGAACAAGGGAAAACTGAGAGAATTCAGATCAATTCTTGCTGATGCGTACGATGACATTCTTTCTCTTGCTGACTTTGATAATATCCCAGACATAGAGGAAACGGGTCTTTCTTTCAGGGAAAACGCCCTTATCAAGGCGAAAGCAACCTCTGATTTTCTTGCAATGGATGCTATTGGGGATGATTCCGGCTTAGTTGTGGATGCTCTTGGAGGGGCTCCTGGGATTTATTCGGCTAGGTACGCTGGGGAAGGGGCGTCTGATGATGGCAACAATGAAAAACTGCTCTCTGAGCTCAAAGGAGAGAAAAACAGGAATGCCAGGTTTGTCTGCTGTATCGCTCTAGTCCTTACGGACGGAACACAGGAATTTTTTGAAGGAGAGTGCAGCGGACAGATTATCCAGGAGAAAAGAGGTCAAAGCGGTTTTGGTTATGACCCGGTTTTCTATGTTTCTCAATACGGAAAGACCCTGGCTGAACTTGGCCCCGACATAAAAAACAGGATAAGTCACAGGGCTATTGCCTCAGGAAAGCTTCTGTCATATTTTTCGAATTAAAAAGAGGTGCTTTAACAGGCTGGCTTTTTTCGTATCTGTCTTTACTTTCTGAAGACCTAAATAGTCTATTAGATATAAGAATTTTCCCGATTTTATCTTGCCAAATTATGTGAAATTTTCGTTTTTAATTGTAAGCTGCTTCCCAATTGAATATATTTAAATTCCGACCTTTGTTTATTGCGGCTGCTTTAACTTGATAAAGAGGTTTTCTGCGTGAAAAGCGCAAAGTTTATTTTTGTTACCGGCGGAGTTATGTCTTCTCTGGGGAAGGGTATCTCCGCTTCCTCAATAGGTTTCCTTCTTGAATGCTGTGGTCTTCGAGTCACACTTCAGAAGCTTGATCCCTACATAAACGTTGACCCGGGCACGATGAACCCTTTTGAGCATGGGGAGGTTTTTGTTACCGATGACGGGGCGGAAACGGATCTTGACCTTGGTCATTACGAGAGATTTACCAAAGCTCATCTCGGCAAGAAAAACAATCTCACGAGCGGCAAGGTCTACGATTCCGTTATCTCCAAGGAGAGAGAGGGCAAGTTCCTCGGCAAAACGGTCCAGGTTATCCCTCACATAACGGATGAGATAAAATCCCGCGTGCGCGCCCTTGAGGACGGCAACGACGTTATCATAGTTGAGATTGGCGGTACGGTGGGAGATATAGAAAGTCTCCCTTTTCTTGAGGCGGTGAGGCAGCTAAGATCGGATCTCGGCAAGCAGAACACGCTTTTCATCCATCTTACTTATGTTCCCTACGTAGCTGCGGCCGGGGAGCTGAAAACGAAACCTACGCAGCACAGCGTAAAGGAACTTCTCCAGATAGGAATTCAGCCTGACATACTTCTGTGTCGTACTGAGGACAAGTTTCTTCCAGAAGACGTTAAGAGAAAAATAGCTCTTTTCTGTAACCTTGAACAAAAAGCGGTGATTACGGCTAAGGACGTTGAGCACATATATGAAGTCCCGCTTATGTACAAGAAGGAAGGACTTGCTGAGATAATCGTTGAATATCTGGGTATGTGGACCAAAAAACCCGACATGGGGGAATGGGAAGATCTGGTTCGAAGAATAAAGAGCGTGAAAAAGACCGTGCGCATAGCCGTTGTCGGAAAATACGTTTCACACGGAGATGCTTACAAGAGTCTCCACGAAGCTCTTTACCACGGTGGTATAACCAATGACTCGACCGTTGAAATAAAATACGTGGATTCTGAGGAAATGGACGGAACATGCCCTCAGGACTACTTCTCCGATGTCCATGGCATACTCGTTCCCGGGGGGTTCGGAGAGAGAGGAATTGACGGCAAAGTCTGCGCCACGAAGTATGCGAGAGAAAATCGGATTCCTTTTTTCGGGATCTGTTACGGTATGCAGCTTGCCGTTATTGAGTTCTCAAGAAACGTGTGCGGCATAAATGACGCGGATACGACCGAGAATAACGGCGGCACGGAAAATCCCGTTATAGACATAATGGAATCGCAGAAGAACGTAAGCGAAAAGGGCGGAACGATGAGACTCGGAGCCTATCCCTGCGTCATAAAGCCCGAGACTCTGGCAAGCAGCATCTACGGAGCTTCTGAGATTTCAGAAAGACACCGTCACCGGTTTGAAGTGAACAACAGCTACAGAGAAATCCTTGAATCTAAGGGGATGATTCTCTGCGGCCTCTCGCCGGATGGGAATCTGGTCGAAATCATGGAACTTAAGGATCATCCCTGGTTTGTCGGCTGTCAGTTCCACCCCGAGTTCAAGTCAAAGCCCCTTAGCGCTCACCCGCTTTTCAGGGATTTTATAAAAGGGGCGCTTAGGTACAAGGGTTCTCTTAACTGATCGAATTGCTCCGTTCGATGAATTCCCCCACCATAAACGAACTCATTGCCTACAGAAAAAGAAGGGAACCTGCCTTCGGAGTCGTTCTTTCTGTTCATCCCGACAAACTCTCCGTTTTCTCAGAGGACGGAAAGCGCTACGATGTTGAACCGAAAAAAGTTGCGCTGCTGACAGGAATAAACGTTTCAGAGACCCTGACCGAATCTGAGAAAAAACTCGAAATGAGGAAGTGGAGAAGAGACCTCGAGGAGAAAAAGGGGTCAGTTGATCTAGAAACTTTGTGGCAGTGCGTCGTGGGGGAACAGGAGATTGTGAGCTTTGAGGAGATACTGGATCTTTATTCGTCGGGTACGGAGCAGGTTTCTTCGGAGCAAAGGCTCCTGCTTTTCTGGGCAGTGGATAAAAACACGGTCTACTTGGCAAGAACAGAAGACGGTTACCTTGTCCGTTCGCAGGAGGATGTATCCAAGACACTCCGCACCCTTGAACTCAGAAGAGAAAGAGAGCAAAAAGCGCAGGCCGCCGTAACCTGGGTGCGTTCCGTTCTGAGCGGTGAAGTTCCGCCGGTGGTTGATGAGAGCCACAGAGAATTTCTTGAACTGATTGAGCGGTACGTCATTGATCTTGACGGCTACGAGAGAGCGAAGGAAGCCAAGGCTTTTCTTTACGAGGCTGGGCTTAAGGAAGTGGAATCGGCGGTTGAATTTCTTATAAAAACAGGTTTTTGGAAGAAAGACGATGACCCGGAATCGAAAAAAATCGCCTTTCATTTCAAACACTCGCAAAGGGCGCTCGAAGAGGTGGAAGCTATTTTGAACGCTCAGGATAACTTTGCGGATCTTACCGACAGAACGGATCTTGACGCTTTTTCCGTTGACAGCGAGACAACGCAGGACATTGATGATGCCATCTCCTTTGAAACGCACGGAGACCTGATAATTCTGGGAGTCCACATCTCGAATGTCGCCTGTTTTGTAAACAGGGGGTCTTTTCTTGATCAGGGGGCCCTTGGGCGCGCCGAAACAGTTTATTTCCCCGAGCAGCGCGTGGATATGTTTCCCCGGGAACTCGTGAGCCGGAAACTCAGCCTAACCGCCGGTGACCTACGACCTGCACTTTCCCTTTTCGCCACTTTTAAGAAAGAAGACTCTACATTGATCGATTATCGCTTTGATACGACAGTCATAAGGGTTTCGAAAAATCTTAGTTACTCCGAAGGAACCGAAATATTTGACCAGACGCAATGGGGGGAATCTCTTGTAGCTCTTACTGATTCGCTTAGAAGCGAAAGAGTCGAGAAGGGAGCTTTTATAGTCCAACTCCCGGAACTCAAGATCAGGGTTGGGGACCGGGGAGGAATCTCGATCAGCAAGGACTACATGGATTCTCCTGCCCACAATGTCGTTTCCGAATGCATGATACTTATGAACCGGCTTTCGGGGGACTTTTTCGGTAAAAACGAGATCCCGGCCCTCTTTCGTTCCCAGACCCAGGAGATTGATCCCGAAGCCAGAGAGCTTGACCCCGGAGACGTCCTTTTTCCTGTAAAGGTGATAAAACACTTAAAACCTTCTTTTGTTACCTCCACTCCTGAGATCCACAAGTCACTGGGGGTTGCCTGCTATGTCCAGATGACTTCTCCGATCAGAAGGTATACGGATCTTCTCATGCAGCGCCAGCTTATATCCTGGCTCGAGGAACAAAAGATTTGCTACTCGGAAAGCGAGCTTGAAGACATAAACACGCGGGTTAGCCTCGCCACCAGAGAAATAAAAAACGCGCAGAGAAGCAGACACAGGTACTGGCTTATCCGTTATCTTCTGGAAAAGGATATAAAAGGGGCGACAGGCTACGTGAGTTCCAAGGGGTATAGCGGGTTTAACGTTTATATCCCTGAGTTTCTGATCGAACTTGCGCTTTCTAATGCCGGTGGCAGGGTTTTTGATATAGGAAGTGAGCTCTCCCTCTCTCTTTGGGGAACGGATCCTCTCAGAAGAAGGGTGCGCGTGAGTCCGGCGTAGTTTCAGGCGCGTCGGAACCTGAATTCAAACAAGTATACGTTTCCGGACTGGGGAAAACCGCCCGCTTCAATGCTCTTTTTGAAGGATTTCGAGAATTTCTTCAAGTCTCGAGACCTTCACTCTCGGCCTTCCCCGTTTTTCCCCTTCTTTCTTTTCAAACGAGTCAACCCGCAGCCATTCATTATAGGAAATATGTTTTTCATCAAGCAGTTCCTTTATGCTTTCAGCCGAGGTGAGCTCGGGACGCAACATATCTTCCCCCTCGATGTCTTCGACCATGCAGCTTACGGTTTCGCCGGAGTCGGTCTTGTTCGTGCCGATAACTCCGGTCGGCCCGCGCTTTATCCACCCGGTGGTGTAGAGTCCCGGAATCGGTTTG
>CAYSDX010000067.1:0-1784 GCA_964429945.1 uncultured Spirochaetia bacterium | reverse complement strand
GGGCTTGGGGTGGAATTTTCAGGTTTTGGGGTGAATCAGGCGGTTTTCAGGGGTTTTTATGGGAATCCTGGGGTAAAAAGTTTTTTGCCCCTTCTCAAACCCCTTGCCCTGTATGGACATACTCAACTACGCAAGCGCCTCAGTGGTACGTTAGGGCGACTGGCTGCTTGTGGTTCCGCTTGGAAGCTCTTCCTAGAGGAATGAGAAAATTGTTTCGTAAGAATTTCTCCGTCTTGGAAAACGATTTTCCCGATGATGCAAATTGTGGGCAGAACCGGGGTTCTTTTCGGAATGTTGCTAATTTGCTGGTAAAATCGCGGAGCTTGTGTTATAAAAATTGCGGGGTCTTTGCTGGTAAAATCGGAGGAAACCAAAAATGGCTGAAATGCTGCCGAGATGGCAGAAAAAATCTATTGAAACCGCTATGGGGGAACGCAGGGTTCTGCTTCTGACCGGTCCCCGTCAGTGCGGCAAGACAACCTTGGTAAAACACCTTGACAAGAAAAACACCGAGTACCGGACTCTGGATGATAAAATATCAAGAGAACTTGCCGATGTTGACCCCGCTGAATTCATCAGCCACGAGAAAGGAATGCTCATAATTGATGAAGTTCAGAAATCCCCGGACCTCCTGCCCGTCATAAAAATGGCAGTTGACGAAAACACAAGGCCGGGACAGTTCCTGCTCACCGGATCATCCAACGTTCGCAAGCTCCCGGGCGTAAGAGAATCTCTTGCCGGTCGTGTCGCCAAGATAAAACTGAGAACTCTTACCGAAGGAGAGATAAGAAACGCGGGAACCGGTTTTCTCGAGCGGGCGTTTGATCAGGATTTTAAATACCGGTGGAACAACTACGGTCGAGACGATCTAATCGAGGCAGCCTCAAGAGGAGGGTATCCTGAAGCAATAAGGCTGGGAGAACGCGCGCGGAGACGGTGGCACTTGGATTACTTGGACGCCCTGATTGAAAGAGACCTTGCCGAAATAGCCAGAATAAAAAATCATGATGCCATGCGTGAACTCCTAAGAACGCTCGCCGCATGGTCTTCAAGGTTTGTTGACCTCTCCGCCATAGGCAGCGGAATGTCCATTCAGCGTGCGACTCTTGAATCCTACGTGAACATGCTTGATACCCTGTTTCTCGTAGAGCGCGTGCCGCCCTGGAGCGATACGGACTATGGGCGCGTCGGAAAACGGAGAAAAATTTTCATGACCGACAGCGGACTGATTTTCTCAATGCTGCGCTGGAGCGTTGACCAGATAAGGCGGGATGCCGACCGTAGCGGGAAACTTCTTGAAAGCTTCGCGTTTAACGAACTCGCGTCCCTTGTGGATGCCGGTAACGGGCAATACGAACTCTATCATTACCGCGACCGCGAGAAGCGAGAAATCGACTTCATTGTCACCCGTGACGACGGCGCGATACTCGGTATCGAGGTAAAAGCTGCGGCAACTGCCCAGAGAAGCGACTTTAAGCACCTGAAGTGGTTCAGGGACAGGATCGCCGGAAGAAATCCTTTTGTCGGGATAGTTCTGTATTCCGGGAAAACCGCAGGGTCGTTCGGCGAAGGGCTCTGGCTGGTTCCTTTCGGAGCCATGTGGGCCTGAGAGCTGCTCCGGGCCGCGGTCTCGACTATTTATATTAGCTAGTGTCTGTCAGAAAAGGTCTAACTGACTGAAATAAAACAAATTATCCTTGATTTTCTATGGTGAAGATTCTCCATATATGGTACAATTGTACCTGAGTTATCAACATATAGGGCCTTTTAAGAGAATCTTCGGA
>CAYSDX010000066.1:0-17708 GCA_964429945.1 uncultured Spirochaetia bacterium | reverse complement strand
GCCATGGAATCCATGAGGAAGTTCAACAGGGAGTTGGGCCGCCCCGGGGCGGGATATACCGAAGAAGGTATCCGCAATCGGGTATCTCGTTATCTTCAGGCCCAGTTTGTCTCGGATATTGTGAACTGGGAGCTTGAGCGCGGCAACGGTGTGTGGAGGCTTAACTTCTCGATGGACTGTGAGCGTCTCTCGGAGCTTATGGACAAGCGTTTCGGGCGCACTGTGCTTATGAGCAATCGTGTTGGGTGGAATGAGGAGCAGGTAATAGAGGCTTACGATGGTCAGCAGAAAATAGAGAGGGTGTTTCGAGGTCTTAAGAGCGGGCAGTGGCTAAGCTGGAATCCCATGTATCACTGGACTGACAGCAAGATAAGGGTTCACGCTTTTTACTGTATGCTGGGGGTATCTGTATTGCAGCATCTGTACACCGAATCGTTAAAGTTCTGGAAGGATCTTTCGATGGAGAAGCTGCTTGAGGAGTTAAGGGGGATAATGCAGTTTGAGATATTTTATCCGACTCAGGGGGCAAAGGGTCCGCAGAGGACTGCTACCTTGATTCCCAAAAGAACCAGAACGCAGGAAGTTTTAGTTGAAAAACTGCGGCTGGATGAAATTCTGACCTCTGGTAGGTAATACACTTCCCTTCTATATAATTCAATCAGATCAGCTCGTTATAATACTGCTGCTGATTGCCAAAATCCTTCACAGTAAACTACCGCTAGGGTTACCAATCCCGACCCCGTTGATGGAATTTCACCTCTACCGGATGCTGGTATTTTATCGAAAAACTGCTGCACGATAGACACCTTATTGATGTTATCACCCTTGAAAAACCCCCGGGAGAAAAAGGGGATGTGATGTTGTTCAAGCAGGAGACAGGACAGGATATATACATCAAGTTGCAGTTTGGCAAGAATCAGGAGTGGCTGTTTGGACGAAGCTTTCATTACAGCGACCGGGAGAGGAATAATCCCAGTTAAGAGAGGAGTATAAAAATGAACAGGAATAGCAAGATTAACCTGTCTTCCTCAGAAGAGAATATTACCTGCCACATGTGTGGATCTTCTGATGTGCACATAAGAAAAGAAGAGGACAGGTTTGAGTACGGAAATGCTGAACCAGGCGTTTTTCTGAGTGCAATTGTGGATGTTTACAGGTGTAATGAGTGCTCCATCGAATATACAGACAGCAAGGCGGATGATTTGAGACATGAAGCCGTATGTAATCATCTAGGGAGGCTGACACCCAAAGAGATACTTCGTATTCGAGAGGGCATGAAGATGTCTCAAAAAGAATTTGCCGATGAAACGGGAATCGGCGAAGCATCCCTAAGCAGGTGGGAACGGGGGCACCTGATTCAGAATGGAGCCATGGATAATTTCCTCTACCTGTTAAGCCGACCAGAAAGTCTTGAAATTCTGCAAAAAAGGCGGTGCGATTCTTCTGAGCATGTGGAATCCATCTTCAGGAATATTCCCAACGTGGAAGAAGCAAAAAATCTGCAGGATGCATTCAGTCTCCGGCACTGAGACCCTAAAACACAACTTAGCATATGTACACAGTAACGTTTTATTCGTTCAAAGGTGGGGTGGGAAGATCCATGGCGATGATGAACACCGCATTCGCCTTGGTTGCCGAGGGGGAAAAAGTTCTAGTGGTGGATTTTGATCTGGAAGCACCAGGGTTGGATACCTTTGCTCTTCCCAATTCGGCAAACAAGAATCCAGGTGTCGTTGACTTCGTATGTGATTACATAAAAACTGGAGTAGTCCCCGAAATCGATGAGTACGTCTTCAGGAGTTCCAGTGATGATTCTTCTGGGGGTGAACTGTGGCTTATGCCTGCTGGGAGGAGAGATGAAAAGTACGCTGATCTCATGAACTCCATTAACTGGAGGGAACTTTACGACAAAAGAGACGGTTACCTGTTGTTTGAGGACCTCAAAGCCCAGTGGAAAAGTTGCCTGAAACCTGACTATGTGTTGATTGATTCAAGAACGGGACACACTGATGAAGGAGGCATTTGCACACGGCAGCTTCCTGATGCCGTAGTGTGTCTGTTTTTTCCGAACCGCCAGAACCTTATCGGGTTAACTCGCGTCGTAAATCGGATAAGGAAAGAAAATGATATAAGGAAAGAGAAATTCCCTGGCAAAGACTTTATAACTCTGCATTTTGTAACTTCAAACGTTCCTGACCTAGATGACGAAAACAGTGTTTTGGAAGAGACTCTGTCAGATTTCGAGACCGAGCTGCAATACAGAGAGCTTGCCGCAACAATTCATCATTATCCCAGTCTCGCTTTGTTGAATCAGGACATTTTCACACGTGACAGACCTAAGAGCCGTCTCGCTGCCGAGTACCGTCAACTTGTAACCGCAATTCAGAAAGAAAATCCAAAAGATAGAAAAGGCTCTTTGATGTTTTTAAGTGATGAGCTTGAACAACTCGGCAAAGTGCCGCTTGAAAAGGAGAGAAGCGAACATCTTAAGAGAATTCTTGAGAATCATGGGGAAGATGTTGAGGTACTAAAAAATCTTGTAGATCTAAAATACAGACAAAGGCAGTTTGAAGAAACGGAAGAACTCTTAAGTCGCGCACTTGATTTAGACACCCAAAACCCAGACTTGTTGTTCCGCAAGGTTATGTTATCGGATAAATTTGGCCAGACCAAACAAGCTATTGAGAACGCCTTGATAGCAGTCCAGCAGCCAAAATTAGGTGGCTTTGAATTAAATCAAATTGTCCGACTTCTAGCCAATAAAGAACCTAGCACGCTCAAAAAGATCGATTCCTGGCCTGCCATTAAGAACTTGAGCGAACATGAGTCGATACCTTTAACAGAGTCGTTAAGCTTTAATAGGTCTCTGCTTCCTTCGGCAGAGTTGTTGATTCGTTTTGCACTAGCGAAATCAGATAAAAGTCCCCAAACTGAAGTCGCTCTCATTTTGAAACTTAGGGCTAATCTTGTTTTGAACTTGATAGGTCAAAAAAGATTTAGCGAGGCTATTGATATATGTAACAACATCATTAAAAACCATCCTTCTGATCAAAGCTCTTTATTTAACCTGGCTATCGCAACTTGGGGGGAAGACCCTCTGAAAATGCCGGTGGACATGTTTCAGTCCGCACTCAACTTTGGAACAAACAAACCCAACTACTCAGCAAATTACTTGCAGTGTATGAGCCTTGCAAGTTGGGCTACCGGAAAATCCTCAGAGGCAGAAGAATTTCTCGAAAAAGCAAGACGTAAAATTGTTACTGTTGAGTTCTCCTGCTGGTCTTTTCTCTTTCGAACACCTCGAATATTTCTTCAGGAGTTGGAACAGCAGAAAAAAATGTTTTCCGATAAGGAAATTCTTCCCGATGTAATTTCAGGCAAAGACAGTGACTGACCCCTCCATTCAAGCTGAAGTTTCTTTCAGTATCAAGCGGTATTAATGGTTTGAGGAGATTAAGAATAGCAACAGGCCAATATAAGTCTCAGGAAGTTTCTTCCTTCTGACTCATTCGCTCAAGATAAACCGAGGCACCCAGTTTTTCAAGCCGTGCGGCCTTTTTCTTTACATCAGAGGAGAGCCTTTTCTTGTATTCAGCCACTGCATTTGAAAGTTCAGGGTCAGCAACCGAAAGAATCTCGACGGCGAGAATGCCGGCGTTTTTCGCCCCGCCGAGAGCAACCGTGGCAACCGGAACGCCCGAGGGCATCTGCAGAATGGAAAGTACGGAATCCCACCCATCAATCGAATTTGAGGACTTTATTGGAACTCCTATGACTGGAAGAGGAGAAACAGAAGCTACCATTCCCGGAAGATGAGCAGCGCCTCCCGCCCCGGCTATTATAACTTTGATCCCCCTTTTATGAGCTTTTCTTGAGAAATCAACAAGACGTTCCGGAGTCCTGTGCGCCGAGACTATGGTAACTTCATGCCCTATGCCGAACTGTTCCAGAACCTCGATCGCTCCCGCCATGACCGGAAGGTCGGAGTCAGAACCCATAATAACGCTTATGACCGCGGTTTTCATGCTATTGCCCTCAGATTACTCATTATGAACTTTGCCTTCTCAAGGGCGCTTGATATATCGTCGTCAAGCACCGTCACATGTCCCATCTTCCTGTAGGGCTTAGTACGGGTTTTACCGTATATGTGGAACTTGGCTCCTTCAACGCCCATACACCCGCGAAGCCCCTCGTACCTTACCTCACCCTCGAAACCCGGCTGTCCGAGAATGTTAATCATAACGGAAGGAGTTTTTATTTCAGTATCGCCAGGAGGAAGACCCAATATTGATCTCAGGCACTGCTCGTACTGCGAGGTGCGGGCAGCGTCAATCGTGTGATGCCCGCTGTTATGCGGTCTCGGGGCGGATTCGTTTATGAGAATGTCACCTTTTTTGGAAAGAAACATCTCAACCGCGAGTATTCCGCATATGTCAAAAGATTCTATTGTGCGCTCGGCAAGTTCGCACGCCCGAACGGACAGCGCATCGTCAAGCTCACAGGGACTTATCAAGAATTCAACTATGTTAGCGCGGCTGTTAAACAGCATCTCAACCGGCGGAAAGCATTTCGTTTCTCCGGAGGGATTGCGCGATACTATAACGGAAACCTCCTTTTCCACAGGAACGAGGTCCTCAACGACGGACTCTCCCTCTAAAAGATCGTTGAGCTGCTCTTTTTCCCTTACAACATACACCCCTCTTCCGTCATAACCCGTCTTTGAGAGTTTCTGGACGAAGGGAACTTCTATTTCTCCGGACTCGACGGCAGCGACTATCTCATCTTTTCCCGGAAAAACTGAAAAGTTTGCAGTGGGAAGCCCTTTCGAGACGTAGAACTCTTTCTGCTTTGCTTTGTCCTGTATAAGTTCAAGCGCGTGGGGACCGGGCCTTATGATGATTCCTTCTTCCTGCAGGCGGAAAAGCGCCTGAAGGTTCACGTGCTCAATCTCTATTGTCAGAATGTCGACGTTTTTGCCAAACGCGTAAACATCTTCGTAATTTCTGAAATCTCCATGGGTAAACTCGGTGCATACGGAAGCCGTCGGACAATCGGCGGAAGGATCAAGCACATAGGTGCGGAGGTTCCAGTTGCTCGCAACCAGACAGAGCATTTTCCCGAGCTGACCGCCTCCGAGAATCCCCAGTTTTACGTGTTCAAAATCCATGGCCATTATACGCCGGAAGCTACAAGTCAATAATTGAGAGCAGTTCCATCGGAGTTTCTATAAGATGTTCGGCTCCATTTTCACGAAGCTCATCTCCCGTTCGAAATCCCCAGAGAACTCCCACTGGAAGCATACCCGCCCCGACGGCGGTAAGCATGTCCACTCCCGAGTCTCCAAGGTAAACCATCCGTGACGAATCAATTCCAAGTTCCCTTGATATCCGTAGCGCTCCCGAGGGATCGGGTTTTCTCGGAATTTCATCCCTCTGACCTATTACTACCTCGAAATTCCAGTCCGCAAGCAGATCCTCCACGTATTTTTCGGTAAACACATGCGGCTTGTTGGTAAGAATTGCCTTTTTAAGGCCTCTTTCAGAAAGCTCGTTCAGAAGATCCGGTATGCCATCATAAAGCGTGGTTTTTACGTTGAAAGCACGGCTGTAGATGCTGTTGAAATCGTCAAGGCACTTTTCAACGACAGCATCATTGTCTCTTTTGTCCTCGGGGAGGGCCCTGGACACCATAACCTTTGGACCTTTTCCTATAAAGTACTTGTAGCACCCGGTCGCGCGCGGCGGAAATCCGTTTATTCCGAGCGCCTGATTCACGGCATCAGCAAGATCCTCAAGAGAGTCAATCAGGGTTCCGTCAAGGTCAAATACAACTGCTCCGTAGCTCATAATCTTGGGAAATTATATCTTATGTATGTCCTTGCTTCAAAAAGAACCGCAGTAGATGCGAAACTTCCGCAGTCTGTTAAAATTAAACTGCTTGAATTCACAAAAAAAGGTTAACATGGAACAAGATATTATTACCGAACGTTATGTTGTTTTGTATTTTTTCCTGGTTCTGTTAACGGCCTGCGGAGGAGGTGAGAACGGATTTATTTTTGAATCAGAAAAAAGAGGGGACGGGATAATTGAAATAGTGAATCCGGAAGGTTCCACAGCACATAGGCTACACCTAAGAGATTTCGAGACGGAAGAGGATTGGGTCGAAGCAACCTGCTCTGTATATGAACATGAAAATCTCCCACTTCCTGGCGGAAATCTCAATACGAATTTTCTTCTTGAGGAAAATTCCGCCTGGAGTTGCGTAAGACGCACGGAATCATTCCGGATCGAAACGGAAATCCTCTTTCACGATGACGGAACGTACCGCAACAGGCTCACTAGGTGGGAAATTTCCCTCGCGGACGCAGCGGTTTTCACCCCTCCAGAGCAGGAATGCCACAGAAGGGGGATGCCCTACAATTCCACCTGGGAAACGGAAGAATTCGGGTTTGCTTTTGACAGGAGAGGGCAATGGAGCGGGGAATGGAGGGTTTACGGCGGGCGTCTTTACCTGAAGGAAAAGGGTCTTCCCGGCAGATTCAAGTCGTACGCCTTCTCTTTTAATGGGCAAGAACCGGCATTAACGCTTGACGACATGGTGGAGATATATTCCGACGGGTCGGCAATTAATTACCAAGAGGATCTGGAACCTTCTGAACTGGACAGCGAGGAAATAAGGCAGGAGCGGGAAAAACAGCGGCGAGCGTACGAGCAGACTGAAGAGTTTAGAAATTGTCAAAAGAATTCGGAGTTCGGAGGATGCTGGACAAACCCTCAGTTGTGGAAATCTGAACTCAGAGACACGGGAACGGAGTGCCGCGCCGCGGGACGAAGCGATATTGACTGAGGTCACGGCCGGCATTCGGAAACGATTGAGGCTTGGGAAATGACAAAAATATCGTGAAAAAAACTCTACATTCAGTTTTTGAGCACTGCTCTTGAATAATCAAACTTGCCCGAGCCTTTCTAACGGAAGAAACTCTTGGCACTCTAAAACCAAATTCGACCGAGGGAAACCGAGGGTGCTATGCTTAAGCTTAAGGACCGTGGTATAAACAGTTGTCAATAACCATAATCGGCGCAGGACTTGCCGGAGTCGAAGCCGCAAACCAGATAACGAAGTTCGGAATAAGGGCTACTCTCTATGAAATGAGACCCCGCAGGAAAACTGCCGCGCACAGAACCCCGGGTCTCGCGGAGCTTGTGTGCAGCAACTCCCTGAAATCTGCATCCATGGAGAACGCCTCCGGAATACTGAAAGAGGAAATGAGGCTTCTCGGTTCGCTTGTGATCGAGGCGGCCGAGGCGTCCAGGGTTCCTGCCGGAAAAGCCCTTGCGGTCGACAGGGAAATATTCTCGGATTACATAACGCAAAAAATCCAGGATAACAAGCTTATAGACTTAAAGAGGGAGGAGGTAACGAAAATACCCGAAGAGGGAATCGTGATCGTGGCTACCGGTCCACTCACTTCGGATGCGCTTTGCGCAGAGATTTCCTCGCTTACAGAATCGGAATACCTTTACTTCTACGACGCCATCTCGCCGATAATCGACGCAGATACAATCGACCGCTCGAAAATCTTCAGGGGATCAAGATATGACCACGGAGACTCAGAAGAGGGAGATTATCTCAACTGTCCGCTCTCTGAGGATCAGTACTACGAGCTTGTGGATGACCTGATCCGCGGAGAAAAAGTGGAAACCAGGGAGTTTGAGAAGGCAATTTATTTCCAGAGCTGCATGCCGGTTGAGGTCATGTCCGAGAGGGGAAGAGACACCCTTCGGTTTGGCCCCCTAAAACCCGTCGGCCTTGTTGATCCGAGAACCGGCAAAACTCCCTTCGCCGTCCTGCAGCTAAGAACGGAGAACAGCGAAGAAACGATGTACAACATGGTGGGTTTTCAGACAAAGCTCAGATACCCGCAGCAGAGAATCGTTTTCAGAAAGATTCCCGGGCTTGAGAGGGCGGAATTTCTAAGATACGGGAGCGTTCACAGAAACACGTACATAGATTCCCCGAGACTCCTTGAGAAAGACCTTTCCCTGAGTTCCCGTCCGAGCGTCTTTTTCGCCGGACAGATCACGGGAGTCGAGGGATACGTCGAGTCCGCGGCGACCGGAATCGTCTGCGGAATAAACGCCTCGAGAAAAGCGCTCGGACTCGCACCTGCCCACGTCCCGAGGGAAACATCCATAGGTTCCCTGCTTGAGTACATCTCAACCCCCGGAAAAACCGGGTTTCAGCCGATGAACATAAACTTCGGGCTTTTTCCTAAGGTGGAAGGTAGGATGGGGAAGGAGAAAAAACGCAAACTTATAGCACAAAAGGCCATCGAGAGCATCGGCACGTACAGTCCTTACGAGCAGATGAGGCGCTAGAATGTTTGATTCTCATATTTTAATGGTAGTATTTTGCCGGTCATGACATATCAGGAACTTATTCTGGCTCTTCAGGATTACTGGTCATCCAGGGGATGCTTAGTGGTCCAGCCCTACGACATAGAAAAAGGCGCCGGAACTTTTCATCCGGCCACATTCCTGCGGTGCCTCGGCCCCGAGCCCTGGCATGTGGCATATGTCGAACCTTCAAGGAGACCGACCGACGGAAGATACGGAGATAATCCCAACAGGCTTCAGCACTACTATCAATTCCAAGTGATAATAAAGCCCTCCCCTGACGACATTCAGGAACTTTTCCTAGACAGTCTCAAGTCATTCGGCATAAACCCGCTTGAGCACGACATAAGGTTCGTCGAGGACGACTGGGAATCTCCGACGCTAGGAGCGTGGGGACTGGGATGGGAAGTGTGGCTTGACGGCATGGAAATAACGCAGTTCACATATTTTCAGCAGGCGGGCGGCATAGACCTTGACCCGATATCCGCAGAAATCACCTACGGAACCGAAAGAATAGCTATGTATCTGCAGGAAGTGGAAAGCGTTTACGATCTTGAATGGACAAAGGGAATAACGTACGGAGAGATTCACCACCAAAGCGAAGTCCAGTTCTCAAAATATAACTTTGAGGAGTCCGATCCCGCGATGCTAAGCGACCTGTTCAACATGTATGAGCAGGAATGCAAGTCTCTTATCGAAAAACAGCTTCCTCTTCCCGCTTACGAATACTGTCTTAAAAGTTCGCACACATTCAACCTTCTTGATGCAAGAGGGGCGATAGGGGTAGCGGAGCGGGCATCATACATAGCAAGGGTAAGGGTGCTTGCGAACCTGTGCGCAACCTCGTATCTGCAGACCAGGGAAAACCTGGGATTTCCTCTTCTGAAAAACAACCCATGGAAAAAGAACTGATACTCGAAATCGGAACGGAGGAAATACCTGCTCTCTTCCTTGAAAAAGCCCGGGAGGATCTGGGCAATATACTAAGCGGAGAACTTCGCGACAAGGGTGTTGAGTTCGAGGAAATGGAAATCCTTTACACCCCGAGAAGACTTTCCGTAAGGGTAAGCGGACTTGAAAGAAAACAGAAAGACCGCACGACCGAGAACTTCGGACCTCCCAAACGCATAGCGTTTGACGAAAACGGAAAGCCCACCAAGGCCGCGGTGGGTTTTGCGAGATCTCAGAAAGTCGATGTCGAGAAACTCGTCATCGCGAAAAGGGATAACGGGGAATTTCTCTGCGTAAGAAGAACGGTAAAAGGGAGAAAAACTTCATCCGTCCTAAAAGAGATTCTTCCTGAAGTGATCTCATCGGTTCCCTTCCGCAAATCAATGAGATGGGGCAGCGGAAAACTGACCTTCGCAAGACCCATAAGGTGGATAGCGGCAATCTACGACAATAAGCCCATAAGATTCAGCGTTGAAAATATCAGAAGTTCGGATCAAAGCTTCGGTCACAGGTTCACTTTCCCGAAGCCGTTTCGAGTGGCCTCCTGGGGGAATTACCTAAAAGCCCTCGAGAAAAATAACGTAGTGGCTGACCCGGAGAGAAGAGAGAAGATCATAAAAAGGGACACAGATGCGGCGGCGAAAAAGATAGGCGGAACCGTAAAGGAGGATCCCGAACTGCTTGAGACCGTAGTGAATCTGGTGGAACATCCCACGGTTCTTGTGGGAGAGTTCGAGAAGAAATACCTGCGCTTGCCCGAGGAAGTGCTCATAAGCGTGATGAAAAATCACCAGAAATATTTCCCCGTCTACTCGAAAAAGACCGGGAAACTGCTTCCCTGTTTTATCTTTGTCTGCGGAACCCCCGTTAAAAACAAAAAGGTGATTATAAGGGGGAACGAGCGGGTAATAAGGGCAAGACTTAACGACGCCGAATTCTTTTTCTCCGAAGATACCAAAAAAAGCCTGAGCGATTACACAGAAGATCTTGAGAGCATGGTGTTTCTGTCGGATATAGGAAACTACAAGGAAAAAGTCGAGCGGATGAGAACGCTTGCCGCCGACATCTTCAGCAACCCAGACCTTGAGAGGGCCGCCGAACTCTCAAAGTCGGATCTCGCGACCCAGATGGTCTTTGAATTCGCTGAACTCCAGGGTGTCATGGGCAAGTACTACTCGCTTACCTCCAAGGAGAAAAAAGCCGTCGCAAACGCAATCGAGGAGCAATACATGCCGCTTACAAGGACCGGTGAACTTCCTCAAACAAAAACCGGAGCGCTCCTAAGCATCGTGGACAAAATGGATAACATCTGCTCGTGCTTCATCGCGGATCTCGCACCTACCGGGTCTTCCGATCCCTACGCGCTGAGAAGACAGACCCTTGGAATAATAAGAATCGCCATAGAGAAAAAGTTTGACATCTCTCTCTCAGCAATCTTGGAACGCAATATCAAGCTCGTATTCGATTCCATGGACACACAGAAAGCTCGCGGTGGCAAGCTATCCGAGGAGAAGCTCAGAGAAGACATTCTCGCATTTTTCTCCGAGAGGTTCCGAAACCTTATGACAGAGTCGGGCTACGAGAGAAACGTAGTTGAATCCGTGATCTCAGCCGGTTTCGACAACCCCCTTGACGCCTACCACAGGATAAACGCCCTTGGAAAATTTGCGAAACGCAAGGATTTCGAGGCACTTGCGACAGGCTTTAAGAGAGTTTTCAACATAGCGAAAACCAAGCCTTCTTCACCGCTTAACAAAAGATTGTTCAAGCAGAAAGAGGAAAAGGATCTTCATAAAGCCTTTACCAAGACACAAGCCGGGG
Organism: uncultured Spirochaetia bacterium; assembly: GCA_964429945.1. GTDB lineage: Bacteria > Desulfobacterota_D > UBA1144 > Nemesobacterales > Nemesobacteraceae > Nemesobacter. Next base: position 6,540 of record CAYSDX010000066.1, on the reverse strand, counting down.
TCTTAAAAAAACTGGCCGATCCCCCAAAAGCCGCCGGGCAAGGCGATTACCTGAGTTCCCTTGAGTCGATAAAAACACTTGCGGGCCCCATAAACCGTTTTTTTGACGCCGTGATGGTAATGGACAAAAACAAGAAGACCAGAGACAACCGCCTGGCTTTGCTCAATGAAATAAAAGATCTGTTTTTCATGATCGCCGATTTCTCGAAAATCTGACCCGAAACCATACGCCCGTTAATCAATAAATGCCTGGTATCAGGGCCTTGCGGCGCGGCGGGTAATTCCTGAAGGTTTCCACGTACCATCGATGATTGCTGCGCGCCCTGGGAATGAGATTGGCGGAGGTAAACAGCAGGAAGGCGAGGCCACTCGGCGACCACGTCGCGATTGCCCAGCCGGCCCATTCGAGGATTTCGCCCAGATAATTCGGGCACGAGACAAAGCGGAACCCGCCACCTCGGGGAATCACATAGCCGGTCTCGCCCGGCCTGCGCAGACGAATGAGGATATTGTCGGTGTGGAGGTTAAGGGCAATCCCGCCCAGGAAAATCCCGACGCCGATCAGGAAACGAGAGTCGGCGAGCCATTCGATAGCGTACTCGCCGAATTCCGAAATGAATCGGGCATTGACGTAAGCGTTAATCGCATTGAAGAAAAAACCCGACGCAACCACCAGCAACGGGGTCTTCCGCCCGCTTGCCCGAATCCGAAACGGGTAAATGAAGGTCCGGTTCAGATAGTGGGCTTGCCACATGACCAGAAAGAGCAGCGGAACGATGTGGAACGCGGCTTTTCCGTTGAGATAGACGGCGAGGAAGACGGCGACCGCCGGCAGTTCCATGATGATCCAGCCGAGCCTGCTGGAAACGTGCGGCCCCCAGCCCGCGCCCGCATAATGACGGCCATAGGGTGCGGTTTTACGGAGCAGGTACAGAAACGTCGGGGCAGCCGCGGCAATGACCGCCCATACCATCACGCCGTGAAGTTGTTCCTCGGCCATTTTAACCATTCTCGCCGAGCACGCCCCGTTCGTCAAACCATCGATAGGTGTCCCTCGCCAAATCCGCCATCCACGCAGACGTAATATCCATAAATTCAGAGCATGATCCTGAAAATAGTTGAGAAGCACCAGTATTCGGGTATCATCTTCCCGGTATGTTCGGACAATTCGGCATATGGGAATTAATCCTGATACTGGCAATCCTGCTCATAATCTTCGGTCCGAGCAGGCTTGGAGACTTGGGGTCTTCGCTCGGCAAGGGAATAAGCGGGTTCAGAAAATCCCTAAAAGACGACGACTCGGACAACAAGGAAGAGGAACAGAGCGGCACCTGATCAATAGCCTCTCCTCAGTCCTTTATCTTCTCCGCAAGTTCCACCAGCACTCCGTTCATCGACTTGGGATGTATGAAGGCAACTTTACAGTTGTAAGACCCCGGCCTCGGATGTTCATCGATAAGCCTGACACCTTCTTTTTCCAGGGCTCGCAGAGAAGATTCCACATCGTCCACAAGAAAACAGATGTGATGAACGCCCTCCCCCCTTTTCTTCAGGAATTCCGAAATCGGGGAATTCTCGTCCAGAGGTTCGATAAGTTCAACCGCGGTGCCCTCTCCCGATTCGGAGCAGAGCATCGACGTTTTAACCCCATAGTTGACCACGTCCTCTCTGTGGACAACCTGAAGCCCGAGTAATCTCGAGTAAAGATCTTCGGCCTTCTTGATATCCCTTACGGCAATTGCGATGTGATAAAGAAACCCGTCTTTACTCAACTGAAATCCCCCCTCGACTAACCGGAACTTTTTTCCCTGGAAAGGGTGAACTTCTCGAGAAAATCATTGTCTGATTTGAACTTTATCTTGATCCCCCTCTCCCGCTGGATCCTTCTTATGGACCTTCCTTCTATCTCCCTGAGCCTGGTTATCACTTTTTTGTTGGCGTGCACTACAAGCGGTCCCTCAGCACTTTCCTTTGTCCATTGATCAATATCCCTCAGTATTTCATAACAGGTGGTATATATCGATTTTATTCTTCCGCTCCCCTCACATATATTGCAGGGTTCGGTCAGGTCGGAAAGCACGCTTTCCCTGACCCTGCGTCTTGTAAGCTGAACTACGCCAAAAGATGATATTTCCTGAATTGTGGCCCTTGCCTTGTCCTTTTTCATCTCAGCGGCGAAAAGCGACTCTATCTTCTTTCTGGACCTGGCGGTCGACATGTCTATGAAATCGATAACTATGATTCCGACCAGATTGCGAAGCCTTATCTGCCTTGCAGCTTCGACCGCCGCTTCCTCATTTGTCTTCATTATCGTTTTTTTCTGAAATTCCTCTCCGACGAGTTTCCCCGAGTTAACGTCTATCACCGTAAGCCCCTCGGCCTCGTCTATGATCAGGTATCCCCCGGACTTCATCCAGACCTTTTTTCTGTACATTTTTTCTATCTGGCTCTCAATTCCGTACCTGTCGAATATGGGCTCTTTTTTATCGTACATATCGACTTTGAAGTCATCCTTCTTAATCTTGTCGGAAAAATACTTGGTGATCTGACCATGGGCTTTACGGGAGTCAACGACAACTTTTTTAAGACCGTTTCCCATCAAGTCCCTCACAACCCTGATGTAGCTGTCGGCTTCTTCGTATATCACGCCCGGGACTTTCGAGTCTTCATATTTTTTCTTTATCCTTCTCCACTTTCTCACAAGCGCCCTCATCTCGGTCCTGATATCTTTCTCGTCCGCACCCATGCACGCCGTTCTAACTATAAAGCCCACGTCCTCGGGCTTATTCCGCATTATCTCGGAAAATCTCTTCCTGCTTTTTCTATCCGTTATTTTGCGGGAAACGTTAATCGAATCCGACCCCGGAAGCAGAACAAGATATTTGCCCGGTATCCCGACGTGAGAGGTAAGCTTGGGACCCTTGTTTCTGGTGGGTTCCTTTGTGACCTGAACCATCACTTCCTGACCCTGGCGCAGCACGTCCTGTATCGGCTGGTGGTTTTTTCTCGAAGCCTTCGAGGTCTCCTCCTCTTCAAGGAAAAGCTCGCTCAGCGATTCCTCATACACATCCTCGGCGGAGAGAAACCCCGACCTGCCGTTCCCCATGCCTACAAACGCCGCTTGCACTCCGGGGACTATCTTTTCGACTTTCCCCTTGTAGATGTTCCCAACCATTGGGGAGCTGGACTTCCTTTCGATGAAAAGCTCGCTCAGTCTGCTTTTCTCCAAAACCGCTATCCTCGTCTCGTTAAAAAGCGAGTTGATGATGAGTTGGGTATGCATTGGACGTCAAAATATAAACCAGTTATCTGGGTGAGTATAACCGTAAGTACCTAATATGGAAGAATTAAGCCGGTTGTAAGGCAATTAAGCTTGTGTTCAGCGTCTCACCGGGAGCAAGGGGTTTTTACGAATTCTCGCGGGAGTCATGCGCTTTTTCTTCCAAGCTCGACTATCGTGTCGAAATGCTTCTTCTCAATCCCCATGACTGAAAGCCTGCTCTGCCTTACAAGAGAGATATCCTTGAGTCTTTCGTCGCTTTTTATCTGCTTAAGAGATACGGGGGTCTCGAGCGTTTCCACGGGCCTCAGGTCCACTACGACCCATCTCTCGTCCTCGGTAGTAGGATCCTGGTAGCATTCCTTTATAACCTCGGATATGCCTACTACCTCAAGCCCCTTGTTGCTGTGATAGAAAAGGACAAGATCGCCCTTTTTCATACCCTTGAGGTTGTTTCTTGCCTGGTAGTTTCTAACCCCGTCCCAGTATGTCCAGCCGTCGCGGAGAAATTCCTCCCACGAATATTTAAACGGTTCGGATTTAACAAGCCAGTAGTTCATAGTTCAATAATGCGGGAAGCGTATGGTACGAACTTAACCGCTGTTTAACCGCATATCCAAAATCAGGCTACCATCCTGCAAGCCCGCTGGCAGACAAAATGTTGCTTTCCTCGCAATCATCGTCGAGACTCTCGTTAGTGGTGTTGGCCGCATTCCAGAAATTCTGACGGATAGTCGGCATGCATTCTCCATCCTGTCCCGTCGCCTGAGCGAGGAATCTTTGCGTGATAACGCGACGATGACCCGGAGAACTCGTAAAGTAGTCCATGATTTCATCCCGGCTCGGATTCTGGTCAAAGTAATGCTTTACATCCAGCCCTCCTCGAAAAACAATTACGTTTTCCGCGTCTATACCGGAGACATCCGGCAACTCGAGCCTGCCGGTTTGCTCGATCAACTGCGGACACACGCTCAGAAAAGTCTTGTAACCAACCAGAAAACCATAGCCGAACGTCTCTTTCATTCCGCCGCTGTCTTCCGGCAGTTCTTCCGTCTTCACCATACCATAATAGGAGAGACTGTCCGGATTGGCAGCCCGGTCCCGGTTTATGCCGAAGGAGCAGATCATGCCGGTCCGGTTAGTTATTCCGGGGAAAAACCCGCCTGGCAAGCCTCTAAGAAGAGCAGTCCAATCGCCGCTGTCTAACTGCGGGAAGCCATATTCCTCCCGGGGCTGTTCGCCCAGCGGACTGGTATAGTTACGCGGTCCATATCCCGTGGTTATTGTAGTGCTGCCGTCATTATGCGCGTTCGCGATTTCGCCGACATATCTTATCGCCTTACCTACACTATCCTCTTCCTCTATAATGTGCACAATCCTGTCGAAAACCCCGCCGGCGTAGATTTGCTCGCCGTCAATATCAATTGCAGTTGAATGGTAAGCATCCATAAAATCCCGAAAATTCGTACGCATGTCCGGATAGGCGTCACCGCAGGAAGTATCTTCTTCGCAGGCGCTGAAAAGAACATTCATCATGCGCGCCGCGTTGTTAAGACCATCCGATATGGGACGTTCACCCGGAGACGTAACCTGTTCAAAAAAGACATTGTGCAGTTCAGGTCTGTTCTCTTCGGCGAGCATATAGCTCACAACGACGCCCCCGAATGAACCGGTAAGAAGATTCACAGGTGAGCGGATAGTTCCGGAAGGCGCAAACTCCGATACCTTCATCACGTCCCCATCAACCGTAATTTCTGCGTTATCGTCCGCAAGCAAGCTTATTACGGAGTTTGCATCTTGCGCGTTAAGCTTGGGATTGATCTTACTGAAAGTATCGTGCTTCTTAAGGCAGGAAATAAATTCCGTACCCGGTGCGCACTCCCATTGAGGGGTGATGTTGGTAAGGCTTGACCCGCGGTAATTTATCGCAACCCACAAAGTATGCAACCCTCCGTCGTCACCGAGCAGACCCGTAACCTTAGAGCCCGTCCCACCCTGAATAACGACGCCCATACGGTTAACCGTGCCAATGCCTTGAGTATCTGTTTCTCGAACGGAAACCCATACGTCTATGGACACGCCGTCAGGCGCTTCGTAAGTTCCAGAATATACGTCGCCGTAATATGGATCATCCAGAGTAGCTGTATCAATAATTGTAAGAGTCAGTCCTTCCGCCGCCGGCTGAGGCGTAACCGGTGGAGGTTCTTTATCTGACGAACCGCCTCCACAGCTCGTTATCAAATACGCTGAAAAGATGAATACTGTAAAAACATGGTACGGATTTTCTTTCATAAACATCTTCGTCCTCCGGTTTTATTCAGCCGTGGTTTCAAGTTTGAAACGCAACAGGTGGATCAGTACCGAAGAATACCTGATTCGGTGTTTCGAAGCCAAGACATCTTCTCGGTCTGTTGTTCAATTTGCCCATAACTCTGTTCGCATCTTCCTGCGTCAGTTTTCCGAAGTCTATTCCCTTCGGGAAGTACTGCCGTATAAGACCGTTTGCGTTTTCACAAGATCCCCGCTCCCACGAATGATAGGGTTGCAATCACCTTGCCTTTTTTTCTTGAACCGAGCAGCGTGTCGGCTTCCCAGTCCCCTGCGCGCAAACGCCTGTCCACCACTTCGGGACGCTCGTCTATGCAGACGCGGTTTTTTATGTGTCCCCTGTGCGAGGGCGCCCCGCAGCGTTTTCTGCGCTTCTTGCGGCAGCGAAGATGGGTGTGGAGGACCCCTCCATTCATCTTGTCTTCCCTCACGCGCTTGTAGATGCTCTCGCGGCTTGCGCCAATCCCCTCGTTTTGGGCAAGCCGGCAGCTTATCTGCTGGGGGCTCCAGTCTTCCCTCAGCAGCAGCTCCACACGAATCCAGGTTTGTTGCGGGATACGGTTCGGGGAACGGCTGCGCCTTGCGTCAGCAAGCCTCCGGGCCTGACTGGGACGATAACCGCGGCGTCCGCGATTGCGGTGAAGCTCCCTGCTTATGGTGGATTTGTGTACTCCCAAGTGTTCCGCGGTCCGGGTCTGGTTGTGCCCCGCTTTGCGCAGGATGTAAATCTGGTATCTTTGTTCCAGGGCAAGTTGCTTTGGTTTTCTCATTCAAACGCTCCTTTTGATCTGGTAGTTAGTGTCTGTCAGAAAAGGCCTTTTTCGATCGATTTTCCGGCAGAATCCCATCCGGCGCCGGGAATCAGAAACCCGGACACCCTAAAAATTATCCAGTAACGCGATTTACCTCAAAATCCAGCCCGAATCTCCGATA
>CAYSDX010000065.1:0-11354 GCA_964429945.1 uncultured Spirochaetia bacterium | reverse complement strand
GCTACAAAAAGCCCCTAAGCTTCTACCAGACAAACCGTCTCGCGAACCGCATTGCAAACGCCCTCTCCTCTCTCGAGGTAGCGAAGGCGGAAAAGGTGGCCGTCTACATGCCGAACTCAGATGACTACGTAATAACGTGGTTCGGAATCCTGAAGGCTGGGGCGGTCATGGTACCCGTAAACACGGCCTACAAGATGGATTTCCTTGAGTACATAATAGAGAGCTCAGACGCCGAGGTGCTTTTCATAGCCGAGGAATACCTCGACAGAATGCCCCCAATAGCCAAGAACCTCTCAAAGCTTCGCCACGTGATAGTCTGGACAAGGAGCGGGGACAAGAAGTTTAAAAGACACGGATACAGATTCCGCAAGATGATCTCCTACTCAGAATTCATAAACTCGGGCTCGGGCAAGGAACCGGACATCGAAGTCACCTTCATGGACTACGCGAGACTCATGTACACCTCCGGCACCACGGGGAGATCCAAAGGGGTCATGAGACCTTGCGCCGCCGATTACAGCAGCGCCAGGAACTACGCCGAGATAATGGATGTCGGCCCGAACGACGTCTGCTTCACATGCCTTCCGCTTTTCCATTCAAACGCCATGGTGATGACCGTCTACCCGGCGCTGATAAAGGGAGCGAAAACGGTAGTGGAGGAGAAATATAGCTCGAGCCGCTTCTGGAAATGGATGGTAGACCACGGGATAACCAAGTTAAACACGGTGGGGACCATGTCGTACTTTCTCTGGAACACTCCGCCAGTGCCCGAAGAGAAACAGCACAAGATAAAACTCGTTCTGGGCTCCCCCGCCCCTCACGACATGATAGAAGAGTTCATGGAGCGCTTCGGGATAAAGTTCATGGAAGGCTACGGCCTGACCGAGATAGGCCAGTGCACCTGGATGAGGCCTGGAGAGCCTTTCCGGGTGGGATCCTGCGGAAAGGAAGCTCCCAACTACGAGATAAAGGTCGCCGACCCGGAGACGGACGAGGAGGTACCGAGGGGAAGCATAGGAGAGATAATAGTGCGCCCCAGGATACCGAACGTAATGCTTCACTACTATCACAAGATGCCCGAGAAGACTGTTGAGGACTTCAGAAACTTCTGGTTCCACACAGGCGACGCGGGAAGAATGGACAAGGACGGCTACATATATTTTGTCGACAGGGTAAAGGACTACATAAGAAGAAGGGGCGAGAACATAAGTTCCTTCGAGGTGGAGAAAATCGTCAACTCCCATCCCGATGTCGAGGAATCGGCAGCGATAGGCATAAAATCGGAAGCCGGGAAATACGCAGAGGACGAGCTCATGATACTCGTGATTCCGAAGAAAGGAAAAGAAGTAGACCCCCCGGAACTGATGGACTACCTGCAGCCCAGAATGCCCTATTTCATGATTCCTAGGTTCATAAGGTTCGTGGATTCCTTCCCGAAGACCGGCACGCAGAGAACCCAAAAGAACAAGCTACGTGAGCAGGGAGTGACCAAAGACACCTGGGACATGGTGGAGGCCGGTTACAAGCTAAAGAGGTAGAAACACTGTATCTTGCCAACTCCTTTCGCCCACAGCCGCTCCTGCCGCTGTTCTTTCCTCTTGCCCAAGCTGCAAGCTTTCAGGAACCAATGTGACAAAGAAAAACCGGGCAGTTAATTTGTTATGAGATAGAACAATCAGTTGGCTGCTGACGGGGTAAACATATGAGCGCCCGAATTGACATACCCGAAGATAAGATCGCGGAGTTCTGCAGGCGAAACGGTATCCGGCGCCTGTCTCTGTTCGGTTCCGTGCTGCGCAACGACTTCTCGCCGGAAAGCGATATAGACGTATTAGTGGAATTCAAGCCGGGACGAACCCCGGGACTGGCGTTTTTCGGTTCGATTCCCGACGACCTGTCGGAGATCCTAGGGCGGCGGGTGGACCTCAACACGCCGCAGTGCCTGAGTCCGTATTTTCGCCAGGAAGTCCTGGAAGAAGCGGAGATAATCTATGTCGCGCCGTGACCCGGTCGTTTATGTTCGCCACATGCTTGACCACGCGAAAGAGGCGGTGGAAATGACGCGTGGACGTACCCGCGCGGATTTGGACGAAAATCGAATGCTGAATCTGGCGGTCGTACGTCTGGTGGAAATCGTCGGTGAGTCCTGCAACAGGATTCCTAAGGAGTTTCGAAACGAGCATCCGGGTATCCCATGGCGAGAAGTATCGGGTGTGCGCGTTAAATTGGCACACGCCTACGACAGCATTGATTTCGACATTCTCTGGGACATCGTTCAGAACGACCTGCCAACGCTGATTGAACAGCTTAAGATCCTCATCGAAGAAAAAGAGTAGCCAAATTCGCAAACTTTGCCCGGTTTGAACATCCAGTTCCTATTCGCTTTCATCCAGTAACAAAAGTTGAAACAAGTTTCATCGGACATTATTCGCAATGGCGCCGAGAGGCTTCGCAATCCACTCCGGCAGAACTGGACGCAACTCAATAAGTTCTTCAATATCCTCTTCTGAAAACTTGGGTATGACCTTGTTTATCGCTTCTTCCGCTTCGCTCGGGTGCAGGAAAGTCAGCGCACGAATGAGAGTGCCAGCGTGCCGGTACGGAGCTACCAACTGCCAGCACGGGGCGTGACGCAAGTCAACCCAAACCTTGTTGAACCACAGCCTCCGGCTAGGTCCAGAAGTCAGATAAATTAATCGCATCGGCACCTGATCCGTAAGACCAAGCCAGTTCGCCGATCCTCCGCCGGAGGGTACAGTAGCTTCTCCCCACAACTCCGAAAGTGCTTCCACAACTTTTGGATGATGGGGGCCACATCTGCCGAAACGGGTTTCCCTTGTTCTTACATATATCCCCTTGAATATACGTATGAACCTATCCTGACGGGTAAGACGAGAAAATGCCTTATAAATCTCGGAAGAACTGCCCATATGGAAAAAATCCTTCGGACGCAAAGGGAAATGCTGAGGCAAAGTCTCCGCATATTCCATAATTTGGTCAGACAAGCTAGACATAACTATCTGCTCCTTTACTCTTGCCGGGAATATACCATTGAAATTCACGAATCGAAAATAAAAAACAATCGCAATTTCAGACTTGAAACCCCGCCCAATTATATAAACCGACTTGTTTTTTATCGTACGTGATTATCTATCATATTAAACAACTTTCATTAATGATATAGTCACGTACGATAACTTTTAATTGACTCTCACTGTATGATGTGATATTTTTTACCGTACAGTAACATTTTAATGACTCAATGAAAAAACAAAACCCAGAATATGGAATCGTCCTATCGGTAGCAGAACTAGGGCGTATAGCTCGCGCCCACCGGAAAAACCGACGCCTGACGCTCGAAACGGTTTCCGGGCTGGGAAACTTGAGCCCGCGATTCCTCTCCGAGTTTGAACGGGGCAAGGAAACCGCCGAAATCGGCAAAATATTAAAAGCGCTGCGAACCATGGGACTTGAAGTGGTAATCCAGCCTCGCGGGGCAACACCCTCATCCAAGATTTCGGAGAGCGGAAAAGAAACCGACGAGTGACCCCGATGCGCTAAACGTGTGGAACGGGCGCAGGCTGGTAGGCCGTCTGCGGCGAGATTCCTTCGGCCATATAAGCTTTCGTTATGATAATGACTGGCTTTCGGGCGGGGGATTCGCTATCTCGCAGACTCTTCCTCTTGGCGCAGAGGAATTTACGGCGGAAGAAGGTGTCGCCCACAGGTTCTTCGCCAACCTGCTTCCCGAAGGCGGTTTTCGGGAGCGCATAGTCCGCGACCTGAAAATATCTGACACGGACTTTAACCTGCTGCGGGCTATAGGCGGTGAGTGCGCAGGCGCTTTATCCGTTCTCCCGGAAGAGAGACAACCCCCAGTGGAGCAAAGCTATCGCCCTATAGACGATGAAGAACTGGCCGATCTGATAGCTCAACGCGGACAGCCGTACTCCTGGTCGGAAGAAAAAAGAGCAAGGTTCTCTCTGGCCGGTGCCCAGAACAAATTCCCTATTCTCGTGCGGGAAGGGAAATATCTGCTACCCCAGGGGGAGTCACCTTCGAGTCACATACTCAAGTTTGAGATTGAAGGATACCGTAACGTGCCCGCCTATGAGGCCTTCACCACGTTGCTCGCCCGTGCCATCGGCCTGCCGGTCATCAACATCGAGTTGCGTTCCATAAACAAGATCCATTACACGATTACGGAACGCTACGACCGCTTCCCAAGCGACGATGGAGAGATTCTGCGAGCACACCAGAAAGACTTCTGCCAAGCGCTTGGATACGGTCATGAAAGAAAATACCAGGAAGACGGCGGACCGTCCTTCGCACAGTGCTTCGGGATGCTCCGGGATGTATCGAGCGATCCGGCCACGGATCTTCCACACCTGCTGCGCTGGCAGATCTTCAACGTGCTCGCGGGCAATTCCGACGGCCACGCCAAGAATCTATCGCTTCTGCATACGCCAGATGGAGAGATTCGGCTGGCACCCTTTTACGATCTTGTGTGCACCCGGGCCATAGATAGAATCGATTACCACCTGGCATTGTCCGTTGGAAAGGAAAGAAATCCTGGCGTCATTCTCAAGCAACATTGGGAAGATATGGCCAGACAATGCGATATCCGACCGAGATACCTGCTTGGTCTTGTTGAGGAGGTTGCAGCCCAGTTGCTTGAGAATCTCATCTTAACAAGAACTTTTTTTGAGGAGCAGTTCGGCGAATATCTGGCACTGCAGCGTATCGAGCAGGTCGTAACCAAGCAGTGCAAAAAGGCATGCAAAAATTAACGTAGAGATTTCCGTCGATGCTATCTCATATCAGCAAAAAATTGGTTAGTTTATTTTGCCATACGCAGAGTCAAGACTTTTGCCGAAGTGCTAACACAAAATCAAATAGAAAAACCTAAGACTCCTCATGATCTTTCTTGATTATCAATCTACATCTCCATTAGACCCCAGAGTTGTTGAAAAAATGCAGCCGTACATGACACGGTGGTTTGGCAACCCACATTCCGAACACATTTTTGGCTGGAAATCCGCCGAAGCAATTGACAAAGCGCAGGAGTTAGTTGCCTCAATCATAGGAGCGGAACCAGCAGAAATACTTTTTACATCGGGAGCTACTGAATCAAACAATTTGGCTATTCAAGGAATTCTGCGCAATAACAAATCTGAATCGAAGCACTTTGTCACAACTTCAATCGAGCACAAGTGCGTGCTTAATACTGCACTCGCTATGAGAAAATACGGATGCCTAGTTGATATGATTCCCGTGGAAAAAAACGGAATCATCGATATTGAAAAAATAGAATCTGCTCTTACCAAGGACACCTTCATGGTTTCCGTCATGCTAGTCAACAATGAGATCGGAACTATCCAGCCGGTTAGAGAAATCGGGGAATTATGTAGCAAAAAAGGTATCACATTTCACGTAGATGCGGCACAGGCAATAGGCAAGGTTTCGATAAATGTTAAAGAAATGAAGATCGATCTACTCAGCATATCCGGTCATAAGGTTTACGGTCCAAAGGGTATAGGGGCACTGTATATATCTCACCACTATTTCTCAAAAATCGAACCAATTATTTTCGGAGGAACTCAGCAGAATAATTTACGTGCCGGCACAGTCCCTATGTTTCTTTGCGCAGGACTAGGAGAAGCCTGCAGAATAGCCAATGAAGAAATGGAGAAAGACCAAGCACATAACCTGTTGCTTCGAAATGTCCTGATTGATAGACTACGAACTTCTTTTCCCGGTCTTGTTATTAACGGAGATCTACAGCAAAGAATCCCCGGCAACCTTAACATACAACTTCCCGGCGTTGATTCAGATGCGCTTGTTACCGCGCTCCAAGATAAAATTGCCTTCTCAACCGGAGCCGCCTGTAATGCCGGTATTGTTGAGCCTTCCTACGTACTCACCGCCTTAGGACTTAACATAGATGAGATAAATAACTCTATCCGTCTCGGATATGGCAGATTTACCTCTCTCGAAGAAGTCAATCGCGCCATAGACCTGATTTCTGAAAAGGCTATCCAAATTAGAAATTGCGCTACTTCTTCCAATTCTTAAAAGTCTTGAGTTCCTATCGGGTAAGATGTAGAATAGAAACTGGAGGATCTATCCAGTCAGGCTACTTTCGTGTACACGAGACCCTTAGCAGACGAAATCACCAAAGGACATTTCTCGGGACACGAGACCTTTCCGCTTAGATATCTTTGGTTATATAAGGCTTATAAAAAAGTTGCGGACCTTTGTAAAGAAAACCAAAGGAAAAACCCGTTTACAGACCCTGATGCTATAATGACCTTTGGTGTAGGAAAAAACCAGGTGAATTCAATTCGCCATTGGGCCCTTGCTTGCAATATTATAAAGGCACAAGATAAAACTTTCAGACCAACTAAATTAGGTGATTTTCTTTTTAAACCAAAAACCGGCCGCGACCCTTTTATGGAAAAAGAAGCTACTTTGTGGCTTATACATTGGATGGTAGCAGGACGATGGGAGAGGACCTCAACTTGGTATTATGCCTTTAACTATTTTTCTGAAAGGGAATTTGAACGTGAAGACATCGTCAAATCCATACTAAATCTATGTGAAGAACGGAAATGGGAACGCACCTCTGAGACAACTATAAAAAGAGATGTTGACTGTTTTCTCAGAAGTTATGTGCACCAAAGTGATGAAAAGTTTTCGGAAGACTCAATAGAATCCGTTTTGTCGGAATTGGAACTAATCAGCCCGGTCGGGTCCCACATGTACGAGTTTAACTATGGACCGAAGCCGAGCCTGCCTGAAGGCATCTTTCTCTATTCTCTGAATGAATTTTGGCAGAATCGAATATCTAATCCGAACTCCGCTTCGGTAGAAATTCTGACCTACGCTCCAGGTTCCCCCGGACGAGTATTCAAGCTTGACGAACAGTCTTTGGTCGAACGGCTTGTAAAAATAGGAGAGAGTTCAGAAGGACGTTTTCAGTGGACCGACACTTCTGGAATAAGAAACGTAACTAGGTTCAAAGAAAATATAGAATCGATGGATCTCCTTAAACTAGCATATACCAACAATTAATTCAGAGTAAAATGCCGCTTGCCGAAAAAATCAAGATATCCAAGACTTTTCAGCAATCCGCACGTATTGATACCGACCTAGAGATTCCTGAAGCCCTTAATGGATTTATTTTTCACGACTCGGCTAAATATGCGCTGGAAAGAATGGCCCAAATGGCTGTGGAGTCCAACCGCCGGGCTTTTACCTGTACCGGGCCCTATGGTGCAGGTAAATCAAGCCTAGCCTTAGTTCTATGTGCTTCCCTCACTAATAATCCCCTTAGCCGTCAAGCTAAGAAATTGACAAAAGAGCTTCCTTACTTTGAGGAGGCTTTCCCGTCAGACAAATTGGGATGGCTTGTTATTCCGTTAGTTGGACATAGAGGTGATTTAGTAAACGATCTCAGAAAAAACCTCTTTCGGACGGAAAAAGAGAATCCGACTAGGCAATCGGCAAAAGCTATCATAAAACTTCTTCGGAAAAAAGCTGAAGAACGCCCCGGAAATGGAGTCCTGCTAGTAATAGACGAAATGGGCAAATACCTTGAAGAAGCTACTCAGGAGGGAGGAGATATTCACTTCTTCCAAGAACTCGCCGAGTCAGCAAGTCGCACTAAGGGACGTTTTATAGTATTAGGAATTCTCCATCAGTCATTTGAACAATACGCTTCCCGCCTCGGAGAAAAAGTGCGCAAAGAGTGGACCAAGGTACAAGGGCGTTATGTCGATATTCCCCTCGTTACGGCCGTTGAAGAAGTAGTCGATCTGATAGGCAAAGCAATAGATACAGACTTGGAACACCCTGAAAGCTTTGCAGCGGCGGAGATCATAGCAAACTCAATAAGGAACAGACGAGCCGGTATTCCACCTGATTTCGCCACCTACCTTGACTCCTGTTGGCCTGTTCATCCTGCAACAGCCGTATTGCTTGGTCCCTTGTCGCGATGGCGATTCGGACAGAATGAAAGAAGCGTATTTGGTTTCCTCGGATCAAGTGAGCCCGAAGGTTTCCAGGACTTTCTGAAGTCAACCGAAGTCATGGGAACCACATATGAACCATGGCGCTTGTGGGATTATCTGAAAGTCAATCTTGAATCGGCAATTATGGCATCTGCAGACAGTCACAGATGGGCTCAATCCGTAGAGTCGGTAGCACTTTGTGAAGCGAGAGGAAACCCACTGCATGTAAAACTTGCCAAGACAGTTGCAGTTATTGAGATGTTCCGACACGGGTCTGGGCTTATGCCGGAGAACGAAATTTTAAAGACTTGCGTTGCGGACGCCAAAGAAAACGCTGTAGGAAAAGCACTTAAGGATATAGAAAAATGGTCAGCTGTAATATTCAGAAAACATTTTAATTCATGGGCTATATATGCGGGCAGTGATTTTGATATTGAAAGTTCGCTTCAAAAAGAACTTGTTGCAAGAAAATTGAATATAGAACAACTCGGCAATCTAGTTCGAATGCGCCCCATTATAGCCAAAAAGCATTATCACGAGACCGGCACTCTAAGGTGGTTCAAAGTAGAAATCGTATCGGCTGAGAAAGTATGCAATTTAGCGAAAAATTTTCATCCGACCGATGGAACGGCGGGGGCATTCTTTTTAGTTGTTCCAACCGAGAATAATCATAGCAGGGAAAACATAAGAACTATTTGCAAAGAAGCGTCTAAGTCTGCTGTTAGCGGTTATCCAGTTGCCGTAGGGTTTAGCCCTAGCTATGAGCGCATAAACGATTTGGGCAAAGAACTGAGCGCCCTGCACGATATCAAAAGAAACAATCCTGAACTTGAAGGTGATTCTGTAGCAAGGCGAGAAATCGAGGCGAGAATCACCATAGTAAAAGAGCGACTACAGACCATTCTGAAGACTTCCCTTAATAAAACTAGATGGTTTGTCGGAGGACATCGTAGACAAGTAAGAACAACTTCTTCTTTGTCGGTCTTTGCTTCAAACCTAGCAGATAAAACATTTCCACATGCGCCAAACATTCGTACGGAATTAGTTAACCGAGAAAAACCCTCGGGAAATGGACAAGCAGCAATACGGAAATTGCTTTACGCCATGGTAAACAACTCCGACCAAGAAGACCTCGGTATAAAGGGTTTTCCCTCGGAACTGGGAATATACAGAAGTATCTTTGAGTCTCTAGACCTCCACGGCAAGACAAAAAACAGCACTTGCAATTTTCTTAAACCTTTGTCGAAAAACAAAAAAAACAAACAAATTTTTCGACTCTGGAGAGAAACAGAAAAAATCCTTAAGGAAAACCAAATTGTTCCTATCTCCAAAATATATGAACACTGGACATCCCCGCCGTTTGGCATACGTCGCGGGGTGCTGCCCATTCTCACGATGGCTTTCGTAATGACAAACCGTACATCGGTCGCAGTCTATAACGAGGGCATATTCCAGACGGAAATAAACGAATTGGTAGCAGACCTTTTATTACAAAAGAACAGTACAATTCAACTCCGCTGGGTTGACCTAGGAGAGCGCAACGAGAAATTACTCGAGTCTCTATGGAATGTGGCCAATCAAATCAGTGATAATCCAGTTCCCCAAAAACCGCTTGAGATTGCAAGAGCCCTAGTACGGTTCGCATTTAAACTTCCTACTTGGACAAAAAGAACATCTTCAATTTCTGATGAAGCTCGAGATGTGCGCGGCGTATTGTTATCAGCTAGTGACCCTCTTCAGGCATTGTTTATAGATCTGCCAATCATATTTGAAGCCGATAAGCTTCAGGGAAATCCACCTCAGGACAAACAATCTTACAAACACTTCGGCGGATTCATTAAAGACATACTAAAAGAACTCAAAGACGTATATCCGAAAATGATGATAGAGCTACGCAAAAACATGCTCGAAGCACTAGGACAAAGAAATTCAAATCTGGAAAGTTTGCACCTACGGGCAAAAATTGTTCATGGCATAACCGGAAACTTTCGTCTTGATGCATTCGCGGGAAGACTTGAAGAATTCTCGGATGCTCAAGAAGATATGGAATCAATTGCAAGCTTGGCAATCAACAAACCAGTTCGTGAATGGTCTGATAACGATCCTAAGGCTGCTATGCTCCAAATCGCAGACTTTGCGCTTAAATTCCGCCAAGCGGAAATGCTAGCACAATTAAAAAAGCGAAACCCGACCTCAGAGGCTTTAGCCTTAATGCTTGGTACAGGAGAAAACGGCTATACTATGATTGAAACTTTCGATATTACTGAAGATGAAAAAGAAGAAGTCTTAACGCTGGCACGAGATATAGAATCTGTTCTTAATAAAAATGGTATTAATAACAAACAGAAGCTAGCCGCTTTAGCAGAAATGTTAAAACATATATCAATAGAGACATAGATATTGAGGGAAACCACACCGTGAAAGAAAAACATGTTTTAGGTTTGTCGGGTGGCCGTGACAGTGCGGCACTAGCTGTATTTATTCAGCAGCATTACCCCGATCTTGATATTCATTACTTTTTTACCGACACGGGCAAGGAACTACCGGAGGTTTATGAATTTCTCGGCCACCTTGAGGGATTCTTGGGAAAACCCATAGAAAGGCTTAACCCCGATCGGGATTTTGATTTCTGGCTTCGCCAATATGGTAACTATCTTCCCTCGGCACGTTCTCGGTGGTGTACACGCCAACTTAAGCTAAGACCCTTTGAGCAATGGATTAAAAGTGATTTGGAATCCGGGGTAAAGGTATTTAGCTATATTGCCATCAGATCCGATGAACCGGAGCGACTAGGCATGCAAACCACCCATGCCAACCTTCAGATCAAATTCCCTTTTAGAGAGAATGGGATTGATAAGGCAGGTGTAATTAACTTGCTTGAATCCTCAGGTCTTGGACTTCCCAGCTATTATCGTTGGCGTTCACGGAGTGGTTGCACATTTTGTTTTTTTCAACAAAAGATTGAGTGGGTAAGACTAAAAGATGAACATCCGGAGGCTTTTGAAGAAGCAAAACGTTATGAAAAAACTGCTTTAGAGTATGGTTCGCCTTTTACTTGGAGTGAGAACGAATCTCTTGCGGAACTTGAACACCCAAAGCGAATAGATGAGATTAAAAAAGACTACCAGAAGAGACTTGAGAGAGAGAGAGACCGAAAACAAAGAAACCCACTCCATGAAGGCCTTGAATGTATAGAAATTGACGAAGTATACGGAATTCCAGAAGTGGCTGCGTCGTGCATCGTTTGTCACAAATAATTAGCATATAGAAGTGGTCCCTTTTTTTAAACAGCTTTTTTCTTTTTTTAAGTGTATTCCGACCAACGCAGAAAAGCTTTCGGGA
>CAYSDX010000064.1:0-22529 GCA_964429945.1 uncultured Spirochaetia bacterium | reverse complement strand
GGTATACCATGGGAAGCGCAGACTGGGCAGATATGACAGTGAAGGCAGGTTAAAAAACAAAGGAGGCGAAAGCAGACCGAGAACCCGGATAAGGAGTTCCCGCAGTTTCACTTCACCCTCTTCGGGCTACGCCCTGCGAGGGTGAAGTGAACAAAGCAAAAGCGGACAACCCGCGTGCTATAAAACCGGACAGTTCCATTTGCTATTAACAAACACACCTTCCCAGGGAACTGAAAAACGGGTAATTTTTTTCTGGTTGCTGGACTCCACCCACTTTTTCAAGGGAGGTTACTCTATTCCAATGAAGTTTCCCCTTTTCTTCTTCGCTTTTTTTCTGTTCTGTTCACAAATTGTTTCGGCGGCGGACTGGCCGCCCCCGTCGTGGTCGGACGAGGCAATTTCCTACTACCTGCCTATTCAACCTGTGGAACAGGTCGCGAGTATTGAAAAAGACCTTTCCAAGAGCGTTCCCCCGAAGGGAAACAAGCGGGGATTTGTAAGAAACTATTTTGGAAAAGATTGTTGGTACACACAGCAAGCAACCAATACTGTTTATTTTCATGAATTCCTCAAGAGCAGAATCACTCTTATGGTCTTTGACGACCCGAAGTGTATGATTGCCACCGATGGCTATGAACTGAGCTCGAACCAGAAGATGATTAATAATCTAATCTCGAGGTGGTATACCATCTCCCCCGGACATTTCAAAACCGACCCTGTGGAGCTAGGTAGACAACAGGGTATGCTGAAGCAATCTCGGGGTTACTGCATGCAATCCACGAAGCACCCACAATCCATATGGATTGATTACTTCGGGGAGGGTTATAACATTTCTCACGTAGCGCATGACGGACCTTCTTACAGCGAACGGGCAAAGACAAACAAGGAGCCGATAGACTGCGTACCCAAGGACTTTCGCGCCCGGTAAACCCGGCATTCCCCAGGAACCCAGTACACGGGATTGCGCCTTGGAAGTGCCCCAAAGCCCCTTTCCAATCTGCCTAGAGCATGTGTACCGGGTCTTCTTCCCCGGCTGAGTTGTATACGCTCCCTTGATCTCAGCCACAGGATGCGGGAAATTGTCCATGGAGCGAAATACTGGCAAACGTCATTGTGCTCGTAGAACACTATCCAGACGCTAGTGTTACCAGCAAAAGTACATATTTCCCATCGGCGGCCTGGCTGTCGTGAGATCTTCAAATTAAAGAACAAGCGGCGACGCTTTTCGCGATATATCAGAGCTGCCATATTTCAAATTGTCCGCCTGGGTTCCTTCTATTACAACCGTTCTGGCAAGAAGATAGCAAAGCTGTTTATCTTTTTGGACTATGGTGATATATTTTGAAAGCTATTTTTACCCAATTTGAAATATGGCTTTGCAAAAATTCTCGAATAAAAAACTGACCAACTCCCAGAATGTACCTTTTCAGAAAATAGCGGAAGTAGTGATTTTATAACGATGGAAAAATGATTTTGCTCAAGAATTAAAAAAAGGAATTTGAAAGAAGACAACAATACCAAGGCGTTAAGCAAAAGTAACACGAGTACTGTATAATCACTACTTTTGTTCTAAAGGTGTAGCTTGCACTGAGAAGGTGCGTGATCAAAGGCGGTGATCCCAAGGAGTTAAGAAGATGCAGCCCGGCACAATTGAAAACCCTAAGCCAGTTACTTAACTACTAGTCTTTTTAGTTTTTGCTTAACTCCTATTTTGGGATTAATTTTAAGGGCATTCTTATAAGCTAATACGGCTTGTTCAGCATCACCCAGAGTTTCTAGAATTTCACCTTTTAGCCTGAACGCTAAAGCCCTCCAGTCATCGTATTTGGAAAGGTCTCCCTCAAAAGCCCTGTTGATCATCGAAAGAAGTTCTGGAAGTTCTTCTTCTCCGGCTTCTCTCAGTTTTTCACGAACTATATTTACCAGCTCAGTAGCTGATGCGTCTTCAACTCGCTCACGATCATAGAGACCGCGGTCAAAAAAGGATCCGTCAAACGAATATCTGTACCGCCTATTATTCTTGTAGCAAAGGTACAAGATTTTTTCAGGTACAGAGAATTCGTATTTTTCAGCCCATCCAGTTTCTGGAAAAAAAGCGGAGACCACGCTAGAGTTGGATATGTTAAACAAATACAACCTGCCCCCATCTTTGGAATCAAGTTTGCTACCAGATAGTTGCACTACAGCGTGAGTGCCATCGGGGGAGATACCCATGCTAAAGATAATGGCAGAGAACTTACGGGAAAGGTTCAATTCCCCATCTGCCGAGTATACGCATAACTTTGAACCAGAACCGAGCTTGTCTATGGGCAAAGAATCGGCGATTGCAAATATCCCAACATTTGACACACACCCCGTGCTTGGACGTTCACAATCGACTACGCAAACCACTTGACCCTCGCTTGTCAGGGCAAATTTTCCTTGTTCTCTGTTGATCGATATTTGACGAATCAACAGATAGCGTCCATTCTCCGATTCATAGTATCTCCCACTTATACCAAGGCCTGGAATTCTGGCCATACGCCGACTAACTTTTTCAACCTCCCCTCCCGTGGTCGAGGTTTTCTTAGATGGAAATAAGTTCTTTAACATTTTTATTTTGCCATCTAAATTCTACTGTAGATCCACTCGCCCGTCCACAAAAAAGAGGTCTTAAGTGATCTTGAAAAACTAAGAGGCTTGTTAGAATGGCAGTTGATTGAAGAACTTGGTTAAAAGAGAAAAGCAAGAAACAAAAACTGATAGATAGTTACAAAGCACGAGATCAGGCTTCTCTCTGGAAAAAACTTGCCAAGGATTGGATTCGTCATAGTCCGAACATCAAATCACACATTACGGAAGAAATTTTAGAAAAAGTAGATAAGTCTATTAGGTTAGTTGATGAACACGGAGTTAGAAAAGCGAAGAAAATAAGAAAAACTTCCTAAAAATCCTTGACATTTTCTTTATTTATGGTAATATATTAGACAAATAAAGAGAATGATTAAGGAGAGTTAAGAATGCCTAAAGAAAAATATAAAGCACCGGGCAAATCACACAGAAAAGGAATCGGAGTCGTTGAACTTGTAGATATGTTTCCAGACGAGGAATCAGCAAGAAAATGGTTTGAAAATCTGCGTTGGCCTAATGAAAAAAGGCGTTGTCCTAAGTGTGGAAGTGAAAAAACTAAAACTGTTCCCAATGAAAATCCCATGCCATATCATTGTGGGGATTGCCGTAAGTATTTCAGCGTTAAAACTGGAACGGTAATGGAGAGAAGCAAACTCCCTCTCCGCAAGTGGGTTATCGCTATTTACCTCATGAGTACCAATCTCAAGGGCGTATCCAGTATGAAGCTTTACAGGGACCTCGGAGTAACTCAAAAGACTGCCTGGATGATGGCACAGAAGATAAGGGAAGGATGGATACAGGATGGGGAGCTGACCGGAACTGTAGAAGTGGATGAGACTTTCATAGGCGGTAAAGAGAAGAACAAGCACGAAAGCAAGCGTAGCCATACAAGAGGACCTTCGGGGAAAGCGGTAGTTATGGGAATGAAAGAAAGGGAATCAAGCAAAGTCATTGCCAAGCCTGTCCAAGAAAGAACCAAAAAGGCAGTACAAGGTTTTATCGGTGAAAATGTCTCTCAAAAGGTTATGGTCTATTCGGATGATCACAAAAGTTATACACGACTTCCGTATGAGCATGAGAGCGTCAATCACAGTGTAGGGGAGTATGTCAGGGAGAAAGCACATACAAACGGGATAGAGTCATTTTGGGCGATGTTGAAAAGGGGGTATGAGGGAACTTATCACAGAATGAGCGAGAAACATTTGGGGCGCTACGTTACTGAATTTTCAGGAAGGCATAACGTAAGGGAATTGGATACTATAGAGCAAATGAAGTCAGTGGCAAAAGGGATGATAGGCAAGAGGCTTCCGTATAAGGTGCTTTCTGCGTAATTGAATAAAAATGAGGAGACTAAGGATATGAAAAAGAAAAAGGAAAAACGATCTAGAGGGAAGCCGGTAACAAGGAAAATAGAACAGATAGACGCTTCACCAGAGGAAATAGCGATGGCTTTGTTTCGGAATGCAGACAGGAAATTAGAAGCGTCAAAGAAGATAAAAGGTAAACGGAAATGAAGTTGAGAAGTGGAGCCGAGGAATCGAACGTTTGATTTTTGGGTATAGTGTTTCTTCATTACTTCTAAGATTAAGGAGATTGCTATGAAGTCAGTCATTGGATTTTTTGTTTGTGCTTTTTTTGTAGTGAGTTGTGGTGGTAGTGGGGGGGGGGGATAGCCAAGTAACTGAAACTCGTGATATTATTGAGAGTTTTCAGGCTGATTTGTATAGAGAATATAGTCAGCAGAATGATAATGAGATTATTTGTGATGATCCTCTTTTCACACGTACTGAACCTTTTCCAGAAGATTTTATAACAAACTTTGAAGTTCTCAATCCGTTAATACAAGTTCAAAATGCCCAGCGAGGCGACCCGTATCTGGAGTGTGACGGGTCCTTAGAACGTTACTATACAGATGGTACTTTTGTGGGAATATACACTGATTTTGATCTAGCACAAGAAGCACACAATTTTTGGAGTATGTGTGAAGTTGGAACTGAACCACCTGATTATGGAGGACATTTTGGAATTAGTGAATATGAAGGAAATACAATTTTTTGTGGACGGGTAGATATAATCCCCGGAATAGTGATATGTCGAATTATTGAACCTATTGTTCAAGGACAGGAACTTCTTGGTATTCAAGCTATTGGCAATTTAATAATTCATCAAGGAGTGCCAGAAGTTCTAGATTTTGAGGAAGAATTTTGCTATTTGAGACACGAATAGATTTTCAAAAACTGGACACATAATTTGTCTAGTTTTGTATATAAGTCCCATTCCATTGAATGAATCCGAAGTTTTGCCGAGCGCTGTTTTCATAGGCATTGGTGCCAACCTAGGCCCCGTGCGCGAGAATTTCACCCGCGCGCTAAGGAGTATAGAAAAGCGCGCGCGCGTGGTGGCAGTGTCCTCCCTTTATGAATCGGATCCCGTGGGACCGCAGGATCAGCCGAAGTTCACAAACGCTGTCGTTAAGGTGGAAACGGAACTCTCCCCTTTTGAGCTTCTTGATTACCTCAAGACAATCGAAAGGGAGATCGGGAGAAAAAGAACGAAGAGGTGGGGACCCAGGGTGATAGATCTTGACATAATCTTCTACGGAGACCTCGTAATAAGCACGGATTCCTTGGTGATTCCACACCCGAGAGCGCATGAAAGAAGATTTGTCCTGGAGCCTCTGCTCGAGATAGACCCGGCCGCCTGGCATCCTGCAAAGAACATGGCGGTAAGGGATATATGTTCCGGGCTCGGGGATTCGCAGGCGATTTCCAAAACCGACGGCCCCGAAGTGCTTCTCTGACCCCGGTTTGAAGCTACCTGCCCTGCACGGATATCTCCGCCGCCTCAAGCGTGTTCCAAAGAAGCATGGTTATGGTCATCGGACCCACCCCGCCGGGAACGGGCGTTATGTAAGAAGCCTTTTCCTTTACGTCCTCAAAGTCAATGTCGCCGACGATCTTTCCGCTTTCGCTCCTGTTGATTCCGACATCGACTACTACGGCTCCGTCTTTTATCATCTCTTTCTTTATGAACTGCGGATCCCCTATTGCGACTATCAGTATGTCCGCCATGGAGGTTATGTCCGGCAGGTTTTGAGTTTCAATATGGGCTATGGTGACAGTGGCGTCCCTGTTGAGCATCAAGGCCGCTGCGGGTTTTCCAACTATGTTGCTTTTTCCCACGACCACTACGTGCTTGCCTAATATCTCTATGCCGTAGTAATCGAGAAGTTTTTCTATTCCGTACGGGGTGCAGGAGATGGCGCTAGGGTTTTCCTGAAACAGTTTTCCGGTGTTCTCGGGGTGAAATCCGTCGACATCTTTGTCAGGAGACATCTTTCTTATCACTTTTGCCGGGTTCATATGGGACGGAAGGGGAAGCTGTACCAGTATGCCGTGAATCTTTTCATCTAGGTTGAGGCGCTCGATAAGCGAAAGAAGCTCCTCTTCTGAGGTTTCCTCTGGAAGATTGTATTCTTCTGAAAGCATTCCACATCTTCCGCATGCCCTCCTCTTGTTCCTCACATATATTTCGGACGCGGGATCATTGCCGACCAGAATGGAAGCAAGACCGGGCACTACTCCCGTGCGGTCTTTAAGTTCCTTGGTCCTTCGGATGATCCATTTTTTAATGTCTTGAGAGACCTTTTTGCCATCCATGATTTTAGACATGTTCAGTTCCCTTTTTTTTTCGAAAGATGGCTGGTTGGAAAATTGTTAGTATAATCGACTCTGGCGGGTTAATCCACATTGGACGGATTTATCTAGATAGTGTCTGCTGGAGAAGTCCTTACAACGCCCCGACGGGCAGTCGGCCTGATCAGCACCGAACCTTGGGAACCGTTATCAATAACCCAGAACACTGTAGTCGCCGTTCACGATCAGACTAATGGAGACGTAGAGTCCCAGTAGCGCGAAAAGCACCCATGGAGAATTCATTCCCCAGATGTAGATGTACATATCCCCTCGGCTGATCCGGGTTTGCCGATTGGCCGAGAAGAAACTGACCCAATAAACTGAGGTCATGTACGTCAGCTGCCAGAACAGCATCACTCCAACGATGCCCGCGACGGGGGCGGACAAAATATCGAAGGTGAAGGCGGCGTAGAGAATCAACGTCGGGAGCGGGGTCACGAAGCCGTTGGCAACATCTACGCTGTAACCGTATGTGCGCCGGTCCGCGTAGGAACCGTCGAACTGGGAATACGTTGCCCAGACATCCGCCCATACCGTCGGCGACAGCACCCTTGTCAGCGGAACCTTTGTGGTAAGGAATTCTGTGGCCGGTTTTCGGCCCGTTTCCCGCCAGCGCTTGCGCCAATATTCGGTGCGCAGCTCGATATAGTCGCGTTTGAGGAACAGGCACACTTCCCAATAGCAGATCACCAGATTAATCGAAAGGAACAGAATCAACAGGGCGTGAATAACGTTGAAATCCCCGCGGGTCCAGTAACGCGCGCCAATGCCCGCCAATGTCAGAGTCGCAATAACCAGCACCGTGAACAGCACCGCTGAAATTGCCAGCCGGGTCTGGGGTGCCTCGGGTTCGGAATGCGCTCGGTCGGTTCGGTTTTCGGGCATGTGTTCTGATCCTCGCAAAAAGTCCGGTGTTACGGCTCGCTGCATTGTCCCCTTCGGAGCGTCCTGCGTCTTGGACAAACGTGCTGCGCTCCGAACGGACACTTTCGATAGGGGAATTATATACAATATTCAAGAAAACTAGACTTTCCTGCTGAAATTGCTCATTCCAGTGCCGACTACGGTTCTCTTCCAAATAAAAACTTTGTCGAAATCGTCTCGCAAGAAACAGCATTGCTTGAAGTCGGCGGCTTCATTCTTTGTGCAATAAAAATCCGTGGTTTCAAGTTTGAAACTAGACTGTGAAGATATTCTGGGATTTTGCGTTATCTGACGGAACACTCAGGCTTGAGATGTGGTTGCGGGAGCGCAAGAACCGCCCTCCCCTAATATCTTCACAGTCTGAGATGTCAGTTTCGATTTTGATATCGCCGGATAATTTCATATGGCGACACGCATTGTCCCCACCCCAAGCTACGATCCTGACCGCTTTCGTTCGCTAGGACGAAGGCGGGAACCGGGGCAGGACGGTAGTTCCCTGGAGAAATTCCCCGCGTCGCCCCGATCGTTCCAGGCACGGAGTACGGAAGACGGACCGAATCCTGCTGAAGAACGGCGTTTCCCAGATTCAACCGTCCCCAGCCATAGACAGGGTCCGGCTCTTCGGGGTTGCCCACCCGCGTTCCGACCGGATCTGCGGAAACAAGCAGTATGGCCTGTATGACCTCCATCGGCATATCGGGAAACCGGCTCTTGAGCACTGCAAGCGCACCGCTCACTATAGGGGCCGCGAAAGATGTGCCGCTAATTCCCCTCGGCTCGGTGGGAGTAACTTCGAGATACTGTCCCGGCGCTACCAGGCACCAGTTTCTGGCCGCGCCGCATCCGTTGGAAAAGTCCGTGATTCTGCCGTTTTCATCCGATGCGCCAACCACGAGCCACTTCCCAAGCAACTCGGGCTCAAAAAGCGGGGCTTCCTTCCATCCTCCCGGGGAATTGTACTCCGTGCAGTTACTTTCTCCACAGGCCGTCCCCCACATATCCTTGAACGAAACCGTAAGGTTAAGGTTATCCCTGTCGTACAGCCACATGAAGTTCTCCATGAAGTCTTGCTGGCTGACGGATATGTCTCCCAACGGGCACCCGTCCTCATCAATGAAATTTTTCCCGCACATATTAACGCCAGATCCTCTCTCAGAATTCCAATCCTCGTTCCCAGCCGCCCACACAAAGACGATATCCTGGTCTTCAAGCATCTTGGCAACCTCGGCAAACTCTCCTGTTAGTCCGCTTGTCTGCCGACCCAGGTCCAAGCTGAGAAGCGGTCGGAAATACGGAAGTTCGACAACAAACCATACGCCGTCTCTGTTGGCTAATTCCCCGTAACCGGAAAACACCCCAGCTATGCTCAAATTGAGCACTTGCGCTCCGTTCTCGACCGCGTATCGCATTGCGTCCACCGGATTTCCACCACCTTCCATCGCTATTGGCATGACTGAAGCCTGCGGCGCGACGCCATGGACATTCTCAGTCGGAATCGGGTTACCATCTTCAACCGTTATCTCGAAAGTCCCGCCGGTATTGTCCGCTGCCCCTGCAGCAAGCAGAGCCACATAGGTGCCATGTACACTTGCCTTCCGAAATTCCCTCACATCAGGATTCCGGTTGCGAATATGCCACGGATTCCTGATTTTGCCGGCCAGATCGGGATGAGTGAGATCCATACCGTCGTCCGCCACCGCAATGGTCACTCCCTGCCCGAAATACCCGCGGCTGTAGGCCTCGTCCGCGGAAATGGCGCCCAATCCGTAATGGGTCAAGAATTCTGCATCCCGGTAGTTCTGGCCGTCAGACGCGTTCGGAGACCCGAGTTGCTCTGAGCGGAACTCGAGCTTAACTGGATTCGGTCTTGTGGGTGCAGCAGGGCCGGACGGGCGACCGCCTCCGCGTAGATCTCCTTGTACAGTGGGTGCGCGCAGACTCGGGTTGGTGCTCGTGGCGTTTGCGACGAAAGTCTGGGCCTTATTGATAATGGTCGGGTCGGTGACGGTGGCAGTTCCGGTCGTATCGCCCTCAGCTATAGTAATATCTTCGTCCAGTTCGACTGTACCGCCCCCTTCTAGGTTGAGCACGATGGAAATCATCACGGTGGTGCCGCCCGAAGGCGCCGGATCGGCAAGCGTCGCAATCACTGTAATTATGCCTTCACCTTGGTTCCCCTGATCTGGTTCGACTTCCAAGGTAAGGGGTGAGGACACCGGGCCTCCGGGAGCGGAACCTTCTGTGCCACCACCACCGCACGCCAATAAGAGCGTGGCGCACGCCAGGAAAACCAGCTTAGCGAGACGGCAAATGAAACCTGAACGGGAGGGAGGCGAAACGGGCATCCATCGCGTTCTTGAGATCTCAAACGGCACTAACGACAAGAGTAAAGTCTGCATTTCGTACAATACCTCTTTAACATATTTCCTATCGCAATATTCTACCGAGAGAAAAGCAAGATTACTAAACAGTCAGTACTAATAAACAACTCGCTCCTCGTGAATTTATTCAAGGGATTATCTGTTTCCACGCAGAGCAAAGATGTTGCGGGGCCAAAACGGTTCTGGAAATTCAAAGTGCGATGTTGCAGGTTTGAGGGAGAAATACACGGGTTTGGGAAGCTTGTAAGCTTAAATCCATAATCCCCAAAACTTTAGGTCGCCATAAACCATGGAGTTTTATTCAGGATTTCCCAAAGTGATTAAGGGGTCCGTGGCCCTTTCCTATCTCCAAGGAATTTCTTATCGCTTCCGTGATAAAGGCTTTTGAATTCTCAAGGGAAACCGAAAGCGACATTCCCTTTGCCAGAAAGGCGCATACGGCCGCCGAAAAAGTGCAGCCGGTCCCATGGGTGTTTTTCGTTTCGATTCTCTCGCTAGCCAGTTCTTCAAACGTTTCCCCGTCGAAAAAAAGGTCCACTGCCGGTTGGTCTTTCGCGAGATGTCCGCCTTTTACAAGAACTGTCTTCGCCCCGAGCGAGTGAATCTTCTCAGCTGCGGTCTTCATGTCGTTTATGTCGCTTATGCTTACAGAGCTCAGTATTTCCGCCTCGGGTATGTTAGGGGTAACTATAAGTGCCCTCGGAAGGATCTCCTTCTTCAGAAGTTCCGTTGAGTTCCTTAAAAGAGTTGTTCCGCCTTTTGAACTCATCACGGGATCCACGACGAGCTTCTCAATTCCGTATTGGTCTATTTTTTCCGCTACGGTTTCAACGATTTCCTGATTGGAAAGCATTCCGAGCTTCGCCGCGTCGCAGCCTATGTCGCTCATCACGGCGTCAAACTGCAACCCGACGAACTGTCCTGGAAGGTCATGTATCGCGCTTACTTCAACAGTGTTCTGTGCGGTAACGGATGTTAGCACGGAAAGTCCGTACACTCCCAGCGCGGTGAAGGTTTTAAGATCCGCCTGGATTCCCGCCCCTCCGCTTGAATCGGACCCGGCTACGGTCAGCGCTCTTGGGATTTTTTCCGGCACGTAAGGATTCTACAAATTCGGCTGTTGTTTTACAAACCCGGACTCGGGCTTTGCCTCGACGTGATTTTACGGGAATTGAAAACTGGTTTCAGTTGTATATAATTTCCCTTCACGCTAAACGATCGTTTAAGGAGATAGTGTCATGAGCGAAGATATTTTCAGACAGGATTTGTTTTCAACGGACGATGAGGGCAGAGTTAGGCTGATTGCGGGTTACTGCAAGGAATCCGACAACTGGACCTTTCCTAAGTACCTTGCGGACCCCGTGAGTTTTACAGACGACGTGGAAGAGAAGTTTCTAAGCCCCACGGGCATTCTGCATTCCTTTACGGTCGTGAGAAGAAGCATGCCGGAATTCAAGGTGCCCTACGTTCTCGCTCTTGTCGATTTTCCGGAAGGCGTAAGGGTCATGGCGCAGGTTGAAACAGAAGACCCTGATTCTCTTGAGTTCGGAGAGGAGATGGCCGTTACGATCGGTGTGATAAAGACGGCGCCCGACGGAACGGACGTAAGATCCTACAAGTTCATTCCCGCAAGAGAGTGTTCCTGATCAGCTAATTTCACTGATCGTTTCTTTAAGTGTCCTCTCCACGGTTTCCCTTATTTCCGCTAACCTTGATTCTGTCTGAGCTTCGAACCGGAGCACAAGGGCAGGCTGGGTGTTAGACGCCCGGAGAAGTCCCCATCCGTCTGGGTATTCGATCCTGACTCCGTCTATATCGATCACTTTGTTTTGCTCCCCGAGCTTTCTCTTTACCGCTTCGGTCACCTGAAACTTGATTTCATCTGGGCAGTCGATTCTTATTTCTGGAGTCGCAAAAGTCTCTGGAAGTCCTGAGAGCAATTCCGATGCTTTTTTGCCCGTTTTCGAGAGAATTTCGAGAAAACGAAGTCCCGCGTATAGTGCGTCGTCGTATCCGAAAAACCTGTGTTTAAAGAAGATGTGGCCGCTCATCTCTCCTCCGAGTTCCGCACCCTCCTTTTTCATCTTGTCCTTGATAACGGAATGGCCCGTTTTCCACATGATAGGGTTTCCGCCGGCTTCCCGTATCTTGGCAAAAAGGTTCCCCGAACATTTAACGTCCCCTATTATGGTAGCTCCCGGGTTCGTTTCGAGAAGATCGAGCGAATAGACAAGGAGCAGCATGTCTCCGCTCATCGAGTTTCCCTGCTCATCGACGATACCTATTCTGTCCGCGTCTCCGTCAAACGCTAGGCCCACGTCGAGGCCGGCTTCCACAATCTTTTTCTTTATGTCCGAGAGGTTCTCCTCGACCGTGGGATCCGGGTGGTGATTCGGAAAATTTCCGTCGGGATCCATGTAAAGTTCGTGGGTCTCGCAGCCGAATCTTCTGAGTATCTCCGGGCAGGCAACTCCGGCGGTTCCGTTGCCGCCGTCTGCCGCGACCCTTATCCCCGGTTCTATATGAAGGTTCTGCTCAAAAAATTCCAGATACCGATCGATTATATCTGACCGTCTTTTCTTGCCTTTTCCCCTTCTAAATTTTCCTTTTTCGACCGATTTTCTTATTCTTTGTATGCCTTCGCCGAAAAGGGAGTCCTGGCCAACGCACATTTTAAGCCCGTTGTATTCGGAGGGGTTGTGACTCGCGGTTACCATCACCCCGCCGTCGACGCCTGAGGTGAAAGTGGAGAAATAAACCATGGGAGTCGTCACCATTCCTATGTCGACCACGTCCACGCCGGTTGAGGTTATTCCTTCGCAAAGCGCATCACGAAATGCCGGGGAAGACTTCCTGCAGTCGTATCCCACGGAAACTCCCACTCCGCCGCCCTCGGCTATCATGGTTCCGTAGGCTTTTCCGATCCTCTCGACGACTTCTTCTGTGATGCTCTCCCCCGCTATGCCCCTTATGTCGTATTCTCTGAATATCGCTTTATCGGGAATCAAATTTCACTTGCTCCTTTATTTTCAAGCCCTTAATTAGTGTCTGTCAGAAAAGGCCTTTTTCGATCGATTTTCCGGCAGAATCCCATCCGGCGCCGGGAATCAGAAACCCGGACACCCTAAAAATTATCCAGTAACGCGATTTACCTCAAAATCCAGCCCGAATCTCCGATATCCGGACGAACCTCTCCCCAAAACCCTTTCCAAACTCTTCCCTTTGCGCTCCACCGCTGCTTACGCGGCAGCCAGAAAGCCGGGCTTGAGCCGCCTTCGCTCCTCCTCCCTGCGCTCATTCCTCACCAAAACTCCAAGACGATGTATGTTAGCCGCGAGAACCGACAACGCCACGCTCCTCGCAAACCCTTCCTTCCCATGAACCCTTACCTTCTCGCATCCCTTGTGATTCAATCCGTTTATCGCCGACTCCACAGCCGGATGCCGCCTCCTGGCCTCCACGAACTCCTCTTCGCCCTGGCGCTCCCTGTCCTTGCTTCCGAGCTTCCCCTTCTTCGGAAGATAGTTCCCCTCCAGCAACCCATCAAGCTCTTCCCTGTTCCGCGGACTGTGAAACCCCTGATCAAAACTGCACGCCTTAAAATCGGGATACATCTCCACTGTCTCCCTTATAAAGGGCACGCACACCTCCACGTCGTTCTCTTCCCACATTACCCTGTGATTAAGAATGAACCGGTACTGATCCTCCACCACGCATACCGGAACCCCAAGTTCCACCGGCACTCCCGCCTTGCCCTTCGCTATCCACCTGGTATGAGGCTCAAACACGGAAAACACCTTCTCCTGCTGCGGTATCGCTTCTCCATACAGAATACGCCTGCGCACATGATCAATCTGGCGGATTGCGTGCTCCTTATAATAGTTTACGCTCTCAAGCCGCCACGCCGGAGCTCCCATCGCCGCAAGCTCGCATAAAAGATCGTTCGCTCTCCTCACCACCTCCTCGCACGCCCCGAGATATTCTTCCACGCAGCCCGGATTGCGGTCCCTCCTTTTCCTGGTCCTCGCCTTGTTGTAAAGCCTCTCAATCTTCTTGCCAAGATTCCTGTGCTGGCGCCAGCCATCGATTTTGTTCGCCCCCGCGGCCTCAGCGCATTCCCTCACAACACACCTCACCGCGTCCCAAAGCAAACCCACGTCCGTCGGATACTCAACGTCGGTTTTAACCGGAAACGAATCACACCGCCCCCGCAACCCTTCTCCAGGCTTTTTTTTTGAGACCGCGTGCCCGCTTTCCACCACTATGGAACCTATTTCCCCAAGCAGCTCCGGCGTAAGCAGAGACACGTTGTCCACTATCGTCTGAAACCCGTACTTGTACTTGTCCGCGTAACTGCTGTGACCAAGCATCTGGCGCAGTTCATCGTAACTGTTCGCAAGGGAGTGAAGACGGTCATAGTCACAGCCAAGCCCCTGCTTTAGCACCCCCAGCACCACCACTCTCCATATGTCCATGCCGGGACGGCCCGTGTGAAGGTCGACCTCGGGGTGGAACTTCTCCTCAAGCAGGGAGGACAGCCGCTCCCTTGTTTCGGGATTCGCGTAAATGTGCTGGAGTCCTATCAGTATTGCGGGAATATCGTCCCGCGACTTCACATCAAAGCGTATGTCCTCAATCGATGTTCCAGCGAGTTCAAGCTGAAGGTTTTTTATCTTTCTCATGGTGAATTCTCCGAAGATTCTCTTAAAAGGCCCTATATGTTGATAACTCAGGTACAATTGTACCATATATGGAGAATCTTCACCATAGAAAATCAAGGATAATTTGTTTTATTTCAGTCAGTTAGACCTTTTCTGACAGACACTACCTAGTCGCTTTTTTAACAAATCAGTTGAGACTGTGAAGATATTATGTGGTTTTGGGTTGTCCGGCAGAACCCTCAGGCTTGAGATGTAATTGGAGGAGCGCAGGAACCGATTTGCCTCCTCCCCAGCCAATACTATCTAAAACAGCATAATTATCTTTGTATTTCAGGCAGTTAGGTGTTGATATCATCCTTCCCCAAGGTATAATTACACCAACCATTCATGCCGAGGTGGAACACACAATGAACCAACGCCGATACAAACCCACCCTTGACCGCGCACAAACGTTTGGGAGATGTTCCGTTCCCGCCTGAGGTCCGTGCGGCGGGAGCCGGAGAGGGAGCGCAGGTCAAGCGCCGGGCGCAAGCCGTGGAACGGGACAGTGATGTTCAAGACGATAATTCTGTGCGCTCTCTACAATCTGTCCGACGAACAGGTCGAGCGCCAGATACTGGACCGCCTGTCTTTTACCAGGTTCCTGGGTCTTGATCTCAAAGACAGGGTTCCCGTATGAGCGACTCGATGGATGGATGCTGAAAGACTATGCCCGCAATCAGAGCCCTCCACATCGCACGCACCGGGTATTCGTTGCGGCCGTTTCCGCGCATTGCCCAGAGAGCGCGAATGATATCTGTGTCGGGCGGGGCGTCGAGAACAAGTTCGAGACGTCTGAGATCGGAGAGCTTGTCGACTTGTTCCCAGGGAAATGGTAGTCTGGTTTGTGTCGTCATGGGTTTATTCCTCCGGGAGATTAAATTTAGGCATACTTTAATTCTAACCCATGGCGACATTAAAATCAAGTAATATCAGCAGGTTGTTTGTGTTTCTGGTAAGTTTTTGAGGCGGATTCCCCTTAATCCGGGCTTGGGGTGGAATTTCCGGATTATGGAGAGAATCAGCAGGTTTTCAGGGGTTTTGATGTAAATTGCGGGGTAAAAAGTTTTTCGCCCCTTCTCAAAGCCCTTGCCCTGTATGGCTATACTCCACTACTCAAGCGCCTCTTGGGTAACCAAACCCGCTTTTTTCAGAACCTCAATAAAGCCAGATTTGAATATAATTCTGGTTCAAGACCCGGAACGCGAGAATTTAGGTTACTATAATTCCTAAATAAAATGTGGCTGACGCACTACCATCATGTTGTTTGAAAAGACCCAGCGCCGGATTCTCAAAAATCCGTTCACC
The DNA here is from genome assembly GCA_964429945.1 of uncultured Spirochaetia bacterium. Classification (GTDB taxonomy): domain Bacteria; phylum Desulfobacterota_D; class UBA1144; order Nemesobacterales; family Nemesobacteraceae; genus Nemesobacter. The sequence goes on along the minus strand of CAYSDX010000064.1, from coordinate 6,911 downwards.
TCACCCCCTGAGAGCGGCAAGAGCGTTCCGGCTTCAATCCTCCCGGCGGTTTTAGCGGTGGTGCTGGGGATGCTTGTTTTGGTGCTCCCGACCGTAGCGTATCCGGCCGACTTCACCGACGAGGTTGATATCTCCGGGCGCCTCTCGACTGAGGCTTGGCTGTATCCCCAAGATGCCGCGTATCCTGATCAGCGTTCGTATGCGGGCGGCCTTGCGCTTGAGACTACGTTCTATGCTGAGAACGACGAAGGCACAAGCATAACGGTGACTCCCTTTTTGCGGTACGATGCCGGGGACCCGGACCGCACGTACGGTGATTTCCGTGAGGCCTATCTGCTTATGTACGGCGATATTGGCAACGGCGAATGGGAATTGCGTCTGGGCATCGATCGGGTGTTTTGGGGCGTCGTTGAACTGCGTTCCCTGGTGGATATCATCAATCAGACCGATGTTATTGAACACCCGAACGAAAAGATAAAGATGGGTCAGCCGATGGCCCATTTCACTTGGTCGGGGGACTGGGGAGCACTGGAATTGTTCGCGATGACATGGCACCGCGCGCGCACCTATCCGGGCCCGCGTGGTCGCCAGCGGTATGAGTTCATTGTGGACCAGGACATGATTTCATACGAATCCGGCGCGAAAAAGTGGCATATTGATCTTGCCAGCCGGTACAGTGGCTTATTCGGACCGCTCGAGATCGGTCTCAGCCTGTTCAACGGTACGAACCGGGAACCCACCCTTTTGCCGATATTTCTCGACTCCGGACTGGTTCTGGCTCCACATTACGAGAAGATTCGTCAATTCGGCGTGGATGCCCAGCTTACTAAGGGGTCACTGCTGCTTAAGCTGGAAGCCATCTACCGTGCCGGCGCGAGGAACAGCAGGTTCATTCAGCACCTCAATACTTTAGAGGAAGAGGGCTACACGGCTTTTATCCTGGGTAGCGAGTACACACTCTATTCCATATTGGGTTTGAACTCTGATCTGATCCTGTTTGCCGAATGGGCTTACGACGGACGTGGACGGTGGGCAACCAATGCATTCGAGAACGACCTGTTCATTGCCGCGCGTCTCGGATTGAACGATCCGCAGAGCACCGAATTTGTCGTCAGCGTTTTGAGTTCCCTTAACAAAAGCAGTCGCGTCGTCGCAGGCGAGTTCAAGCGCCGCCTTTCTTCGGACAACTGGTTGCTGCATATTGAGACCTCGGCTTTTCTGGATATCGACGAAGAGGACTTCATATACTACGTGCGGCGCGACAGCTACGTAAAGATCAATCTGGCCTACAGTTTCTGAGTCGGACCAGGGTCCGAACGCAGCACAGTGTCTTAAGAAAGACAAAAATGGACTGAAGGCATTCTATCTTTGTCTTGCCCGACTGTCTCGTCACAGGGGCAGTGCCTCCAAGACATCGAAGCGCCTTTACGTCTCTGCCGCGTATAGGACCCCAGGCCGAGGCAATCATAGCCGTAAGCACTACGGGTCCCACGTCAGGGAATTACGGTTGAGTTATGAGCTTGGTAGCGAAGAAGCTGCCGACGTACACACCCCGAGTCCCATCGGGGAGACGAAATTGTGCGCCGGTTGTTCCGGCAACGAGGCCGGGATGTCCTGATTTGTCCCCGGCGGGGTGGTTTGAAAACTTGCCGTCCCATGAACCTCGGGTTTCGCCAAGGTTGAATCTGTATTCAAGTTTTGGTCCACGTACGAAAACCGTGAGTTTCGAGTGCTCGAATCTGGTGCTCTCCGGGTTGATTTGAGCCGGAGCAAGGCTGATCGAGGCAAGGCTTATCTTGGTATACAGTTCGCTTCGGGTTCCGTCAGGGTGCAGCGTGAGCCCGGTAGTTTCAAGGTTCTCAACACACCCGATACACCCTTCTATGGTTTTATTTGCGAAATCGACCTTGAGCACTATCTCACTAGAGACTTCCCCTGCTTCCTTGAATCCATTCACAAGGCGATAATCTATTTGCTGCCATTGGGGGAGGGGACCGAAGTATACCATGTAGATGCCCGCGAAGCGGCCTCTGTAAAAGGCTATGCCTTCTGTCGGCAGCTCGGGAGTTTTGGAAAGAAACGCAGGACTGTCAACGAATACTCCAACATCCACGTTCTCAATCGATTCTGTGGCCAAGTCTCCTTTCAGACGCATGTAGTAACCAGCTGCCAAATAATCTGTTGGATATTCGTTGTGCCAAGTGGCCGCGACAGTGGAAGCCGAAGTCTCTGACTCCGAATAGTCGAACAATGACCATGCTTCCAAATGATGACGGCGAAGCGGTGAAGGCGGCAAAGCTCGTTTTCGTATCGTTTCCGTTATTGCCTGTGTGGCTGAGTCAAAACTCAAACTGTCGCCGCCCGAACCGCTGACCGTATACTTGACAGTCGGGTTCGCACGCTCGATTGATGTAGAGACAGTGTTGGTTATTTCACCCGGCGAGGCATGAAAAGACAAAGAAATGACATCGTCAGGTTTGGAAGATCTCAAGATGCTGCCGGTGCTGGTAAAACGTGAAACACCGTTATTTATGGTCCGCGCTGCCCCTTCCTCTACAGCTTCAAAAACTGAGATCCGGGCATCATTGAACGTGGGGTCAGCTTGAACAGAGTCATCTTCCTCATCCCCTGCGCAACCAGCAACGAGAAATAAAACAACGAGCGTGGTTTCAAGTATCTTCATCCTATATGTAAGCATACAGGGCACTTCTAAAAATACCCCTATATTCCAGTTAAACTTCAAGCAGCAACAAGCATACGCTCTCACCCCCCCCCCCTGTCAAATTGCGGGGCGGCGGGCGCAGATGCAAAACAATGCCGGAGGAAGGAAAGTGGAACAACTGGATTTCGGAGAAGAGGACAGGTACGTGAGGCTGGACGACAAGAAAGACCCCTTGGTAAAACTGAACGCAATAATTCCCTGGGAACTGTTCCGTCCCCGTCTCAGGTCGGTGTGGAGGGAACCGGAGAGGGAGCGCAGGTCAAACGCGGGACGCAAGCCGTGGGACGAGACAGTGATGTTCAAGACGATAATTCTGTGCGCTCTTTACAATCTGTCTGACGAACAGGTGGAGTACCAGATGCTGGACCGCCTGTCTTTTGGGAGGTTCCTTGGTCTTGAGCTCAAAGACAGGGTTCCCGACGCAAGGACCGTGTGGCTCTACAGGGACAAGCTCGCCCGGGCGGGGGTGATAGAGGAGCTGTTCGCGGACTTTGACGATTATCTCAACCGTCGCGGGTTACAAGGCCGTGGGAGGCCAGATAATAGACGCTTCCATAGTGTCGGTGCCGAAGCAGAGAAACACGAGGGATGAGAACAAGAGAATAAAGAAGGGAGAGGTTCCCGGAGAGTGGGAGAAACAAAAGCGCGCTCAGAAGGATACCGACGCGAGATGGACAAAGAAGCGTGGGACAAGTTATTACGGATACAAAAACCACGTGAACGTGGATGTGGCGAACAAGCTGATAAGGGGTTACGAGGTAACGGACGCTTCGGTGCATGACAGCCGGGTGTTTGAAGAGATGCTGGATGAGGGAAACGGCGGCAGGGGAGTATGGGCAGACAGCGCATACAGGTCGAAGGAGATGGAGAAGAAGCTTAAGGAGAGGGGATACAGAAGTCATGTACACCGCAAGGGTTCCCGGAACAGGCCGCTTGGGAGGTGGGCGAAGCGCGCCAACAGTGTTTATTCGATGGTGAGAGTGAGAGTCGAGCATGTGTTCGGGGCGCAGAGCAACGACATGGGAGGAAGACTTTTAAGAAGCGTGGGGATTGTGAGGGCCGGGGCGCACATAGGGCTTAAGAACCTGGCGTATAACATGAGGCGGCTGGTTTATCTTGAGGGAGCGGTGAGCGGGGGATAAGCCGGAGATAAGGGAGAGAATTGCTTCTGAGGAGGACAAAAAGCAGCTTTGCATGAAGAAACTCCCTGAGTTGAAAGGGAAAATGAGAAGTTATCCGTGATCTTCAGTCGCAAACCTATTTTTAGAAGTGCCCTACATCCGGATTGGGGCACTGTCAATTCACCCTGGATGCGTGGCAATATCGGTTGCGAAGCTTTTCTGCAGACCAGACTGTTGCTCCTTGGAACAACGCCCGCAATGCAGGATATATTTGCGTTTCGAACTTGAAACCACGTTAAGTAACAACCGGAGTGAGATTCAAAAATGGAATCGAGGTGAAGTCAGGAAGCAGTGCGTCGCCTGGCCACGCCCCCATACGCCGGATTTGACTATATCTCCGGTTTTGTTTATATCCATTAGCAGGAGGAACCAATGATTCGGTTTTCAATCCCACGCGCAATACTTGCGGTACTTGGCAGCTTTCTTGCAATTTGTTTCTGGCCGGCTGAGTCGTATTCAGACCTCCTTAGCGGTACCGCCGAGGAAGCGGGTCTCAGAGTTGCGACCGAAGCCCGGGAGCGCCAGAAGGGTTTCGGCAATTTTACCGCAAGCCTGACCATGACGTTGCGCAACAAACAGGGTAAAGAAACTCAGCGCTCACTCCGCCTCAAGGTCATGGAAGTCCAGGAGGACGGCGATCGGACCTTGTTTGTGTTTGACCACCCGCGGGACGTCAAAGGAACCGCTTTTCTCGTCCACGCCCACAAGACCGGCCCAGACAAACAGTGGCTCTATCTTCCCGCCCTTAAGCGGGTGAAAGGCATCAGCGCTTCGAAACAATCCGGTTCTTTCATGGGCAGCGAATTCTCCTACGAGGACATGGGAGCGGTTGAGGTCGGGAAATTCACTCACCGGTTCCTTCGCGAAGAGCCCTGCGGTGATCTCAAGTGCCTGGTTCTGGAGCGTATCCCGAAAAGCCAGGATTCCGGGTACTCACGCCAGGTGGTTTGGCTCGACCGCGAGGAACTTCGAACAATTCAGGTCCACTACTTCGACCGCAGGAATGAGCACCTCAAGACGATGGTCGTGGAGGGCTACGCAAAATACCTTGATCGATTTTGGCGGAGCAGCACTATAACGATGACAAACCTGCTGACGGGCAAGAGTACCGTGCTGCTATGGTCAGACTACAAGTTCGGGACCGATCTCGACGCCAAGGACTTTACCAAAACAGCCCTAAAGCGGATACGGTAGAGAGGTTTCTTGACTGCCCAGTCCGGTTTGCCGCCCGCCGGAGTGACCGCAACTGAAATTGGGTGAGCACACTACGCAACGAACGGAGAACTTCCGTAAGTGGATTCATCAGGCCCATGAAAAACGGCGGAATACCTATGTCTTCAACCATTCCTACAACCCATTACCCAGAAAGTGGGGACGTGATCCTTAGTTCCGGGCGCAAGTCAAATCCCCTGTTTTGGCAATAATGAAATTGCTGAGAGAGATAGAGTCGCGGCTGGGCAACTGGGCCATCATGCACCGGTGGCCGATCATAGTCGCCGCCATTGTCTTGACCGGGATTGCAACAAGCGGCACGTTGTTGCTTGAATTTTCGACTGACCACCGCGTCTACTTTTCCAAAAATAACCCTCAGCTTCTGGAGTACCAGGAGATGGAGGACATGTACGGCAAGAGCGACAACGTCTTTTTCGCCATCGTGCCGGAGGACCGGGACGCCACGTCGGCTCTCGCACTTAAAGCTACGGAGTGGCTCACCGAACGGGCTTGGCAGACCCCATTCGCGAGCCGTGTCGATTCCATTACCATTTTTTTTTTCAAGCAGAAGACGGCATACGAGATTAGCGAGTGTCTGTGGGCTCGGAGATGTGTATAAGAGACAGCATCTGGACGAAAAGATCGCCCATTCGCAGCGCGTCGGCGTGGATCTTCTCCGGCCCCATGCTGGTGATGCGGTCCATCTCCACCAGGTCCGCGCCGGCGCAGAAATCGGGTCCGGCCCCCCGCAGAAGCACGACACGCACGGCCGAGTCGTTGCGCGCCTGAACGAGCGCCGCCTTCAGCGCCTGCACCGTGTGCGAGTCGAGCGCGTTGCGTTTGTGCGGGCGGTTGAGGGTCAGCGTCAATACCCGGTCCTCGACTCGGTGCAGCAACCGCTCTTCAGCGCTCATCCGTGCGTGTCCTCCCCGTTCGGGTGCAGGGACCGCGGGAACCGGCCCCGCCCCCGCACGCGTCCCGCGACCTCGTCCGGCACTTCCACCTCCATGCGCAGCAGCGCAGTGGAAAACACCTTGCCCTGGGCGTCCATCATCAGCGACACGGTGCCCCCGCCCCCGAGCGCCCCGGGCAGCACGAAGTTGAGGGCGTGCAGGTTGGGAAGCTCGTAGCGCGCCACCTTCCCCTGGACGATGTCGCCGAAGTGCTCCTGTACCCGCGCGGCAGTCAGCACCTGGACGAGCAGCGGATAGTGCTCCGGCTCGTAGGCCACCACGCCGATGTTGACTACATCGCCCTTGTCGCCCGAGCGCGCGTGCGCCAGCTCGACCAGTTTGACGGCCGCCATGGTCAGGGCCTCCCGCGGGTTCCGCGCCCGCTTGCTCCGGTCCGGCATGCGAGCGCCCGAGAGAAGATTGCAGCCTCGTGCCCGGAAGGGAAACGGCCGGCGGTCCTCCGGAATCCTGGCCGCCACCGCCGCGGGACGGATCCCCCGCTGCCTGCCCGGCGAGCGACGATCATGCCTCGCGCGTCTCCACGCGTACGAAGGGCTCCACCGCCTCGCGCGGTACCAGGGCGGGCCAGAAGGCCGCGACTTCGCGCACGCGCGGGCGCCCCTCCCCGAAGCCGGTGACGGAGGGCGGGCCGGTCAGCACCAGTGGGGCGACCTCGCGGGTGAAGCGCTCCACCGGGGCGCGCTCGCTGGCGCGCACGGCGACCCGCAACTGCACTTCCGGCAGATCCGGCGGCGGCGGCCCCGCCAGCGGCCCGTGCGTCGAGTCCCACCCCACGAGGTCGGTGCGCACTTCGTCGAAGCGGAGCGCCAGCCGGTCGAGGCG
>CAYSDX010000063.1:0-11905 GCA_964429945.1 uncultured Spirochaetia bacterium | reverse complement strand
TATGACTATGACCCATCCGTAAAAGAATCTGTTTCTAAGCATAGGTTTTTCGGTTGGAAACGGAATTTCGCCGCCCGGGGCTAATCAGAGAAGCTTCCGGAAATCACCGTGTCCTCTGAGGTCGGCGAGCTTTTTGAGGGGGAGCGCTTTTTCCTCTCCGGTCTTCATGTTGCGAAGCGAAAAGACTTTTTTCCGAAGCTCGTCATCTCCGATAATAACGGAATACGCCGCCCCGGTCCTGTTCGCTTTTCTCATCTGGCTTTTAAGGCTCTTGTTTTCGTATTCGGTTTCGACCCGCATCCCCTTTTTCCTCAGATCGTCGGCTATTTTCGCCGCCTCTCCTCTGGCTTCATCCCCTATATGGATAATGCATACGAGCTGTTTTCTCCCTGGAGAGCTCCTCCGCGTCTTAGTTTTCTCAAGCAGAAGCAGTATCCTCTCAACTCCCATCGCGAATCCCACGGCGGGTGTTTCCGGCCCTCCCATCCGCTCCACCAGAAGGTCGTATCTTCCCCCGGCGGCCACGGCGTTTTGGGAACCGAGCTTGTCAGTCGTTATCTCGAAGACGGTGTCGGTGTAGTAGTCAAGTCCTCTGACTATCCTTGGGTTAAGCCTGTAGGGTATGGATTTTTCGCCGAGAGAGCAGGTAAGAGCATCTAGGTGCTCGCTGCTTTGCCTGGAGAGATAATCTTGGATCGAGAAGGGGATCTCGGACGTTATCTCGCGGCATGCCCTGGTTTTGCAGTCAAGTATGCGGAGGGGGTTGGTGCCGAGCCTGCTCTGGCAGTTTTCGCAAAGGGAGTCTTTCTTCGGGGAGAGAAAGTCCGTAAGGGCTTTTTTGTACCGCTCCCGCTCTGCGGGCTTGCCTATTGAGTTTAGTTCTAACTCCGCGTGATCTGAGAGGCCGAGTTCCGTGATCGCAAGCCAGAGCATTGCTATTATCTCCGAGTCCGCAAGGGGATCCTTGGAACCGAAAAGCTCGGCTCCTATCTGGTTAAAGCTTCTCTGCCTACCTTCCTGGGGTTTTTCGTGCCTGAACATCTCTCCCGAGTAGTAAAGCTTCGTCACCGGCGACTTTCTGTAGAGGGAGTGTTCGATAAATGCCCTTACGACTCCCGCCGTTCCCTCGGGTCTCATCGAAACCCGCTCTCCCCCCTTGGTCTCAAACGTGTACATTTCCTTCTGGACTATGTCTGTGGTGTCGCCGAGACCCGTTGAGTAGACCTTTGAGGGTTCCAGAATCGGAATGATTATCTCGGAAAAACCGAAGCGTTCGAACACCTCTTTTGTCCTGCTCTCTACGAGTCGCAGTTTTTCCGTTTCGGGGTGAAATATGTCTTTGAATCCGTGAAGACGGGCCGCTTTCATGGTGCGTTTCCCTGCGTGAACCGTTATCCCCGCGGGTTGGTTAAGGTTATACGCTCTTCAATCAAAAATAAAGTTCCAGATATTGAAGAGCGATCTTCTGGAAATCAGTGAGTGTACTTAGGACGGAAGGCCAAGTGAATACTGTTGATGGGCTTGAAACCTACGGAAATAATGGCAAGAGAATTTCCAAATCCCGGAAAACCGAAAGACACCTTACGCTTCTCCGGGCAACAAAGAACTCCGTCTTGATTCCAGCGCTGGAAAAAGCAAGAAAACCACACTCTGCGGATTGTCCGTATAATTTTTCAGGTCAAGGAGCTAAAGGAGGAGCTACGACGTTGCTTCTCTCGTTTACAGTACGGTTAAAGTATCTAAGTATCCTGTAGACTGCTACTCCTATATCTCCTTTATCATCAAAATCAATCGGCCCTGAAAGTCCTTCGTAGTTAATATCGGTATCTTTGTTTTGAATTTGCATGGCGCAATTTTCGTAGCTGATACATCTCCCCGGCGGATTGCTGACTTCCACCAACGCCCCGGCCAAAGCATCAGGTTCAGCGCTACCTGCCTTTAAATACGCAAGCGCCAGCAATACCACCGCATCATACGTGTTGGTGGTATAGGTGCCCTCAGACTCAAACGGGAACTCTCTCTGAGCATTTGCTAACTCCATATCATTTTCGTATTCATAACTGTCCGTTGTAGTGGCCAGGAATCCGGAAGAGTTGCTATGGAAAAGCTCAGCCAGCGTCTCGGGATTTTCTTGCAGATCACCTTGCCCTAATCCCCCCAATTCATCTTTTAATTTGTCAAGATCTTGGAAATATCCGTCGTTTAGGTAGTACCTGGTTTCTTTGGAGATCTTCTCCGAACTCAACAATTTTTTCAGTATGCTCTCTGCCTCGTCAAACGCGATCACGGCTACGTTGATATCTCCACTACCACCAAGAAATTCTTCAACCATGCTAGCGATGGTGTCGTGCTCCTCTTCACGGTCATACTCCATGGTCATCCCAGGAGCGGAAACGCCGTTTTCCAGAAGACCGTCTTTGAAAAGCTTTCCCCAGATGTCATTACGGTAAACCACATATGTTTGCGCTGTCGAAGTATCTTTGATTTCTTTCGCCAAAAGCGCCGCTTGTTTTACATCCGAAGGAGAAGTCCTGAAATAATAATCGTATATGCTCTCACCCGTACTGAAAACGGCAGCGGTATTGGCGGGCGAAATCATGATAACGTTCTCAATTCCAGGCACGGCCGGTTCTCCACCGCCCCCTAGAATACTGTTTGAGACTCCGGAACATAGATGTCCTACTATGGCGTCGACTCCCATATCAATTAACTCTTTCGCCCCCCCCCTGGGAACAGTATAATCGTCGCAGTCGCCTACTTCTTTGACATGAAGTTCTATGCTGCCGCCGGCACTCGCAATGTCGGTTTCAGCCTTCCTGGCCGCATCTGCAACGCCCGCAGCAAAATTTGCGAGAGACGGGTCTGGCACGAGTACCCCTACGCAAAGAGCATCTTCGCTGCAACCCGCTTCACCGTCGCCACCATCACCGCATCCCCAGACGGCCAGAAAAAATACAGTTATCAGAACAGAAAAAAACAAATTAACTTTCTTCATCGGCATGCATACTCCTATAACTGGTTTAATAAATACTCTACTACTTTCCACTATAAATCAGATTTGCGGAAAATTTCAAGCAGAATTGTTCTTTCGGTACTAAAATACGTATCGCCATCACTGATCTGTTGATGTGTCTATAATTACATACTAAAACAAGATTAAGCGGCTCAGTTCTTTACGATGATTATATGTCGGTAAAAAAGTTTGTTGTTTAATGCTCTGGAAAAAAAAAAGGGGGGGGGTGGCTATTCGTTTATAAGCTTCTCTTCAAACTCGCCTATGGGGATTGCTGCAAGGGTTTCTATATGAATTGTGCCCCTTGAGCCGAGTTCTATCACGATTTTCGTGATTGTTTCGTTGTCCGGCGCTTCCACTATGTTTACGAAGTCGTAGGGGCCGAGCGCCGCGTACTGGGCTTCAACCTTGGCGCCCATCTCCTCAAGCTCCCTGTTAACCTCGTTTATCCTCTCGGGCCTCATCTTTATGGTCCTTCTGCCCTCGTCGGTGAGGTTGCTAAGCATGATGTATTTGCCCATTTTTCGCGCCTGCGCCCGGGGTGTGTCAGTCCAGGGCCTTGTTCAGTACCTTTTCTATTTCGCTTTTCGGGACGGCCCCGACTATCTGCTCGGCGACCTCGCCGTTTTTAAAAACTATCAGGGTGGGAATGCTTCTTATGCGGAATTTCATGGTAGTCTCGGGGTTCTCGTCCACATTCACCTTTCCTACCTTGACGCTGCCCTCGTAGTCATTGGAGATCTCCTCGATGACGGGTGAGAGAGCCCTGCAGGGGCCGCACCAGGGGGCCCAGAAGTCGACCAGAACCGGGACTTCGCTTTCCATTACTTCCTTATCGAACGCGGAATCTACTACTTCAACTATGTTCTCGGATGCCATCTTAATCTCCTTGGGGCTTTTATGCGTATATGCTAATAACAATTTATAATAATACAAGGACAACATTGCGGATGACTTTCATTTATAAAGTGCCGGCCGTTTAGTTATGTATAATTTAGAAGATTTCAGAACGGGTCCGTGCCGTCCCGCGTCTTTAGGTGCGATGCGCAAGGGCTCTTTGCAGTTGCTCTAAGGGAGAGAAAAGCCGTGATTATGCGAACAAAAATCCTTTTGCTCTTTTTATCTTTTCTTCTTTTTCCGGAGTTCTCCCTTGCCCAGCCCCCCGATGCTCCCGTGGTGGTATCCCCGGTTGTTGAGAGGGAAGTGAAAAAACCCCTTAGGCTTGTCGCCGCGACTTTTCCCGCGAGGAAATCCGTCATATCAAGCGAGGTTGAGGGAGTTGTTGAGAAAATGAACGCCGAGGAAGGGGAATACGTAAAAAAGGGCGGAACGCTTGCCGAGATAAAAAGCGATAAGATCCGCCTTGCCCTTGAGCAGCTTAAAAACGAAAGAAAAGAAGCCTTGGCGAAGGCCGAGCTTTCGGAAAGAGATCTTGCGAGGATGGCCGAGCTCTACGACAAGGGCATTATTTCGGACGGAGATTTCGACAGGGCAAGGACACAGAGAGAATCGGATCAGGGCGGGCTGCTGAGTCTCGAGAGCCGTATCGAAGTTGCCGAGTACGACCTTGCGGCCTCGAAGATCACAGCTCCCTATAACGGGTACGTGACAAAGCGCCATGCCGAAGCGGGACAGTGGCTCGGTATGGGGGACCAGGTGGTTTCCTTCGTTGACATAGACACCATAGAGGTAAAGGCCGGGATTCCCGAGAGGTACATAGAAGATGTGAGCGAAGGCATGGAAGTTTCGGTCATTCTGCCCTCCCACAATCGGCTGACCGTTTCAGGAAAGATTTCCTCCATCGTCCCCGACGCGGACCCCATGGCCGTGTCTTTTCCGGTAAGGGTAGTGCTTGAGAACCCGGATCATACGATAAAATCCTCGGCTTCGGCCGTAATCATGGTAAGGGTCGGGGAGAGCGAGAAAATAAAGCTTGTCCCGAAAGACTCCATAGTTAGCTCCCCCCAAGGCTCTACGGTATTTGCCGTGAGGGAGGGCCTTGCGCATCCGGTGCCGGTAAAGGAGAAGGGCTGGTATGAGGGCTTTGTGCACATAGAGGGGGAAGTAAGGGTCGGCGAGAGCGTGGTCGTAAGAGGAAACGAGAGACTCAGGCCCATGCAGAAAGTCAGAGTTGCTGACACCATAGAGCAATGAAGCTTGTAGAGACCTCTATAAAAAGCCCCGTAACCGTCGCCGTCGGCGTCATCTTCATAGTTATTTTCGGGGCCATTTCTCTTTTCAGGATTCCCGTTCAGCTCACTCCCGATGTCGAGACGCTCAGGGTTACGGTGAGCACCTTCTGGAGGGGGGCGAGCCCCTTCGAGGTCGAAAGCGAGATAGTAAACGAGCAGGAAGACGAGCTTCGGGGAATAACGGGTCTTAGGAAACTTGACAGCGAGAGTTCTGAGAATTCGTCCGAGGTAATACTCGAGTTCGAGGTCGGCGCGGATATTGACTCCAAGGTGGTCAAGGTATCGAACAGGCTTGACCAGGTAAAAGAATATCCCGACGAGGTTGACAGACCCGTGATAACCACGGTCGACCCGAGGGCAAACGCCATGGGGTGGTTTATCCTAAAGCCCCTTGCCGACAATCCCACGGATATAAACTTCTATTACGATTTCGCCGACGAGATAATCCGCACCAGGCTTGAGAGGGTCCCCGGAGTGGGGGCTTCAAACGTGTTCGGCGGAAGGGAGCGCCGCATAGAGGTTCTTTTCGATCCCGCCGCGCTTGCAAAAAGGAATATCACCATAGCCGAGCTTGCCGCCTCCATTGACAGGGAGAATGAGAATTTCAGCGCCGGTTCCTTTGATGAGGGCAAAAGACAGTACCTCGTCAGAACCGTGGGAGAGTACAGGACTACGCGGGATATAGGGAACATAGTCGTACGTACCGCGCGAAGCGGCATCCCCGTTTACCTGAGAGATATAGCCACCGTCCGCCTCGGGTATGAGGATCCGGACTATACGGTAAGGCAGAACGGAGAGCCTGCCATCGCCGTTAACGTGCTTCGCGAGAGCGGAGCTAATTCAATAGAGGTCAAGGAAGCCGTTTTTGCGGCCGTGGAGGAGCTTAACGCGGGTGTCCTCAAGGATAACGGACTTCGCCTGCGAAACGTTTACGAAGAGACCGGGTACATAAAAAGCGCGATAAATCTTGTGAGGGGCAATCTTATTATAGGCGGCGTGCTCGCCATAACGGTTCTTCTTCTCTTCCTGAGAAGCGTAAGCAGCACGATGATCGTCGCAATTGCCATACCGTCAAGCGTCATAGGGACTTTCATAGTTTTCGAGACGCTCGGGCGGACGATAAACGTGGTGAGCCTCGCGGGGATGAGTTTCGCCGTCGGCATGGTTATAGACAACTCCATCGTGGTCCTTGAAAACATATACCGTCACATGCAGATGGGAAAATCAAGGGCCCAGGCGGCCTATGACGGCACGACCGAGGTCTGGGGAGCGGTGCTTGCAAGCACCCTCACGACCGCGGCGGTGTTTATTCCCATCATATTCATCCAGGAACAGACCGGACAGCTGTTTCGGGACATAGCCATAGCCATAAGCGTCTCCGTCATACTTAGCCTTCTGGTTTCCATAACCGTCATACCGTCCGCGTCCTCCAAGTATCTCTCCGCAAAGGGTGCGGAGAGTCTTGAGCGCCTTAAACTCATGTCGCGGCTGCTCGGCTTTGCGGGGAGGGTGTCAGGGTTCATAAACAGCTTCACCGAGCGGATAATGACAAGCGTCCGGAGGAGGGCGATTCTGGTGGGCTCCTTCACCCTTTTGTCCGTACTGCTGATAATCGCCGTTTTCCCCAAGACCGAGTATCTGCCCACGGGGAACAGAAACCTGTTTTTCGGGATACTTGTCCCGCCTCCCGGATACAACTTCGAGGAATACAACTCCATAGGAAGACAGATCGAGGCGGATCTCGAGCCCTACATAAACGAGAAGACCTCGGCCGAGAGGAACCTTCCCCGGATAAAGAACTTCTTCTACGTCGCAAGAGGGAAGCAGATTTTCATGGGCGCGGTCGCCGAGGAGAGAAAGGACCTCAAGGAACTTTTTCCCGTTCTCCAGAAGACTGTATCCAAGATTCCCGGAACGTTCGGCGTAATAATTCAGCCCAGCATCTTTAACGCCAACATAGGGGAGGGGAGGTCAATAGACGTTCACGTTACGGGGGATGATCTAAATGAGATACTGAAGACCGCAAGAGGCGTGTTTTTCATGTCGATGGAGAGCATTCCCGGCGCTCAGGTAAGGCCGATTCCGAGCCTTGATCTCGGAAACCCCGAGATCCGCATCGTCACCGAGCGGGAAGCGGCTTCCCGGGTCGGGATCACAAACAGCGAGCTCGGGTTTACAGTGAGGTCCCTTATAGACGGAGTTGAGGCAAGCGAGTTTAACCTCGAGGGGCAGGAAATAGACATAGTTCTGAGGGCGCGGCAGGATTTCTCCGAGAGAACCCAGGATATAGAAAACATAATGATTACCTCTCCAAGCGGACAGGTGGTTACGGTGGGAGCGGTCGCCAGGGTCAGTCTTGAAAACGGTCCGGAACAGATAAATCACTACGAAAGTGAGAGGGTGATAACGATACAGATAACTCCTCCGGAGGAAGTTACGCTTGAGGAGGCGATTGAGACCATAGAGACCGACATAATCTCTGTGCTTGAGGAAAGCGGCCAGATGGGCGAGCGGACCAATTTTATCCTGGCCGGGACCGCGGACAAGCTCGCAACGGCAAAAGACGCGCTTCAGTGGAACTTCCTTCTGGCCGTAGTGATATCGTTTCTTTTGATGGCGGCTCTTTTCGGGAGCTTTCTCCACCCGCTCGTTATTCTTGTCACCGTTCCGTTCGCTTCCCTGGGGGGCTTTATCGGGCTTTTCATGCTCAACCTGTTTACCTACCAGCCCCTCGATATACTCACGATGCTCGGCTTCGTGATTCTCATAGGGATAGTCATCAACAACGCCATACTCATAGTTCACCAGGCGCTTAACAACATTCGGGCGGGCATGGAGGAGCAAACGGCCGTGCGCGAGTCGGTCAGGGTGAGAATAAGGCCCATTTTCATGAGCACTCTCACAAGCGTATTCGGCATGCTCCCCCTCGTGCTTGCCCCGGGAGAAGGCTCTGAGCTTTACAAGGGGCTTGGAAGCGTGGTGGTAGGCGGACTTGTTCTTTCCACGGTTTTCACGCTGTTTCTGATCCCTTCGGTTTTCAGCCTCATGCTTGAGTTCCGGAAAAGGCCCTCTGTCTTATGAAACCGCTTTTGTTTGTGGCATAATAAACCCCTTGACTGAACATTGACAATTATTTGGAGGAAATCTTAAATGGCTAAGACAAAATACAGAGTGGAATCCGATTCCATGGGGAAAATGAAGGTTCCCTCGGACGCTTACTACGGGGCGCAGACGGCAAGGGCGGTTGAGAATTTCCCCGTAAGCGGCCGCACTCTTCCAAGGGAGTTCATAAGAGCGATGGGCCTTGTGAAGCTCGCTGCGGCGCAGACAAACGCGGAACTCGGATTTCTGAGAAAGGGGACGGCGCGTGCCATAGCGAGGGCCGCGCAGGAGGTTGTCGACGGAAAACTCGACGATCATTTCGTGGTTGACGTCTTTCAGACGGGCTCAGGCACCTCGACCAACATGAACACGAACGAAGTTATAGCCAACAGGGCGGCCGAAATGCTCAAGGGAAAAACCTCCGTGCATCCAAACGACCACGTGAACATGGGTCAGTCAAGCAACGACGTAATTCCCACGGCCATGCATGTCTCCTCTCTTGAGGCGATCGAGAAGGACCTTATACCGTCGCTTGAGTATCTTCGCGACGCGCTCTCGGAGAAGGCAAAGGAGTTTGACCACATAGTCAAGATAGGGCGCACCCACCTCATGGACGCCACCCCGATACGGCTCGGCCAGGAGTTCAGCGGATACGCGAGCATGGTTGACCACGGAATCTCGAGGTTAAAGGGGGCAAGAAACGATCTTTCGGAACTCGCCATAGGCGGAACTGCGGTCGGAACCGGCATAAACACCCATAAAAGTTTCGGAAAAAAAGTGGCGGCGAGGATAAGCGAGGCTACAGGAGTGAAGTTCAGGGAAGCGAAAAACCACTTCGAGGCCCAGGCATCAAAGGACGCGGTCGTTCAGGCAAGCGGGGCGCTTAAGACGGTCTCCGTGAGCCTCATGAAGATAGCAAACGACATACGCTGGCTTGGAAGCGGCCCGCGCTGCGGTTTCGGGGAGATTCTTCTTCCCGCGATACAGCCGGGTTCTTCGATCATGCCCGGGAAGGTTAATCCCGTGATCGGGGAGTCGGTTACTCAGGTTGCGGCCCAGGTGATCGGGAACGACGCGGCGATAACGATCGGAGGGCAGGCGGGGAATTTCGAGCTTAACGTGATGATGCCCATGATGGCTGACAACTTTCTCCAGTCGATAAGGCTTCTCTCGAGGGTCTGCACCGTTTTTGTCGACAAGTGCATCTCGGGAATAGAAGCGGACGAGGAGCGCTGCGGGGAAATCATAGAGCAGAGTCTTGCCATGTGCACGAGCCTCGCGCCGATCATCGGTTATGACAACGCGGCTGCGATTGCCAAGGAGGCTTACGCTTCCGGAAGGACCGTGAGGGAGGTTGCCAGGGAGAAAGGAGTGCTTTCCGATGAGGAGCTTGACAGGGTTCTTGATCCGTTCTCGATGACAAAGCCGACCTCATAGAGATATTCAGCCGAAAGCCGATGGTCTGTTAAATGGCAGTTTCTTTGGTATTGAGCGAATGAGGGATTTCCTTTTAGTTTTTCTGCTCTTTTTAGCGTTTCCGGTTTCTTCCTACGGAGAGGAAGAGGTTTACAAGACCTATACCGACATCGGAGAACTCGATCCGCCGACCGTGACCATCTCGCAGGTTCTTTCCTCCCGCGATGAGTTTCACAGAAAGATATTTATCCTTGACGGACAGGTAGGTGAACTGCGGTTCAAAAAGATGGCGAACGGAAGGAAGTTCACCCTGTTTCGGTTCTTTGAGGATGATCCGGAAAAAAGAATTAACGTTTACGCCAGGGGGTTTGTGGAAGGGATTGAGAACGGGAGCAGAGTAAGAATCTGGGGCCGCTACAGCAAGCATAAAAGGTATTTTCTCAGCAAGCGCAAAAACATCATGAAGGCTAAGAAGATCCATATTCTTCGAGGAATTCAGGAAGTGATACAAGACCCGTCTGAAGATAAAAGCTCTTCTTTAGAGGCATTTGTTGGATCCAAAGTCGACATTGCAGGTGATTACCTTCTGCTTGAAAGATAGGGCATAGTGCCATGAAAGACTTATTGACCGATAAAATCGTCCGATGAGGGTTCTGGTAACGGGCGCAGCTAGGTCCGTGGGCGCAAAACTGGTGAAGCAGCTAGTGCGGTCGGATGACGTGGATGGCATTATAGCGCTCGACTGTCTCCCGGTGAGTGCATCTCACCCGAAAGTCACGGTGTTCCAGCGGGACATCCGGGAACCCATTGCGGACATTCTGCGCGAGCATGGCGTCGATGCGGTTGTCCACTTGGCCTTTCTGCTACGGCCCGGCCACAACCGCGAGGCGGCGCGCCGGGTGAACGTTGGCGGCACGGCCCAAGTTTTGCACGATTGTCGGGTCGCCGGCGTGCGACGCTTCGTCTACCTCAGCAGTACCACGGTATACGGCGCCCGCCCCGGCGCCGAACAGCCATACACGGAGGAATCGCCCGTCCGGCCCGTTCGCGGCTTTCAGTATGCTGAGGACAAGGCCGCAACGGAGCTCATGCTGAAGACTTTCGCGGCAGACAATCCCGGTGCCTGCGTCACCGTGTTGCGCGGGTGCACGGTCATGACACCTCGATGCGAGAACTTCATCACGCAGGTCTTTTCCAGAATGGTGCTTGTCCGCATTGCCGGCGCGGATCCGCAGATGCAGTTTATCCATCTGGACGACCTGCTGGAAGTGCTGGAGCTGTGCTTGCTGAAGCCCGTGCCCGGCGTGTTCAACGTCACCGGAGAAGGCACGGTCGCCCGCAGCGAGATCGCGCGCGTTGCAGGTCGGCGCCCGGTGGCTCTGCCGGCACCGCTTCTCGCGCTCATCACGCAGGTGACGTGGGTGCTGCGACTGCAGAGCGACTCGCCTGCTTGTGGCCTCGCGATGGCGCAATGGCCGTGGGTGGCCAGCAACGAGAAGCTGGCGCGCGAGACCGGGTTCCGTCCGCGGTATACTTCGCGGGAGGCGCTCATGAACTCGGCACTGGCGGCCAACAGCGACTAGTTAATTTCCCCTTAGTTTCTATCGAGTCATATTCAAATTTGGTGTACGGAGGATTTGAAATGACTTTAAATCCTGATCGGATATAATTTGCCCGAAAGGTTCTGCCCCTTGAGGGATTTCAGTTCTCAAAACAGTCTTTCTTAAGATCTCCGGCATTTCCTTACTAGATGAAATTAATTTATCACCCCAAAGAATCCACCTTCAAACATCTTTTCAAGAAACACGGGCTTGACCCGAGCGACGAGACGACCTTGTTTCTTCTTCCCGGGGTATCGGTTGTACAGGAAATAGAAGATTACTACTCTGGGGGAGGGGTGTGGGGGAAAAACCTGCTCACGTTCAATGAGCTTTCGGATTTTGTAAACGAGGCGTCCCTGAACCTGAAAAAGAAAAGAATATCAAGGACTCAGGCCCTATCCGTAACCAGAAAGGCGGCTGAATCAGTCTCGGAGAGTCTCGAGGTTTTCGGGGAATTCTCACAGAACCGGGATTTTCTTAACTCCGCAGCTTCCATTGTTTCAAAACTTAAGCAAAGCAAGGTCTCAGTGGAGGAGTTTGTCGGTTCCGCTAAGAGAATCAAGGCGCGTGGTCTTCGCAAG
>CAYSDX010000062.1:0-4664 GCA_964429945.1 uncultured Spirochaetia bacterium | reverse complement strand
AAAGACGCAATTTTGATTACTACGATCCTCTCACCACGGGAGACTCTTCGCTTTCGGCCTGCATACAGGGCACGGTGGCCGCCAAGGTCGGGCGCATGAACAAGGCGATGGAATACGCGGAAAACGCAGTTTTCATGGATTTGGGAGACATGGGACGAAATACCGTTGACGGCTGTCACATAGCTTCCATGGGAGGGACATGGATGATGTTCGTGTTCGGATTCGCCGGGCTCGCCAATACGGGAAAAAAACCAGAGTTCTCTCCCAACCTGCCGGAAGAAATGCTCAGACTCAGTTTTTCCGTCACGGTCCTGAGCAATCTGATAGAAGTGGACCTTAACCATTCGGAAACTAGTTACACGCTTAAAAAGGGAGACGGAATAGCGCTTTGCCACGCCGGGGTCGACTTTGAAATTTCCCCGGAGAGCCCAACATTCGTAACGAAAACCTGAGAAACCACCGCGGCTTCGCTCCAAGCACGGAATCTGACAAAAATGGGCTTTGAACTGGAAAAAAAGGCGGGGCTTAACGCTGTAACAAAGGCAGCGAGAGCCTGCGCACGAATGCGCGGAGAGCCCGAGTTCCGCAAGGCACTTTACAAAACGGACGGTTCCCCGGTCACCCTAGCGGATTTCTTCGTGCAGGCACTGATAAATGAGGAACTCACGACCGCTTTTCCCGAAATTCCCCTAGTGGCTGAAGAAACCTCGCTTTGCCTTGAGGGCAGTTGCGGAGAAGAGCTAAGAAACCATCTAGGGAAACTCCTCCCAGGAAAAACCTCGGACGAAATACTGTGCACGATCAATAGAGGAAACCACGGGGCCGGGGGAAATGGAAGATTCTGGACGCTTGACCCGATTGACGGAACAAGGGGTTTTCTCGCGAAACGCCAGTACGCAATCGCGCTCGCGCTGGTTGAGGGCGGAGAAGTCGTTCTGGGAATCTTGGGGTGTCCCGAGCTGGGACCGAATGCAACCAACGGCGCGGGCGGAGAAAAAGGGTTCGTATTTTTCGCCGAGAAAGGACAAGGCTCCTACAAAGTAGGACTTTCAGGAAGTCACAAGACACGCATTTCGGTATCCGGAATCGAAAAAGCCTCGGACGCCGTCATGTGCGAATCGGTTGAGGCCCCGGATTCATCCTATGAATTCTCAGGCAAAATCGCCCGGTCCCTCAATATAAGCGCAAAACCCGTAAGAATGGACAGCCAGTGCAAATATGCGGTTCTAGCCCGGGGAGACACTTCCATTTACCTTCGTCCCCCTCCGCATAAAAACTACAAGGAAAACATATGGGACCATGCCGCTGGGTACATAATCGTCAAGGAAGCCGGAGGAACCGTCACCGACTCTTCAGGTAAACCGCTTGATTTCTCCGTCGGTAGGAAGCTCCATGGGAATAAAGGAGTTTTGGCAACAAATGGTGCTATCCACGAGGCGGTCCTGCAGGCAGTGAGAGAAAACCGCCTCCAGAAAAGAGAGACCTCCTGACAGGACAGTCTACACCCATAAATACACCGTAATTATCACGGCTGAGAGAACCGCTCTGTAAACGACAAAAAGGGTAAATGATCTTGTCCTCACGTAACCCAGCAGAAACCGGATGGCGAAAAGCGCCGAGACAAAAGAAGTCGCTATCCCAAGAGCAAAAGACCATCGGAACATCTCCGCATGCTCGAGATGCCTGATCTCGAAAACCCCGGCCGCCACTATGACAGGTATGGCCAGGAGAAATGAAAACCGCGCGGCTTCTTCCCTCCTGTAGTTCCTAAAAAGCCCTCCGGTAATCGTAACGCCCGCTCTTGAGGCTCCGGGCAGAATCGCAAAGGCCTGCGCCACGCCGAAAAAAAGCGCGTCGACAAGATTCATGTCAGAAAGAGTTTTGCTCGCCGCAGTCTTTCTGTCGGAAATGTAAAGAAGCATCCCGAAGCCCAGAAGAAATGCAGCGACCGCAAGCGGGTCGCGAAGCACGCCGGAGGCGTAGCGCTCGAACAAAAACCCGGCCGTAACCGCGGGCAACGTGGCAACTATCAGATAGACCCCCGTTTTTCCATCCTGACGCCCCTCGAATGAAAAAGATCTCAAGCCGCAGAAAAAATCCCGTATGATGAGCACAAGTTCTTCCCTGAAACAGTAAAGAATCGCGAAGAGGCTTCCTACGTGAA
The DNA here is from genome assembly GCA_964429945.1 of uncultured Spirochaetia bacterium. GTDB lineage: Bacteria > Desulfobacterota_D > UBA1144 > Nemesobacterales > Nemesobacteraceae > Nemesobacter. The sequence continues at coordinate 2,500 of CAYSDX010000062.1, read as the reverse complement.
GAGCAACGGTGAAAGGCAAACCCTGATCCTGCCAGGAAAAAAGCCATGGAACCAGAAACAGGTGAGCGGTACTGCTTACGGGAAGAAACTCGGTTATTCCCTGTATGAAACCGAGGATTATCGACTGCGCTATCTCCAATTCCTAGCTCCCCGCAAGCCCGTTTTCCAGAACTCCTCTAAGATAAAAAGCCGTGTGCGAATCGCCAACCCCGCATATCTGCTCAGGGGTACCGGAAGCCACAAGTTCTCCTCCCTCCTCCCCGCCCCCGGGCCCGAGATCGATCACGTGGTCCGCACACTTTATGATGTCCAGATTATGCTCTATTACAACTACGGTATTCCCGAGATCCACAAGCCTGTGTATTACCGAAACGAGCTTCTGTATGTCATCGAAATGAAGCCCGACCGAGGGTTCGTCAAGCACATAGAGGGTTCTTCCGGAGGCTCTTTTCCCAAGCTCCCTTGCGAGCTTTATGCGTTGCGCCTCCCCTCCGGAAAGGGTCGTTACCCGCTGGCCAAGCCTCACGTAGCCGAGACCCACGTCGTTTAGCACCCTGAGTTTTCCTGAAATTTTCGGTATGTTCTCGAAAAATTCCGCCGCCTCTCTTATGGTCATCTCAAGAACATCCGAGATGCTCTTGCCCTTGTACCTGATCACCAGAGTCTCGTCATTATATCTTCTTCCTCCGCACACTTCGCACGTGACGTAAACGTCGGGAAGAAAATGCATTTCGATTCTCACGGTTCCGCTCCCCCCGCACCCGGCACAGCTTCCCTGCGAGAGGTTAAAGCTGAAGCGGCCCGGTCCGTATCCCTTCACCTTGGCCTCGGGAAGCATGGAGAAGATTTTTCTTATCTCGGTAAGCACACCGGTGTAAGTTGCAGGATTTGATCTCGGGGTTCTCCCTATCGGGCTCTGATCGACCTTTATGACCTTGTCGAGATTTTCAATGCCGGTAATTTTTCCGTGGGGAGCAACGCGGTTTCTGCTCCTGTTAAGCTTCCTTGAGAGACCGTTGTAAAGAGTGTCGACAACAAGGGTGCTTTTCCCGGAACCCGAAACTCCCGTCACGCATATAAACGTTCCAAGAGGAAAATCAATGTCGAGTTTTCTCAGATTGTTCCCGGAAGCCCCCCGCACTCCGACCCAAATGTCTGAGAACCGCCTTGAGCCGGGCACCGGAATCTTCTTTTTCCCCGAAAGATATTTTCCGGTAACCGAACCGGCGCAACGGGAGATTTTTCCGACACTCCCAGAGCAGACAACCTCTCCTCCAAGCTCGCCGGCTCCCGGCCCGACGTCAAGCACGAAATCCGCGCTCTTTATGGTTTCCTCGTCATGCTCAACGACAATAACAGTGTTGCCCATGTCACGTATGTTTTTAAGCGTTTCCACAAGCTTTCTGTTGTCCTTCGGGTGAAGTCCTATGGATGGTTCGTCAAGCACGTACGTTATTCCCGTAAGTTTCGAGCCCACCTGAGTCGCAAGCCTCACCCTCTGAGCCTCTCCCCCCGAAAGAGTCGGAGCCGTACGCTCAAGACTCACGTAACCAAGCCCTATGTCACCCAGAAACCCGAGCCGGGAAGATATCTCCTTCACCACTTCCCCGGCAATCCTTGTCTCCCTGTCGGAAAGCTTAAGCGATCCGAAGTACGAAACGAGATCGCAAACCGCCATCCTCGCAAGCTCCGATATAGTCTTTCCCCTGAAAAGCACCGAAAGGGCGATCTTGTTGAGCCTGGCCCCGTCGCATATTCTGCACGGAACCGTCCTCATATACTTTGAGAGCTTCTCCCGAAGTTCTTCCGACTGGGTTTCCGAATACCATTCCGTGAGGATCTCTACGATCCCCGGAAAAGTCGCGGTGTACTCCCTCAGCCTTCCCCTTCTCGCCTTCCTGAAGCTTATACTCTCCGTTCCCGACCCGTACAGTATCTTTTCCCTGTGCCGGGCAGAAAGCCGGGAAAACGGCACGTCGAGCGCGAACCCGTAATGCTCGGAGAGTCCCTCAAGTATCCGGGCGATGTATTTTGAATCCTCAAACGGCTTGATCGCTCCCTCGGAAAGTGCTTTCCCGGGATCTTCGACTATGAGCTCGGGGTCGAAAAACGTCTCGAATCCAAGCCCCTGGCAGTTAACGCACGCCCCGTAGGGACTGTTAAAGGAAAAAAGCCTAGGGGATATCTCGGGGTAGTTTATCGCACAGCGGGAACAGGAGAAATGTTCGCTGAAAGTGAGGGGTTTCCCGCCCTCGATCTCGCATTTCAAAAGCCCTCCCGACCTTTTAAGGGCGAGAGAGACAGCATCTGAGAGCCTTTTCTTTGAACTCTCGTTGCGCAGCACTATACTGTCCACCAGGAGTTCGATTGTGTGCTTTTTGTTTCGGGAGAGCTCTATGTCGTCTTCGAGGTCGTAGGTTTCTCCGTCAATTCTTACCCTTACGAAGCCCTCCCTCCTCATGTCCTCAAGCTCTTTTCTGTATATCCCTTTTCTTCCCTG
>CAYSDX010000061.1:0-29256 GCA_964429945.1 uncultured Spirochaetia bacterium | reverse complement strand
TCGGGTTCTCGCCACACCGACCTGAGGCGGGGACGGAACAGTTCCCAAGGGATAATTGCGTTGAGTTTGACCAAAGGGTCTTTCTTGTCATCCAGTCTCACGTACCTGTCCTCTTCTCCGAAATCCAGCTGTTCCACGTTCCTTCCTCCGGCATTGTTTTGTATCTGCGCCCGCCGCCCCGCAATTTGACAGGGGGGGGGGTGAGAGCATATGTTTATTCCTGCTTGAAGTTTAACTGGAATATAGGGGTATTTTTAGAAGTGCCCTTAAGAGTCCGTGGTTAAGTTTCTAACCAACGTCGCAAAATATAAGTAATTTACTTAAATTGTCAAGGAAAAACTAAAAAATTATTTCATACTCCTGGCGTTAAATAGGGAAATTACCGCGGAATACGGCATAGCTTCAGAGAAAAATGTGGCGGAGAGAGTGGGATTCGAACCCACGAAGGGGCTTTCACCCCTTACTCGATTAGCAATCGAGCGCCTTCGACCACTCGGCCACCTCTCCCCGCTCGGTGAAAAAATGATAACTCAACGGAAAACAGAGTCAAAACTCCGTTTTATCAGAGCTTTTTAATCCCTAACGGAAAAAATCTCAAGAATGAGCAGAACATTGTCCCCTTTGTTCTCCACGGTGCAGTTTGCCCCGTCTTCAAGGAAAATGGTTTGCCCAGAACCGAGTTTATCTTTGCCTTCCTCACCGATTATAAGGGCTTCTCCCTCGAGAATCAGCAGTCGTAGATTCTCAGAAGGGGTATTTTCCGTCCTTGCTGATTTGCCGGGAGAAACAGTCATTTTCATTACTTTTGAGAATTCTCCTTCTTCAATTTCTTCCCTGCTGCCCCAAGGGTAGTGAACTACTTTCGGACGGTCTGCCTCATCCCTCCCTCGCTCTCTTAATTCGTTCGCAAACTCGCCCGCCTGATTCGAGCAGTCAAGATCGGAAATAAAAACGGCATCCTTAGTTTCAATCACCACAACGTTGCGAAGACCGGATACGCAGATAAGCCTCGAACTGCTTTTTACAAGGGAATCCTCCGTGTCCTTCAGGATTACATCTCCTTTAAGCACGTTACCAGCGGAATCTTTCGGGAAAAATTCGTAAAAAAGCCGCCATGATCCTATGTCGCTCCACGAAAAAGAAGACGGTATTACGGCTCCGCGCGAGGTCCTCTCCATTACAGCTCGATCAACGGGAATTGAAGGAAGGGCGGCGTAAACATCTCTGTCGATCTCGCGGTGGAAAGCTTCCCGGAGTGGCTCATATACCTCAGAGCAAAGAGTCTCATATTCATCAATCATGGTTTGCGCCCGAAAAACGAACATCCCGCTGTTCCAGAAAAAGCTTCCCGAGCGGAGATACTTGTCCGCAACCCCGGCACCGGGTTTTTCAACGAATCTCCTTATTCTAAGCCCACCGTCACGAAGAGGTTCTCCTCCCTCAATGTAGCCGTATCCGGTCTCGGGTGCGGATGGGGTAACTCCAAAAGACACTATGTAATTGTCTTCAGCAAGCAAAATCGCTCTGCGCACATGATCACGGAAATTATCATCATCCTCAACCACATGATCCGAGGGGAAAACCATTATCACCGCGTCTTTGTCCTGAGAAGCAACCTCCAGAGTCCCGAGTAAAATCGCGGGGGCAGTGTTTCTGCCCACGGGTTCGGTCATGATTTTTACTTTTCCCAGAAAATCCGTAGACCGAAGGCTTTCTTCAATAAGCGGGAGCTGTTTTTCCTCAAGGACAACTTGTATGTTCTCCGGGGTAACAAGACGGGCGGCGCGTTTAAGAGTCCCAAGCAGAAGCGAGTCATCTCCGCTTATCTCGAGGAACTGCTTGGGGAGAAACTCTCTTGAGAGAGGCCAGAGCCTGGTCCCCCGTCCCCCAGCGAGAATAAGGCAATAAAGATTTTTTTTAGGCATTTTGCGAACTGATTTCCACAGAAAAACTTCCGGGTGTTAACTTACCTGATGGGGTTCCTTCAGAAGATCCCAGACGGTTTTCACCGGATTAAACGTGGTGGAAGGAACTTCCACGAAAACCGTTATCCACCCGGACATGGAACCGTTCCAGAGCCCGGGAAGCTCAAGCGCCTTTATCTTCTTTGTGCCTAAGGTCTTTTCGGTAATAATTCCGGCTTCCGGGTCAACGAAGCCGGGCAGGTTGAATTTCTCCCGCTTAAAATCCTTCACTCCACAAACGATATCCACGGGATTAAAATGAGTTGAGCCCTCCCAGATATGCCGTTGGGAAGAGGAGTCTTGGTCAACCTCGGCGCTTTCAACTATCTGAAGGGATTCTCCCCTCTCTCCTTCCACCCAGAACGAACCGCCGCCCGGTTCACCCACGTTCTTTACGACGCCGCATACCCTGATGGGCCTGTGAAGCGCCCGAAACAGAAACTCCCTCCTGCCGGCTCCAGACAGCCCTGTAAGTTCCCGGGAAAGGTCCATGAAAAGTTTTTCCCGGCCAAAGAAAATTATCTCCCGCTCAAGTGCCTCAGAGGTCCAGGAGGAAGAAAGGGCTTCTGTGTAGAGGAAAACTCTTTTCTGGATAGAGAGGAGAACTCCCCCCAGGGTCTTTTTCCACTTGACCGTGTCGGGAAGAAGTTCCTCTTTCGCCACGTTATCTATGTTTTTTATAAAAATACAGTCATGGGAAAGTTCATTCAGGTTCTTCAGCAGCGCTCCGTGCCCCGCCGGCCTTCTGAGCAGAGATCCGTCGGCATCCGTAACGGGTGTGTTATCCATTGCAACCGCGATTGTATCCGTTTGGGGATCCTGAACCGAGTATGTTACGTCAAATGAGACCCCCTCGGAGGATAAAAGAGAAACTGCTTCCGCCTCCTCCCGAGCGAACAGCTCCGCAAAGGCAGGGGGGATGGTAAAATGCATTGAGGCTGTGCCGCGTGAGTTTATATACCCGATGGCTTCTCTGAAATGTTCGCAAAAAGCTGTTCTCCGCTCTCCGCCGTAGTCGTGAAAGGGCACGAGCCCCTTGGGAACGTTTCCGTAACCCAGGCCTTCATTTCCTAAAAGGGTGTCGAGAATGGGTCCGAACTCCCCTGAAGAGACGGCCTTTTCAAGCCCTTCTTCCAATCTCTCCTCAAGCAGACCTGCGAAAGGAAGTCTTGTTACGTTCGAGAGGAATTTCTCAAGTGTTTTCTCCTCTCCGGAATTCAAAACCGCTTCTTTCGAAGAAAAAACTTCCCGAAGCACACCAAGATCCCGAAACATTCTCGAGGCCGCCCCCGATGCAGGAACGAATTTGCAAACGCTAGTTTCAAGCAGGGAATCCTCGTATTGCCGCTGAAGCACCCGGGATTCATCTTCTCCCAGTTTTCTTATGCCGTCGCCGACTGTCGCGGGGCGAAGGAGCCTGCGGAAGGGGTAACCTCTTTTGAACCGTTCAATCTGTTTTTGAATATCCAAGATACAAATTTCCCGCGGTGGACCCTGATACGAGAACTATACATAAAAAAGCTGAAAACTCCCCTAGACCCTAAGCGGGATTCATTACGACTTTATTAACCGGGGTGGCGGGACCGACGGGATTTGAACCCGCGACCTCTGGCTTGACAGGCCAGCGTTCTAACCAGACTGAACTACGGCCCCGTTTAAATCAGATGGTGGGCGGTACAGGATTCGAACCTGTGACCCCCTGCTTGTAAGGCAGGTGCTCTCCCGCTGAGCTAACCGCCCGCAAAAACCGCAAAAAAGCAGGCAATCTGTATAACCGAATAAAAACTCTTTGTCCAAGACCGGGGCACGGCAAGGCTAAAGTCCATACTCTTCTATGAATTTTTCCGCGTCCATGGCCGCCATGCACCCGCTTCCCGCCGCCGTTATAGCCTGCTTGTACCTTGTATCCTGTATATCCCCGGCCGCGAAAACGCCTGCAACGTTTGTTTCAGAGGTTCCGTCTTTAGTGATCAGGTAACCGTTATCGTCCATTTCAAGCTGTCCCCTGAAAATCCCGCTGTTAGGAGTATGCCCGATCGCTACGAACATGCCCTGGCATTCCTTAACGTAACTCTCCCCGGTCACGACATCCTTTATTTGAACCCCCGTTACTCCGTCCTCTCTTGAACCCAGCACATCTTCAACAACACCGTTCCAGATAAAATCTATCTTTTCGTTTTCCCTGGCCCGCTCCTGCATTATCACTGATGCCCTGAGCTTGTCGCGCCTGTGAATCACCGTAACTTTGGTAGCAAACTTGGTAAGAAATATGGATTCCTCCATGGCGCTGTCACCTCCCCCCACAACCACAAGCTCTTTGTTCCTGAAGAAAAACCCGTCGCAGGTGGCGCAGGTGGAAACCCCGTAACCCACAAGCTCGCGTTCAGAGGGAAGACCGAGCATCCTGGCCGTGGCGCCGGAAGAAATAATAAAAGTGGAAGCCAGTATCTGCTCATCTTCCGTTGATACGCGAAACGGTCTTTCAGAGAAATCAGCCGAGATTACGGCCTTTTGCACGCACTGCGCCCCGAAACGTTCCGACTGTTCCCTCATAAGATCCATGAGCTCGGGGCCCATGATTCCGTTCGGAAACCCCGGAAAATTCTCGACATCCGTGGTCGTGGTGAGCTGCCCGCCGGCTTCCGGACCTTCAAACACAAGCGGCTCAAGATTCGCCCGCGCCGCGTAAAGCGCCGCGGTAAGACCGGCCGGGCCGGAACCCATTATGACCACCTTGTAACTTTCTCTCAGTTCACTCACTTCGCACCCCTGCAATTTCTTTTTGGAACAAGGACTTTATACTACATTTAGGCAGTGGTTTTTCAAGGGATAGGATAAACGGGGGCGACGGCCAGAAGCCCGCCCGCGGAAGCGCAGACGCAAATGGAATCCGCAAAGAAAACTCCGCTTTACGATAGACACGCGGCCCGGGGAGCAGTATTCGCCGAGACGGGCGGATTTTTTCTCCCGAAACACTACGGTGACCCGGGGGAAGAAGCGAAAGCTGTAAGAAATTCGGTAGGCATTATAGATATCTCAAACAGAGGAAAGCTTAAGATATCAGGAGCGGACCACGTAAAATTCCTGCAGGGAATGCTTACAAACGACGTAAAGGAAAAACTCCCCGGCAGGGGCGTCTACGCGGCAGTGCTCACCCCGAAGGGAAAAATGATCTCGGATATGGGAGTCTTTAAGAGCGAGGACTCGGTCTACATCGACATGGAACCCGGCATGGGCGGAGACATAGCGCAGCTTCTCCGCAAATTCAAGCTTTCCTACAAAGCCGAAGTGGTTGACGTTACCGAAGATTACTGCGCTCTGCACGTGTGCGGCCCCGGTTGCGGGGAATTCATCACCAGACGCCTCGGCATTAGCACAGGACAGATGAGCGAATACGATCACCTGTCCCGCGGAAAAACGACGGTCATGAAACTCAACAGAACTGGAGAAACCGGTTTCGATGTTCTTTTTGAGAACAGCTGTGCCGAGGAAATCTGGAACCTCCTTCTGGAAAACCCGGAGACCCCGGGACTTTCAGGGCAGGAGGCTCTTGAGATCCTCAGGATCGAAGCCGGTATTCCCGTTTACGGAAAGGACATGGATATCTCCACCATACCGATTGAAGCCGGCATATGGAACGCCCTTGATTTCGAAAAAGGATGCTATGTGGGACAGGAAGTAATAGCAAGAATAAAGTGGAGAGGGAAAGTAAACTGGCATCTGGCTTGTTTTGTGTCCGATCAAGATGACTGCGCGTCGCCAGGAGATACGCTCTGGGTTAAGGGAAAGAAAGTGGGAAGAATAACCTCCTCCACTTACTCTCCCACCCTCGGAAAGAATATAGCTATCGGCTATATAAGAAGGGAATTTCATGATTTTCGGGGAGAAATAACCGTCGGCGCAGAACAACGCGACGATAAAATTCCGAACACGGTAAAAATAACGGAAAAACCTTTTCATAGCCGCTTTGAATAGCTTAAAAAAAATGCTATAGTTGAAAGATAAATTGATGTTTTGTCGTCGCCTCGTCTGCCTTGCAGATGCGCGCGGCGAGTGTTTTCGGGTTTAATTCTATTTTAACTGAAAAAAAGGGGTAATTACCAAAAATGATACTGGACAGGTTTCTGGAATATTTTTCAAACGATCTCGCTATTGACCTTGGAACTGCAAACACCCTCGTATACCTCAAAGGCGATGGGATAGTGTCCAACGAGCCCTCTGTGGTAGCCGTTCAGGATATTCCGGGACAAAGATCAAAACTCATTGCGGTAGGCCAGCAGGCCAGGGAGATGGTCGGAAGAACTCCAGGATCAATCAGGGCCATAAGGCCGCTTCGCGACGGGGTTATTGCCGACTTTGATGCCGCCCAGAGGATGATCGAGTACTTCATAAAGAAATCAAACAGCAATAAAAGAAGCTTCATGCGCCCGAGAGTAGTAATATCGGTTCCTCTTGAGATTACCGAAGTAGAGAAAAGGGCCGTAAGGGAATCAGCCGAGGCTGCAGGAGCGAGAAAAGTATATCTAATCGAGGAAACAATGTGCGCCGCCATAGGTGCCGGGATAGAAGTACATAAACCTTCTGGAAACATGGTGGTTGACATAGGAGGCGGTACCACTGGAATAGCCGTTATCGCCCTGTCCGGGATAGTTGTAAGCAAATCGATCAAAATTGGCGGAGACAAGATGGATGAGGCCATACAGCAGTGGATGAAAAGAAATCACAACATAATCATCGGATACAGGACGGCAGAAGAAGTCAAGAAAAACTTCTCCTCATTACCGGAAATAAAACCGAAAATAAGCAGTACCAAAAAGACGCAAATGAAGGTGACCGGAAGAAACAATATTTCCGGAGTTCCCTCGATGTTATCCATTGACATGCAGGAAATTGAAGAGGCCGTGGAAGATACTATACACCAGATAGTTGATGCAATCATGCAAACTCTGGAGAGGACTCCGCCGGAACTGTCCGCCGATGTTTTTGAATCGGGAATAATGCTTGCCGGAGGCGGTTCGCTGCTCAAAGGACTGCGCAATCGTATAGAGCAAAAAACCGGCATCAAGATAAGAAGGGCTGAACAGCCTCTTGATTGCGTGGTTATGGGTTCCGGGAAAGCTCTTGAAAATATAGAACTTCTCAATTCCGTCGCTATATAAGTACGAACGGCGGGGGAATTCCAAGGAATCCCAGTCGTTTTTTAACCCGTGGACTTTGAGTCTTGCTTGAAACTTGGACTGTTTTGTGTTACAATATTCTTCCAGAAGGTTTTTGTGTTTCGCAACTCCTTGCAACGGCTTTTGTTATAGCGTGGACAACGGTTTTGCCCGTTGCGAGAAATTAAGGTTAAGTATTCCCGACCGGAGGGGAACTTAATGAGGAGATTTTTTACCAAGAATCAGCTATTTCTGTCCTTTATCCTAATAATTGCGTCAATCCATCTTCTACCCGTTGTTTTTGATCTTACAAAGAGGGAAAGCAGCTACACTACCAAATTAATGCTCAGCGTTAACCACAGTTCCGGTGTTTTCGCAAACTATATAAAGGATGGCGTAAGATACTACTGGGACCATTATATTGACCTCGTCGATACAAGCGTTGAAAATTCCCGCCTCAAAGTACAGCTTCAGGAAATGGAAACCCAGAACCTGATGCTAACGGAAATAAGGCTTGAGAACGAAAGGTTGAGAAGCCTCCTTAATTATAAAAACTCTTACAAGGGGAAGATGCTGGGAGCAAGAGTCATAGGGGGTAGCCCCTCGGTCGTAGGCCCCGGATTCCTTATAATAGACAAAGGGTCGTCTTCTGGAATAAAGAAGGGATATCCGGTGCTGACCAACGTCAGGGCTATCGGAACCATACACTCGGTAAATGAAGAAACCTCTATGGTAATGCTGATGACAAACCCCTCAAGCGTTGCTGACGCGATCGTGCAGAGGAGTCGCGCGCGGGGCATAGTGACCGGAGCGGGAAACCATTACGTTATGAAGTACATTGAACAAGAGGATGATGTTATAGCCGGAGACAAGATAATATCGTCCGGAAAAGACAATGTTTTCCCGAAAAATATTGTTATAGGAACCGTAACAAAAGTTGAGTCGGACAGAGGGCTTCAAAGGGCCATAATAAAACCGGAAATCGATGTGAGCAGGGTTGAAGAGGTGCTCATACATCTTAACTAGATCTTCGCCAACTGAACCCAGTTGGAATATTAATGAGGATAAACTTCTCTTTTTTTCTCTACCTGTTTTTATCCTTCCTGTTAATCATCACCCAGACATTAGTCATTCCCGCAACTTCTCTGGGCAAATTCACCCCTGATCTTAATCTGATAATAATAATCTGCCTGGCAGTCAGAACTGAAATACCTTATACGTTCGCGCTTGCCACGCTAAACGGGTTTCTAATGGATATTTTTTCGGCCGGAACTTGGGGACTTCATACAATCACAAGATTCGCCGTGTTTCTCGTACTGCGGGTAGGCCTGCACAATATCAATTACGACCGCAACCATCCATTTCTTCTGTCTCTGGCGTTTTTTACGGGAACCCTGCTTATGCACCTGCTGTTCCTAGTATTGCTTCTGTTCAAGCAAGATAGTGGACAGGCGGCGTTTCTCAGTCTTGAGCTAGCTCTCTATCAGGCTATCATTAACGCAGTAGTCGGTGTTCCGATGATAATGCTTCTGAGAAAATTGGATGGAATTACTAAAACGTAGACTCGCAATAGCATTTTCTTTATGCGCACTGTTTTTTGTTGTCTTCTCGGCAAGATTGTTCTACCTCCAGATATATAAGGGTGAGGAATACAGGAGTTTTTCGGAAAGGAACGTCCTGAGAGTACTTGAACTTCCCGCACCCAGGGGGCGGGTTTTCGACAGAAACGGGGAGAAAATTCTATACAACAAACCGTCTTTTAACATACGTGTATTTCCGAAAGAGATAACCGATGTCGAGAGTCTCGCGGAAAAGCTCTCGGGGATAATAAACATTCCAGAGAAAGAGCTTCTTAAGAAACTTCGAAAAATAACGGGCATGAGAAGTTTTTATCCCGTTACAATCGCCAAGGACATAAGCAGGGAAGAGCTCCTTCTAGTTGAGAAGAACAAAGAAGCGTTAGAAGGCATATTCCTTGAATTGGGGCACAAGAGATTTTATCCGCACGGAGAAGCCGCCGCCGTGCTCCTTGGGTACACAGGGATCGCCGATCCGCATGAAGTAAAAGCCGACCGTCGGATCAAGGCGGGAACCCAAGTCGGAAAAACGGGCGTGGAAAAGGTGTTTGACGACGAACTGAGAGGAACAAACGGTCTTAAATACCTCATGGTCAACGCACACGGAAAAGTAATTTCTGATTCTCTCTCCGCATTGTTGCCGGCCCGAAAGAACAAGGAAATGGTCGAGGGGAAAGATCTGAATCTCACAATCGACGCGCAACTGCAGAAGGTCGCTAACGACGCCTTGGGGAATGAGAAAGGAGCAATAGTCGCAATGGACGTAAAAAACGGGGAAATCCTGGTAATGGTAAGCCGTCCGTCTTATCGCCCTGAGCATATCTCAAAAGGGATTTCGGAAGAGAAACGCAAAAAAAGAAAGAAAAAGGAATCCTTCTCCCTTCTTAACCGCTCAACCGAGGGAACTTATCCACCCGGGTCAGTGCTCAAAATAATCACGGCCTTCGCATTGCTGGAAGAAAAAACGGCGGACCCCGAGTCGTCCGTATACTGCCCGGGCTATCGCTTAATAAGCGGAAAACGCTTTAACTGCTGGCGCGAGGAAGGTCACGGCCATATGAACCTTCTCTCGGCGATTGTTGAATCATGCGACGTATACTTCTATGAACTCTCCATGAAGCTTGGAGTAGACGGGCTCTACCCGTACCTGAAAAGGTTCGGATTGGGAGAGGAAACCGGAATAGAGCTTCCTGAAAAGCACGGAGTGAATCCGTCCAAGGCGTGGAAAAGAAAACACTTAAAAGAACCATGGTACCCGGGCGAAACTGCAATGCTGGCCATAGGTCAGGGATACGTAACAGCCACTCCTCTTCAGATAAATATGATGACTACCGCAATAGCAAACGGAGGCACCATAGTCAGACCGAAGATAAGAAAGGCAGACAAAAAAACACCTCCGCGGATAACCGGAACGGTACAAAAACTTGACAAAAAGGCAGTGGCTTTTCTGAAAAAAGCACTATACGACGCCGTACACGCCCAACGGGGCACGGGATTTTACGCAAGATCAAAAATATCACCTATCTCAGGCAAAACCGGGACGGCGCAGGTCGTTTCGGCACAAGTTGAATCAACTGAAAAACGGTTCATGGACCATGCCTGGTTCACCTCTTATGCACCATCAGACTCGGCGGAGATATCAGTAACCGTTTTGGTTGAAAACGGGGGCAGCGGAAGTGTGGCAGCGGCCCCGATAGCAAAAAAGATCATTGAAACCTATTTCAAACTTAAGAAGGAACGAAATGAGAACCGAATTGCCAAATCTGAGTAGATCTTCCTGGATATTGGGGCTGATTCTCCTGTTGTGCGCGGCGGGACTGGTCAATCTATACAGCATCTCTCAACTAGACGGTCTGGGCGCATTCAAGAAACAACTCATATGGGTTCTGGCCGGGCTGGTGACCATGGCAATTATAAGCCGGCTAAAACCTCTAACGCTTGAAAGGCACTCGCTTATCTTTTACCTGCTTTTCCTTGGGCTGCTGGCGCTGATTTTCGTGTTCGGAAAAACGGTGTCGGGATCAAGAAGCTGGTTCCAGATAGGCCCGGTCTCCGTTCAGCCCTCCGAATTCATTAAAATCGGGATAATAATGGTGCTTGCCAATTACTACGCAAACGAGGTAGCCGCAAAGGAAAATTACGGCCTGACGGATCTCGCTAAACCTATAGCTTTTCTGTTTCTCCCTACTGCGGCGGTCATCGCTCAGCCGGACATGGGAACCGCGATCACCATATTTCTTACAGGTTCAAGCATTATCCTGCTTCTGGGAATCAGCAGAAGAGCCCTGCTGAGAATAATAACCATAGCATTGGTATCCGTTGTGCCGCTCTGGCATCTTCTGGTCGAGGACTACCAGAAGGAAAGGATATATTCCTTCATGGACACGTCCTCCGACCCTTTCGGGATAAGCTACAACTCGGTCCAGTCCCAGATTGCGATAGGCTCCGGCATGGGTTACGGAAAAGGTTTTTCTCTCGGTTCGCAGTCCAACTTGAATTTTCTTCCCGCGCATCATACGGATTTCGCGTTCTCGGTGATTGCCGAGGAGTGGGGATTCCGGGGTTCTGTGTTTATCCTTCTTTTGTATTTCTCGATAATCCTTTTCATTCTCAACATCGCAACATCCTCAGAAGACCGCTTTGCGATGATCGCATGCCTTGGAGTCGCGGCAATGCTTTTCTGGCACACCGTGATAAACATAGCTATGGTCACGGGACTCATGCCCATCATCGGAACTCCTCTTTTTTTCATCAGTTACGGAGGTTCGTCAACCCTGACGGCCTTTATTGGAATCGGCATAGTTCTTTGTCTTAGAAAGAAATAAACAGGGTCTGAAACCCAGGCAAGCCGCAATGAAACCAAATTCTTGACAGAGAATTAACATCAGATACAATCTACGCCGATTTGAGATGAGAGAAAGGGAAAAAAAACTCTTTTCTCCTAGTCCCTCAAGCATTTTTCATTTTAGAAAAAACGGCCAGAAAACGACTCCTTTCATGTGGAGGTTCTTCATTTTTCTCAGTGTTATGTGTATCTCAAGCACTCTTCCAATTCCATTCACATCAGACGTCCACGCACTATCGAATGTAAATGACGTAGAAGAAATAGGTTTTGACGAGAAACTTGCATCCTCCATAGATCTTGACACGGAATTTCGGGGAGAAAACGGAGAGGCGGTAAGCATTTCCTCTTTTTTCGGGCAGGAAAAACCGGTGGTTCTGAGTCTTGCCTACTTCACATGTCCAAGGCTATGTCTTCTTGGGACGGACGGAGTTCTGGAAGTCATAAACCAGATGGATTCCTTCAGACCCGGCAAGGATTACACCGTAGTGACCATGAGTTTTGATCCCGAGGAACCCGCAGAGGCTATAGGCGCAAAGTCCGCAAGATACAAAAAAGCACTTGCAGGCGGGACGCAGGAGGCCGGAGACTGGCACTTTTTCACGGCAACGGAGGAAAACATACTGAGGCTCACTGATTCGGTGGGATTCCGCTTCAAAAAAGACGGGGAAGAGTTCGCTCATCCTTCGGGAATAGTGATACTCACTCCGGAGGGGGTAATTTCGCGGTACCTCTACGGAGTTCAGTATGACCCCCGCAACTTCAAGCTATCGCTAATAGAAGCTTCGGAGGGAAAGATAGGTTCCTCGGAGCTGCTTAACAAGGTACTCATGTTCTGTTATCAGTTTGACCCGGTCGGGAAAAGATACGCACTCGCGGCCCTCAACGTAGTCAAGGCGGGGGGAATGATAACTCTCGCGGTTCTCGTAACGTTTCTCTGCTTGATGTGGAGAAGAGAGAAGAAAATCCACTAATCATTTGCGGAGGTTGTAAATCATAAATGTCCACCTGGATACCGGAATCGGCTTCTAATCTCGCCGCAAGCGTTGATAACATAACCCTGTTCGTAACGATTGTATCGTTATTCTTCTTCATACTGATTTCGGCGGTACTCGTAGGTTTTTCAATCAAGTACAGGAGAAAAAGCGAGGATCAGGAAACCGCCTACATAACGCACAACTCGGTTATTGAAACCATCTGGACGATAATCCCGACCATACTCCTCATGGTAATCTTCGCGTGGGGATGGATAGCCTTCAAGGAACTTCGCAATCCCCCCCCAGAAGCGATCGAAGTTAACGTCGTGGCAAAACAGTGGCTTTGGGAATTTGAGTATTTCACCGGCAAGAAATCGCTTAACGAACTGTTCGTACAGCAGAACAAGCCCGTCAGGCTCATAATGAGGTCAGATGATGTCATTCACAGCTTTTTCGTCCCGCAGTTCCGGGTAAAACAGGATATTCTTCCCGGCAGCTACCAGCAGCTCTGGTTCACCCCGACCAAGGTCGGGACCTTTGATCTTCTGTGCGCCGAATACTGCGGTTCCGGGCACTCGAAAATGCTTGCAAAAGTAAACGTCCTGAGTCCCGAAGCATTCACAAGATGGGAAAAAGGAGACGAGCTTGAAGACGGAGCCCCCTTGGCGGCAATCAGCGTATCCCCGGCGGAGAGAGGAAAGGACCTGTATTCCCAAAGAGGATGCCTTGCGTGTCACAGCATAGACGGCAAGGAGGTTATAGGACCTACTTTCAAGAACCTTTACGGGAAAATGGAAGACCTTGAAGACGGTTCCTCGGTTCTTGTGGACGAGAACTATCTAAGGGAATCAATTTATGAGCCTCAGGCAAAGATGGTAAAGGGCTTTCCGCCCACCATGCCCTCGTTCAAGGGTATACTGTCTGAGGAAGAAACAACCGCTCTTATCGAGTATATAAAGACGTTGAAGTAGAGTTTCAAAGGAGAAGAAAATGGCAAACGGAGCTATGGCGCAAACCCAGCACATACCGTTTTTAGCTCAGAAAGGTTTTAAGTCGTGGATTTTGACAACGGATCACAAGCGCATCGGAATCCTCTATCTCGTCACGATCTCGTTTTTCTTCATGATCGCCGGCCTGACGGCTCTTGGGATGAGATACGAACTCATGACTCCCGAGCTTGACTTCTTCAGAACCCCGACGGAGTACAACGTAGCGTTCACTCTCCACGGTTCCCTGATGGTTTTCTTCTTCATCGTTCCGGGGATAGCGGCAAGCTTCGGTAATTTCCTGATACCGCTCATGATCGGGGCCAGGGACGTTGCGTTTCCGAGAATCAATCTGCTGAGCTTCTGGATATATCTTGTCGGAACCGCAATACTGCTCGGCGCGCTCTTGCAGCCGGCCGACACGGGCTGGACGTTCTACACTCCCTACAGCATTCAGACTGGGACCAAGGTAATACTGATAACTCTCGGGGTTTTCGTACTCGGGTTCTCATCGATTCTCACCGGAATGAACTTCATAGTGACCATACACAAGCTTCGTGCGCCGGGAATGACCTGGGCAAGGCTGCCACTTTTCATATGGGCGTCCTATGCGACCGCCATACTGCAGCTGCTAGCAACGCCGGTTGTGGGAATCACGCTTCTTCTGCTTATAGCGGAGAGGGCCTTTGACATAGGCTTTTTCGATCCGGCCAAGGGAGGGGATCCCATACTTTTCCAGAACTTCTTCTGGTTCTACTCCCATCCCGCCGTCTACATAATGGTTATTCCGGCCTTCGGGATCATCTCTGAGATAATTCCAGTTTTCGCAAGGAAACCCATTTTCGGATACAAGGCAATCGCGTATTCAAGCTTCGCGATTGCAATAATAAGCTTTTTCGTCTGGCTGCATCACATGTTCGTAAGTGGCATATCGGAAACTGCGGCGGCGATATTCTCATTTCTGACCATGCTTGTTGCCATCCCCACGGCCATAAAGGTGTTTAACTGGACAGCCACTTTGTACAAGGGATCAATAGAGTTTCACTCGGCAATGCTCTACGCTCTGTCATTCATAGTGCTTTTCACAGTCGGCGGGCTGACCGGAGTTTATCTGGGAGCCTTGGCCGTCGACGTGCACCTGCACGACACGTACTTCATAGTAGCTCACATGCACTACGTCATGATAGGAGGAACGGTGATGGGATTCTTCGGAGCCCTTCACTTCTGGTACCAGAAATGGTTCGGAAAGGTCTTTAACGAACTGATCGCGAAACTCGCATGGTTCCTGGTTTTCGTAGGATTCAATGTAACGTTTTTCCCGCAGTTCTTCATGGGCTTTCAGGGAATGCCTAGAAGGTATGCGACCTATCCCGAAGAGTACATATCCTATCATGCCCTTTCGACCTACGGATCGTGGATACTCGGGCTCGGCATTATAATAATGACCGTGAACCTGCTCCTGCCGTTCTGGAAAAAAGGACAACTGCCAGAATCGTCAAACCCTTACGGCTCACTCTCTCTTGAGTGGCAGGTTCCTTCCCCGCCGCCCCATGAGAACTTTGACGAAATACCGACTGTAACTGACTGGACTTACGCTTACGGGAAAAAATAGATCGGAGGCTAACGCAAAAAATGAGCAGCACAGTAGAACACGCTGAAAGCCACGCGCACGGACATGGACTCGGGGATGCCGTAACGCATAACGCGGCGAAATTCGGAATGTGGCTTTTCCTCGGAACGGAGATTCTCCTTTTCGGGGGACTCTTCGCGGCGTACGCGCTTTTCAGGGCCAAATACCCGGATCTTTTTTACGACTCGCACAAAAAACTGGACATAACCCTCGGGGCCATAAACACCATAGTCCTTATATTCAGCAGTTTCACGATGGCTCTGGCGGTGTCGGCCTCGCAGAAAAGAAACAGAAAATGGCTGATTATACTGCTTGCGATAACTTTCATATGCGGAGCGGCTTTCGGGGTAAACAAGTACTTTGAATACAGCGCCAAGTTCCATCATCACATATACCCTGAAACAAACATATTCTTTGCCCTTTACTTCATGATGACCGGACTTCACATGCTCCACGTGTTTATCGGAATGGGAATAATTTTCGCCCTGATAATAATGGCCTGGCAGGGAAGGTTTAAGGAAGGAAACAGATACACACCGGTTGAGGTCGGAGGACTTTACTGGCATCTGGTCGACCTGATCTGGATATACCTGTTTCCGCTACTGTACTTAATCGGGTAAACGGAGAAAAATAATGAGCGCACACAATCACACTGAGGAACATCACACAGGTCTGCGTGTATATGCTGCGGTATGTCTTGCACTGTTTGTCCTAACGGCGGTTACGGTATACGTCGCAAAATTCGATTTCGGCGACCTCAACATCGTCGTCGCCATGGTTATAGCTTCGATAAAGGCGTCAATCGTCGCCCTTTATTTCATGCATCTTAAGTTTGAAGACAAGCTCACGTGGATATACGCTCTTTATCCTCTTTTCCTGCTTTTCCTTCTAATCGGTTTCACCATAATGGAAACCTTCACAAGGGTGCCGGTAATAAAGTAGTTGTAAAAAAACGGGCATGCTAGCAAAGATCGCTCTAGGGCTTCTTTTCATACTTCTCATCTGGGGAAACGCGGTATCGGGACTCAAGGCCGGACTCGCCTGTCCCGACTGGCCGCTTTGCCACGGGGAGGTAATACCGCCTTTCAGGTGGGACATATACGTCGAATTCTCCCACCGCGTAATAGGCGGCATAACATCCATAGTTCTTTTCATCCTCTGCTACAGAAGATTCCGCGCATACAAGAAAAATTACAGAATTCTTCCGCTGCTTGTGGTTTTGCTTCTTCTCTTTCAGATAGTGCTCGGGGGAATCGTGGTTCTCGCCAAGCTTCCCGTGAACCTCACGACGATTCATTTCACAAACGCCATAATAATCTTTTCGATTACCCTTTACATGGTGTACTTCGACGGCGCCAGGAGAAAGCCCAACTTCTATTTCTCGGGCCCGGCCGGGCTTTTTTTCGCGCTTTTTCTGCTTGTATTCATCCAGGCCTCTCTGGGAGCATACGTAAGGCATCTGGAAGCGGGGCTCGCGTGCCCCGATTTTCCCACCTGCCTCGGCTACTGGATCCCGCCTGAACTCTCGGGCAAGGTGCTGGCGCACTTCTCGCACAGGACAGTCGCCTACCTGCTCACGGTGGTATTTATCTGCGTAATGTTTCTCTCAAGAAAATCCGCAAGGCTCAAGGAAGCCCAAAAAAACATGTCGTGGGCCGTTGCCCTGCTTTTTCTACAGATCGGACTCGGAATCTTGGTCGTAACCTCAAAGCTTGTCTTTTACGTCACCGCCGTCCATCTCGCAATCGGTCTTCTCATACTTTCCCTCTGCCTTCTCACCTGGTTCGGGTATATAAGTAAAAACAGTGTCGCCAAAGGAGCATCCTAGCTATGCAGGAGGCGGAGAAAAAATCCGTGGGAACCATGGCGGTTTCCGCCGTTATTCTCTCAAAACCCGGAATAATCATGAGCGTGGCGTTCACCGGCCTTGCCGGGATGGTGATAGCCAACCGCGCCCTTCCTTCCGGAGAGGTTGTTTTTCTGTGCGTCGCCTCGCTTCTTCTCAGCGCCGGGGGAGCGGCAATTCTGAATAACCTGCTTGATAAGAAAATCGACAAACAGATGACCCGCCTTAACAAAAGGGTGGAAGCGCTGAGAGTCCTCGGAGACAGAAACGCCTGGATAATCTCGATACTTATGATGGTCGTGGCCCTTCTTGTATCGATTTACTGCTTTAACTACGTAAACGCGGCTCTCATTCTCCTGGCCATTCTCAGCTACACGCTAATCTACACCCTTTTTCTCAAAAGAACCTCCCCTTTCGGCACCGTTCTCGGGGGAATACCGGGAGCTCTTCCGGTGCTCATAGGTTACACCGCCATAAAACCCGTCCCGCAGCTCGATGCGATAATAGTATTCGTATTCATGATGCTCTGGCAGCCTCCCCACTTCTGGGTGCTCGCGCAGAAATACAGAAAGGATTACGAAAGAGCCGGGATAAACGTTCTTCCCGTCGCTCTGGGCACAAAGTACACGAACATGCTGATACTTATCTACTCCCTCTCCCTTATACCCCTGACTTTCATACTCTGGCTTACGGGAACAAACACGGTCTATTTCGCGGCTTTCGCGGCAATGGCGGGAATATATTTCAATTACCTGGTAGTAAGGAGCGTTTTCGCCAACCGCGGCTACGGACGCGCCTTCTCGGCCTCAATCATCTACATGCTTCTCATAATGCTGGGCATAGTGGTTGACATACTGGTTAAATCACTTTCCCCGGTGGAAAGGGTCATCGGGAATCTTATGTAGTAACCGAGGGCAGAAGCTCCTTTAGTTCCTCAAGCGGTCGCGAAAGGGTGAGGATCGCCTCTTTCCAGAAATCTTTGCTCGTTATATCATCCCCGATGGATCTTTTAACGGCCCCCTCGGCGTCATCCGAGCCCGTGAGTGCGAGAAACTCTTCGTAGACGGGGATAAATTCCTCTCCGTGCCGCCTGAATTTCTCGAAGAGTGCCCTGCTAAGCAGGTAGCCGAAGGTATAGGGGAAATTATAGAAACTGACACCCGTTATGTAGAAATGAAGCTTCGAGGCCCAGAAAAACGGATCGCATTCCAAAAGCACGTCCCCGAAAACTTCCTTCTGGGTCTCAGTCATAAGCTCCTTGAGTTCGCTCACCGTAAGTTCTCCCTCGGCGCGCCGCTCATAGAGCTTTTTCTCGAACTCATACCTGACCGGGATGTCCAGAAGATATATGGCCCCGTGGTTTACTTCCGTGTCCCTCACGAGCACCTTGTCCTCAACGCTTGTCGAAGGATTGCGCAGCAGTCCTTCCGCAAGCAGCATTTCTCCAAAAGTCGAGGCGGTTTCGGCAAGCGTCATGGGGTAGAACTGAGCGTAGAAACGAAGATCTCTCATTACGTGAGAATGAAATGCGTGGCCCGCCTCATGGGCAAGGGTAAGTATGTCACCTACCCCGCCGTTATAGGTCATGAATATCCTTGACTCTCCGGTGAGAAGAGAGCCCGTGCAGAAACCTCCGGGTCTTTTCCCATCCCTTACTTCCCAGTCTATCCATTCACTCCGGCATACATGATCAAAAAACCCGCCGAGGCGCGCATAGGCAACTGAAAAGGAGTCGGAAACCATGGATTTCGCTCCGTTCCAGTCAACCCCGCCGGTTTTGCCGAGATTCATTGGGGCTCCCAGATCGTACCACGACACCCCGTCAATTCCCATTGTCTCGGCCTTGAGTCTCAGGATGCTTCTTGGAAGCTCGACCGTTTCCCGAATAGCCTCCATCATCGAATCCAGAGTCTCCCTCGAGACCGCGGCGTCAAAAAGCGCCACGTCGAGAAAATGATCAATCTCCCTGTGTCTGTAAAGCGTATGCCTGGTTCCCGATATGGCGTTTATGGCCCCGGCAGCCACGTCTTCAAGGCCTTCCCAGGCAGCGTTGCCGCCGGAGAAAGCAGCTTTCCTTATCTCCCTCTCGGGACTTTCCATAAGCGATCTTCTCTGGGACATGGGAAGCCTTTTTTTCGTCCCGTCGGGGTAAACCATCTCAAACGTCATCTTGGAAGATACGGTATCGTAAATCCGCCCCCAGGCGCTTATCCCGTCGACTCCGAGTTCCGAGGCCAGAATTTCCTTCGGAGCGGACATGGTGAACCGGGAGTTTCGCCAAACGCGCCTCACGTAATAGGAAGCCGACTGCATATCCGGAAGAGAGGCAAATTCTGAGATCAGGTCTTCGTCGGCATCCCTAAGCGCTCTCTGCAACTGAACCTCAAGTTTCTCGAGATCGGAGCCGAGAAGGGAAATGGCCGCTTCCTCGCGCAGGTAGTCCTCCCGGTTAGAATCCGAAGCGCTGAGACATCCCACGTAGGAACGTATATGGGAGTATCTGCTTATAAGATCTTCTGTTTCCAGAAAAACATCTTTCCAGAACTCGAGGTTTTCGCCGCAAAGAGGGTCAGAAGCCGAGGCCTTCTCGTCAAGACTCTTTATGCCAGCGGAAAGATTCTCTTTGAATTCTTTATATTCAGGCCCTTGAAACTCGGGGAAATAAGATGTCAGGTCCCAGTTCATGTCGGTATTTTTCACGCTTCAGTCCGCGGCGAGATTTCCGCCGTAATGGATTTTTCAAACAACAAATAATACAACAAAATTTATTAATTGGAATAAACCGGACTCCCTCCGACGGCACTCCGAAACCCGCCGCTTTAATCTCATCGAGAACACAGAATTTGACATTACCACAGGCGTATATATTTTAACCCCCGGAATAATGAAAAAAGCATATCTCGCACTTGAAGGCGGTAAAGTATTTGAAGGCACAAGTTTCGGAGCCCAGGGAGAGGTAACCGGGGAAGTCGTCTTTAACACATCTTTAACGGGTTACCAGGAAATACTCACGGATCCTTCCTATAATGGTCAGATTATCGTAATGACCTACCCTGAAATAGGCAACTACGGAATCAATCCCGAAGATTTCGAATCGGAAAAACCCCACCTAAGCGGTTTTGTCGTGAAGGAATATTGGGATTCTCCAAGCAACTGGAGAGCAAGGGAGAGCCTCGGCAATTTCCTCTCAAGATACGGAATACCCGGAATACAGGGAATCGACACAAGGGAACTTACAAGGATTATACGAATCGGCGGAGCGATCAAGGGAATTATCTCAACGGTTGAGACAAGCCCGGAGGTCCTGATCGAAAAAGTCGACTCCTCGCCGGGAATAGTCGGACGCGACCTAGTAACGGAAGTAAGCTGCACGCAGCCCTATGCGTGGGAGGAGGGAACCGGAAAATGGCGCTACGGCAAGGACATAGACCCCGAACCTTCTAAAAGATTCAAAGTCGCTGTCTATGATTTCGGAATAAAGAGGAACATCCTCAGGGAACTTTATGATCTTGGATGCGACACGATGGTTTTTCCATCGAAAACGGACCCCGAGGACATACTGGCTTTTGACCCCGACGGGATTTTTCTCTCAAACGGACCCGGGGATCCGGCCGCGGTCAAATACGCCTCTAAAAACGTGAGAAAACTCATCGGGAAAAAACCCATTTTCGGAATCTGCCTGGGACACCAAATCCTGAGTCTTGCGCTCGGGGGAAAGACCTTCAAACTTAAGTTCGGGCATCGCGGAGGAAACCAGCCGGTTAAAAATCTTGAGACTGGAAAGGTGGAGATAACTTCTCAGAATCATGGCTTTGCCGTGGATCCCGGTTCGCTTGAAAACAACATCGCCATCTCCCATATAAACCTGAACGATCAGACCGTCGAGGGACTGAAACACAAGGAATACCCCCTCTCCTGCGTCCAGTATCACCCCGAAGCCTCACCTGGGCCGCATGATTCCTCCTATCTTTTCAGGGATTTTATTGAGATGATGGAGGATTTCTCCTCCTAAACGCCACCGGAATCTGCCAAAGCGCACATTTATCCGCAAACCCGTTTTTTAAGCAAACCGACATATTTATCTGCAAGCCTTGTAGGTTCGGGAATCCTAAGACCCCGCGAGCACTCAAGGGCAATCATAACGGCCGTATCGAGGTCGGTTCTGTTGCCAATGGATACAAAAACCGGCTTTACGCCGTCCCTGGTTCTCAAGGTAGTGCCAACGATTTCGCGGTCCCTTCCCCTTATTAACGCTCTTTCTCCTTTCTCTAAGCCCGGCTCATTGAAAGTTCCATAAAGATTTTTTTTCGCGACACCGATTGCCGGAATATCGAGCAGAACCCCGACATGACAGGCAAGCCCGAAGCCTCTTGGATGAGCAAGTCCGTGCCCGTCTATCATGATCATGTCACAACGCTCGCGAAGCTTACCGAAGGTGCTGATGACGCAAGGAGCCTCCCTGAAACCAAGAAGCCCAGGAACATAGGGAAACACCTCATCCGATACAGTCCACACTCTTTCGATCTCCTCCAGTTCGGGGTAGGAAAAAAGGATTATTCCGCAGACAAGCTTCTTTTCCTTAACGCAGATAGCGATATCTGCGCCAGCAATTGTGCAAACAAGCTTCGGGTCAGCGGTTCGTACAACCCTTCGCGAAAGCTCGTTTTGAATACGAAAAGCTTCCCTTACAGGAGGAGGTTTTACAGAATAGAGTATTTCAAGATCTTTTATCAAGTCGCCTTTATGGTGCATGGAAACATAGCACCCCGCTAAAAAAGTTGACAGTACTCACAAGCACTACCTATAGGCACTCGCTTGCCTGAGTTCTCGCAGTAACTGCAACCGTACTTGCCATAGGACCACAGCACTGGATCAAGCGCCGCACTTGTTCCCGCGATCCGGTCTGGCCCCCCTATGTCGGTCTTTTTAACCGCCTTGTGGCAGGCATCTTGGATTATCGGTTTCGCTTCTCTAAGCTTAAGCCCTCCCGTGTCCGCAATTCCAAGATTCTCCGTCGCGCGGCGAACTTGAACATCCACCGCTACGGGAACCTTTTCTATGCGCTCTATTTCAGCTCCACCCGGGTTCGCCATGATTCGAACCCACATCGGCCCTATCTTCGGACCACGAAGAAGTGGGAATTTGGATTGGCCCATCTCATCTCTTGTCTTTAGCACCTTGAGTAATTTCTGGGCATCTCCAAGTCCACAGTCTATTACGTGACGGATCGGACTATCATACAAGGCCAAACTGGTAGAAATAACATGCCAAGCTTTTGAATCCTGTTTATGGTACTTACTTACCTTGCTCTCAGACAGAAGCAATTTGAGGATGTCTAGGGGGATTTTTGCAGCCTTGGCAGGATCGAAAAGCTCCGGATGCGATCTAAACAGGATTGCCGCATCCCGCCACAGACTATTTGCATCTCGCATACGGTCCATCGCCGAAACGAAAGTCAGAAACAGTCGCACGGTGCGTTCGGACTTGCCGGAATCACGCATCTCCTTAACGAATTTTACATCCGGCATTTGCGACCACGGGTCGTCGTATGATGGTATACCTCTCTCAGATAGGCTAAGTTGACCACCGTAAAAGTCATCGGCAATCATTTTAACTATTTGTGCAACGCTAGACATTCTTAGAAGTTGAAGAATTACTCTCTGTTGTTTTTACCACTTCAAGTTGAGATCCAGAAAGGCTTTACGGGTTCTGACCCGTCTTCTTTACATGAAGCAATATATTCGTCAATCGAACGACGGAATTCTTTCTCAATTCCCTCAGTATCAGTTGCTTCAAAAGAGGCAATTGGATAGCTGCCGCTGTTAATAACTCTCCCATGAAAACGCCCTACGGAATCGTCAAATTCAATCACTGCAACATATCCCTTGTACTCAATCATGGTCTAACTCCTGTGGTTTTGAGAAAAGCGGTTACGTCTGGTTAGAATAGAATATACGAAAACATGTTCGGCAAAAACTTCAGAAAACAAAAAATCCAGACTCCCGAAGTTGAGATAAACACCGTCTGGGGAGGAAAAGGAAAACCCTTGCTTCTTCTGCACGGCTACCCCCAGACTCATGTCATGTGGCACGCGGTAGCACGCTCGCTCGCCTCGAATTTTCTGGTCGTGTGTCCTGATCTCCGGGGTTACGGAGACAGCTCTAAACCTGCCGGGGAGAAAGATCACTCAAACTACTCGAAAAGAGCAATGGCGGCGGACATGGTATCCGTGATGGAAGCTCTAGGTTTTAGTGAATTCTACGCCGCGGGACATGACAGGGGAGCCAGAGTGCTTCACCGCATGTGCCTTGATCATCCTGAGAAGGTCATAAAGGCCTGCGTCATGGACATTGCCCCTACCCACCACATGTTCAAGACCGCGGACAAGCACTTCTCCACGGGCTACTACCACTGGTTTTTTCTTATTCAGCCCGACGGACTTCCGGAAAAAATGATAGGGACTGACCCGGAATACTATCTTCTTGAGAAACTCAGGCGCTGGAGCGCCCCCGGTGCGGAATTTCATCCCGAGGCCGTAAAAGAGTACGTACGCTGTTTCAGCGATCCACAGGCAATCCACGCGAGCTGCGAAGACTACAGGGCCGCGGCCTCCATAGATATTATTCACGACGAAGAAGATATGGATGCCAAGATAACGTGTCCGCTTCTTGCCCTTTGGGGCGGAAAAGGGTTCATTCACAGAACCTACGACGTGCTTGACGTATGGAGAGAAAAAGCGCTCAGCGTTTCGGGAAGACCGCTTGACTGCGGCCATTTTGTCCCGGAGGAAAAACCCCGGGAGACCTCCACGGAACTGCTGTCATTTTTCGGATAACGGAATTTCCCGGAGCATTCCAATTTCCGCCCTCCTCGCTCTATCTGATACCTGCACCTTCTCTACCGGAGTCCTTCGCTTCTTATCCGCTCCCTTCCTGCAATCCCCCCGGACATATCCGTCCCCACTCTGAACGAAACAATTACGAAATCTTTATTGACGTATGTACCGGCATGCGGTACATTGCTCCATGGTTCGAAGTTTTCGCCATCGAGGCCTCAAGCGACTGTACGAGCGTGGTGACCCGAGCCGAGTGCGCGCGGATCAGGCGGAACGCATTGCACTTGCGTTGGCGGATCTTGACGATGCCCGCACACCCTCGGATCTCGATTTGCCCGGTTACCGTCTTCACCCGTTGAAAGGTGCTCTGAAGGGATTTTGGAGTATCTCGATTTCTGGTAACTGGCGGGTCATATTCCGCTTTGACGATGGCGATGTCTACGACGTTGACTTGGTTGACTACCACTAGGAGGAAACAGCAATATGACGATGAACAATCCGCCGCATCCCGGTCGCAGCATTAGGGAAAACTGCTTGGTCCCACTTGGGTTGAACGTTACCGAAGCGGCGAAAATTTTGGGTGTTGCTCGTCACACGCTTTCACGCGTATTGAACGGCCATGCGGCAATTTCACCGGAGATGGCTATCAGGCTGGAGAAGGCGGGCTGGTCCAATGCCGAGTTCTGGCTACGTCGCCAGACCACCTACGATCTGGTGCAAGCACGCAAGGGCGAAAACCGGATCAACGTCGAGCGCTACCGGTCACAGCAGACAGAGCAGGAATGAAGACCGAACATGGCCACAGCAAAAAGCCTGTAGCAATATATAGTCGGATTCGGGTTCGGACGCCAAGAAAGCAAGTCGGCCTGTAAGCTGAATTCTGTCAAGTACGGTCATCTATGTCCTCGTAAAATACATCTCTACTGACATGGGGGTGAGTAGTTATAAAATGCCGTTAGAAAAACCACTTGCATGACTTCTCAAATTCCTTCACGGCGACATATTGATTTTGTAAAAGATATAGGAAAAGGGAAATCTTGATTCACGAGGAAGAATTGCAATAAAGGAGGTGGCCATGCACATCGCAAAAATTTTTAAGAGCGGCCGTAGCCAAGCTATCCGCATACCGAAGGATTTCGCCTACGAAGGCGTAGCGGAACTGACTGTGCGGAAGGTCGGCGAAAAACTAATTCTGGAACCGGTACGCAAGTCCTGGCTAACTCTGTATGACGAGATCGAGCCGTTAGGAACAGATGACAACTTTCTGACTGATCGACCTGACTTGTTCGCCATTGACGAAAGCAGCCAGTGATCACTTACCAAAAACTGCGCTTTGAGGCAGAACGGCGTGGTTCTGCAGAACCGTTGGGGCATCCTAATTGATATAGAAGGTACCGTCAATTCTCCGTTCAAATGTGTCCTTTATAATTCCCCCACTTTGTATAGAGTATCACCATGTCGAAAATACTCTTCGTAATGGACCCGATCGAGTCCATAAACATAAATAAGGACACCACCTTCGTCATAATGCTTGAATGCCAGGCGAGAGGACACGAAATCCGCTACTGCGAACTCGGGGATCTTTTCGTCAAGGACTCGAGAGCATGGGCAGACTCAACGGCGCTTCGACTCGAGAGAAAAAGCGATTACTACGCCAAGGGTTCTGCGGAAACCTCCCCGCTTGATGACTTTGATGTCGTATGGATGAGAAAAGACCCCCCTTTCAACATGGATTACATCTACTCAACCTACATACTCAGCAGGGTTGACGAATCCGAAACGCCCGTGATCAATCATCCGGCCGGAATAAGGGAATCGAACGAGAAGATGTACAGCCTTAATTTCGCCGACTACATCCCCCCGACTCTGGTTTCAAAAGATATCGGAAAGCTAAAGGATTTCCTCTCTCAGACGGGAAATGAAATGGTGGTAAAACCGCTTGACGGTTACGGTGGCGAGGGGATATTCCTCGTAAAGGCCGAGGACCCTAACCTCAACGTGATACTCGAGAGCATAACAGATTCCGGGCAGACCTACGTTATGGCCCAGAAATTCATAAAAGAGGTCTCCGAAGGGGATAAAAGGGTTATAATTCTCAACGGACAGCCCATAGGGGCCGTGATGAGGGTCGCCGCAAAGGGAGAATTCAGAAGCAACTTTCACTCCGGAGGACATCCCGAGAAAACCACGCTTACGGAAAGGGATCTTGAAATATGCGACGGCCTCAGACAGAAGCTCATAGAGGATCGGCTCTATCTGGTCGGAATCGACATAGTCGGAGGGTATCTGACGGAAGTTAACACCACGAGCCCGACATGCATCCAGGAAATAAATTTCTTCAGTGGGGCCAAGCTTGAATCGGAGATAGTCGATTTCGCGGAGAGCATTATCCGCGGGAATCCAGAGAGCCGTTAGAAATTCCCGGGCAAGAAGCCGAAGCAGGACTCTAAACAATGAAAATATCCAAAAAAGATGTGCTCAACACAGCCGAGCTTGCAAGGCTCGAGTTTGATGACGAGACGCTTTCGAAGTTCACCCGCCAGCTCGGGGACATCCTCGTCCACATAGATGAACTCGCCGAGCTCGATACGAAAGACGTGGAACCCACATCACATGTTCTTGAACTCTCAACCCCCTTCCGAAAAGACGAGGTGAATCAGCTAATAACAGCTGAAGATGCCCTTCGCAACGCACCAGGCAAAGAAAACAATTTTTTCACGGTTCCAAAAGTCATAGAGGACCAGAGCTAGCCCCATGTCCATCCCAAGAACCATAAAAGAGGCAGCCGCGCTTATAGAAAAAAGGGAAGCTTCCCCTGTGGAGCTTACAGAACTTTTTCTTGAGCGAATATCCTCCGAGGACGAAAAAATAAACTCATACATAACCGTCTGGGAAGAAGCGGCCTTGGATGCCGCCAGAAAAGCGGAAAAAGAGATATCCGAAGGAAATTACCTGGGTCCCCTCCATGGAGTTCCCATAGCGCTTAAGGATATTTTCGTGACAAAGGACTCTAGGACTACTTGCGGGTCGAAAATGCTGCGGGATTTCGTCGCTCCTTATAATTCCACCGTGGCCGAAAAACTCATGGCAAGCGGTTCCGTGGTGCTCGGGAAAAACAACATGGACGAGTTCGCTATGGGATCTTCAAACGAAACATCTTACTTCGGGCCGGTAAAGAACCCTTGGGACACCGACAGGGTTCCGGGAGGATCAAGCGGAGGCAGCGCCGCCGCGACTGCGGCAAATCTGTGTGTCGCTTCGGTCGGAACAGACACGGGGGGTTCTATAAGACAGCCCGGTTCGCTTTGCGGAGTAGTGGGAATGAAACCCACCTACGGAAGGGTAAGCCGTTTCGGCATGATCGCTTTCGCCTCTTCCCTCGACCAGGCGGGACCGCTTGCGAAAACCGTGGAGGACGCGGCCATAATCCTCTCTTCCATAGCGGGCCACGACCCTATGGACTCAACATCCGTAAACCTTCCGACAGCCGATTACGCAAACGCGCTCAGTACGGACATAAAGGGGCTCCGTGTAGGCATACCAAAGGAATACTTCATTTCGGGAATGGATCCCGAAGTGGAAAAATCCGTCCGCAAAGCCATCGCCGAACTTGAAACCTTGGGAGCGGAGATCGTGGAGATTTCACTTCCTCACTCCCGCTATGCGGTTTCAACCTACTATATAATAGCCCCCTCGGAAGCAAGTTCGAATCTCGCAAGATACGACGGAGTAAGATACACATACCGCTGCGAAGATGCGGAAACCCTGAGAGACCTTTTTTTCAGAAGCCGTTCGGAAGGATTCGGAGATGAAGTGAAAAGAAGGATAATGCTTGGAACCTACGCCCTTTCCACGGGCTATTATGATGCCTATTACGTAAAAGCACAGCAGGCAAGAACCCTGATAATAAGGGATTTTGACAGCGCATGGGAAAAAGTTGACGTCATAGCGAGCGCTACTTCTCCTGAAACCGCCTTCAGAATAGGTGAAAAAGCTGACGACCCCCTGAAGATGTACCTCTCCGACATCCTCACCATTCCCTGCAACATAGCGGGGCTGCCGGGAATATCTGTTCCCTGCGGATTCAGCTCCGAGAGGCTTCCGATAGGACTTCAGATAATGGGAAAGCCGTTTGACGAGCAGACGGTGCTCAATGTCGCCTACGCTTACGAGCAAAGCACGAAGTGGTACGAAAAAGAAACAGCGCCACTTGGATAATCGCAACCCGGGATACACCTCGGCGCAAAAGCATTTTATTATCGAAAATATAAAGCTTCTTTTCGCGGGACAGCAGGGCAACTCATGAATGAATGCCCTGGATACCATGAAAAGCAGTACACACCCTGCGGGTGGTCATAATCCGTCTGCTCATTTTCACTGCAGACGTGTTATAATGGCAGTATAATCTTTAACAAGGAGAAACAACCGTGAGTAAAGACAAGAAATGTATGATGTGCGGCAAGCCTTCCCCTGATACCATATGCAATTCTTGCAAGGCAAGCGTTCAGGCCGAAGCCGCCGGGAAAAAAGCAAAAGTGGAAAAGAACGTAAAAGTCGGCGGGAAAATGGCCGACCAACAGTCTAAACAGCGTTCCTGATCAATCAGCCTCCCCGGATTTCAAAAACCTTTCTGTATATTCAGCTTTAGCTTGTCGGATACATTAGAGAGCGATTCGTTAATCTTCTTCACCGCTTTTGGGTCGGGAGCAGTTTTTCGGAATTTATTATGCTGATAAACATAATGTTTTTCCGCATAATAAATACATGGATTTTTGTTCCTGACGCAGACTAGGAAAAGTGAAAATCAGACGCAAAATTCTTTTCCTTTTTTCACGGAACCGGCCCGTCAGCCATCCCAGATTTCAAGAGCCGTTTTGTATATTCTGTTTTTAGAAACTCCGAAGGCTCCGCTTACAAGGGAAACGGCTTCACTCAGCGAAAATTCCTTTTCCCTGAGAAGCCGGAGCATCCTCTGAACCGTATCAGCAGACGCCTCGTTGTGCCCATCCCTGCTCCCTTCCACAACTACCGTTACCTCCCCTTTCAGAGTTTCTCTTTCTGAAAGAACAGAAATCACCTCGGAGAATGATCCCCTGAGCACTTCTTCATAAAGTTTTGTCATTTCTCTTGCGACGCAGATATTCCTATCGCCGAGAATTTCCAGCATAAGACTCAATGTACGTGAAAGTCTCTTGACAGACTCATAAAAAATCAGGGTGTATGGGTAATTCTTAACGTCCTCTAAAAGTTCTTTTTTCTTGCCGATGGTCTTAGGGAAAAAACCGAGAAAGAGAAAACTGTCTGTGGGAAGTCCCGAAACGACAAACGCAGACAAAACGGCCGAGGGACCGGGTATTGGAACTATCTCTATATTGTTTTCAATCGAGAGGTTAACAAGCCTCCACCCGGGGTCAGAAACCGAAGGAGTTCCGGCGTCGGAAAC
>CAYSDX010000060.1:0-2356 GCA_964429945.1 uncultured Spirochaetia bacterium | reverse complement strand
AAGTGCTCGAGAAGGACCACGGAACCATGAAATGCAAGGTAATCGACGGCGGAACCATGAAGAGCAAACGCCACGTCAACCTGCCCGGGGTAAAAGTCAATCTTCCTTCAATAACGGACAAGGACAAAGCGGACATAGAGTTCGGAGTGAAAAACGAAGTCGATTACATAGCCCTTTCTTTCGTCAGGGAAGCGCAAGACGTTTCACAACTCAGAGAGCTTTTGGGAATCGAGGGTGATGAAATAAAAATCATTTCTAAAATCGAAGATCAAGAAGGAATGCGAAACGTGGAGGAAATCGTCGAGGCATCTGACGCAGTGATGGTAGCTAGAGGAGATCTGGGCATCGAGATAAGCATTGAGGAATTGCCAGACGTACAGAGAGTGATAGTCGGCAAATGCCAGGAAAAAGGCAAAAGAGTGATAGTCGCCACCCATCTTCTTGAATCAATGATCGATAACCCGATTCCTACCCGGGCGGAAGTAACCGATGTCTCGAACGCAGTCTACGAGGAAGTGGACGCGCTTATGCTCTCGGGTGAAACGACCATTGGGAAACATCCCATAAGGTCAATAGAGCACCTCGACAAAATAGCCTTGAGGGCGGAGAGCCTCACAAGTCTGCAGATGGGCAAGCTTCTCGTTAAGCAAGATATTAAGCAGCATATAGCGGCTTCTGCGGTTGAACTTGCTGAATCGATTGACGCCAAATGCCTGGTCGTAATAACGAAAAAAGGATTAATGGCTCAACTGACAACCAATTGCAGGCCTGCCAAGACACCTATCCATGCCGTAACTTTCGATAATAGAATAAAACGACAGTTATCCCTAAACAGAGCCGTAACCGCGCACAGCATGGATGAATCCGAGGATCCCGAGGGGAGAATCCAAGGAGCCTTCGAGCTTTTGAAAGAAAAGCGGATATTAAAACCGGGAAACCGCGTCGTGCTGGTATCTGACGTTATCACGGTCGCCGGGATAGATTCAATCCAGCTAAGAGAAATAGCGTAATCTGTTTTTCCAACCAAACCCCGAAACTGCTGCATCCGCTTCACAGTCATCACATTGCTTCAATGTTTTTGCATGGTTTCACCGCACTGGTATCCTTGAATTTGGGAGAAACGTCTATGGAAACTTCCAAAATCACGTCAAAAGGCCGTGTAACCATTCCTCACGCATTCCGCAGGGCTGCGGACCTGAAAACAGGCGACAAGCTCGTTTTCAGGATGGATGGAGACCGCATTGTCGTAAGCAAGTTGAAGACCCCCAAAGATTTCTATTTGGACAGTGTTTCTTCAAATCTTGAAGAATGGCTTTCGGACAAGGATGAAGAAGCGTGGAGCAATCTTTAGCTCTTATGATGTCTTTGTCTTCTATCGCTAAACGGGTACAGGCATGTTACTCAGATCAGTCCGGCCGGGTAATTATTCCAGCAGCATAAAAAAGTTGAAGCATTCGTCCAACTTCTGTTGTCGCAAGAGTTTTGGTTAGTCCTTGGCCGATTTCGTCAATCATTTCACTAAGCGTGATGATCCGAATCGGGTTTCCACGCAACGCATCCTGAAAGGGTCGGTGATTTTGCCATTGGGCCTTGTTACTGCCTTTCGCCATGCAAGTCACTGCGGTAACATGAGTGAGGCGATCTTCGCCAGTCTTTTCCTTTACAACCTTCAAGAACGCCTCTGACCATTTCGGGCGGACAAGTTCATGGTGCAATTTCCAGGCCTCTTTGCCGCCGAGTTTTTTATTGTTCAAAATCGCATCAATTTGCTTGGACGGATTAAAGCCCTCCTGCCAACTCTTGCAGCTTACAGCCCAAACCTTGTCATGACCAACCTCAGTTGGATGATAGCCGAGCACATCGATATCGCTGTGGTTAGAATCTTTCTTCGAAATAAAATCTGGATCATTCTTGCTCGGCCGAAATTTCACGTTGTGCCGGACTAAATAGCCCTTGTGGAGCAAGTAGCCCTCAACAATTTGTTCCAGTATATCTTCCTTTATCGCCATGGGCGTGACTCCCCACCGGAGCAATTTCTTCTATTTTCAGCAGGCAAAAAAGTATATCACTAAGCACTACTGTCCCAACGTTTTTCTTCAAACGTTACGCAACTAACTGGTTACACACACTAAATTGGCCAGAAGAGGTGTTTCCGATTTGAATTTCAGAAACCCTCATTCCTTAGTGATATTTTTACCTGCCAACATAGCAGGAGGCAAATATCATGCATACAGGAAAACTGGTTTTCTCACAACTTATGGATTATCTCCCATGGCACATATTTCGAAAATGTGTAAACCGTTATGACGGTAACTACAAAGTCAAATCCTGACCTTCTTGCTCCGAACAATTTCGC
>CAYSDX010000059.1:0-24096 GCA_964429945.1 uncultured Spirochaetia bacterium | reverse complement strand
GAAAAAGCTCAAGCCGGGCTTGCTTGTAGCTGCTTAGACAGCTTAGGAGCAGAAAAGGTAAGATATTTGGTAAGGGGCACGGGAGAGGTCTGTCCGAAAATCGGAGAAAATGGATGATTTAGTGATTCTGTAGGACGTTTGGGTTCTGGAAGGAGCCGGAGCTCGAGTGCCATTTGAAATTCTGTCGGAAAATCGGAGAAAAAAGGTCTTTTCTGGCAGGCACTACATAGCTGAGCATGACGGGCAATGGATTGGCATTGCCGCATGGCAGGCAGGAGCTTTTATGTGCGCTCCCCGCGACCGCTGGATAGGTTGGAAAAAAGACTGCCAGTTCAAAAATCTCCACCTCATAGGGAACAACACCAGGTTTTTGATACTGGGCGAAGCGGGGGAGTTTCCCAATCTGGCTTCCCACTTTCTCTCCCGCATGACAAAAAGACTGAGTGAGGACTGGATGGAGCGCTACGGGCACGGTCTGCTGCTTGCCGAGAGCTTCGTTGACCCCGCTCACTTTGACGGAGCTATGTACAAGGCGTCTAACTGGAAGTTCGTTGGACGCTCCAGAGGATACGCCCGCTCCAACGGTCGTTACACTGAGCCTCACGGAAAGATAAAGGAACTCTACGTTTATCCGCTGCGCAGAAACGCAAAGAGAATGCTTTGCAACGCTTCCTTCCTTGGGGATGAGTGGAAGGCAAAAAGAGCGGTTACGCGTCGTTCGGATGAGGAGCTTTGTTCACTTTACGAGGCGTTTCGGGATATACCTGATTTCCGAAGGGGTCAGGGGAGAAAGCACAGGGTGGGGTGTGTGATGTCCATTTACATTCTCTCTGTTTTATGCGGCAACAAGGGAGCTGTTTCGGCCGCGCAGTATGGAAAAAGTCTTTCGCAGAAGGAACTTGCGCTGCTCGGGGCCTGGTACAACAAGGAGAAACAGAGGTATGAAGCTCCTTCGGAAGCCACGGTGCACAGAGTGGTAAAGAATCTTGACACCCGGAAGTTCCAGAGCGTGATTTCCCGTTTCACCACGCCGCGGATGGAACTTGCGAAGGCAGTGGCGATTGACGGCAGGAGAATGCGC
Source organism: uncultured Spirochaetia bacterium (assembly GCA_964429945.1). Classification (GTDB taxonomy): domain Bacteria; phylum Desulfobacterota_D; class UBA1144; order Nemesobacterales; family Nemesobacteraceae; genus Nemesobacter. The sequence goes on along the minus strand of CAYSDX010000059.1, from coordinate 23,015 downwards.
GGGGCGAACAGAAACGGGGAGAATCACTATGAGGTGGTAACCCTGGTTGATCACGTAAGCGGAATGCCTCTTGGGAGTCTTGATCTGAGGGAGGAGGGAGGAGAGGTGGCGGCGGTGCTCGCATTGCTTGAAGAGGCGGACGTTGAGGGGAAAGTGATAACGCTTGACGCTCTGCACACGACGAAGAAGACCGCCGAGGTGATCGTCAGGACCCATAAGGCGGATTACGTGTTCACGGTTAAAGGCAACAGTTCTCTGGCTTACGAGAGACTCAAGGCGCTTGAGTGGAACGCCACGGGGCGTTTTACGGAGAAGATAAGCAAGGGTCACGGCAGAATAGAGCAGCGTTCGATAGAGGTTATGAATTCGTACTTCCGCCTGACTGACTATCCGCACGTAAAGCAGGTTTTCAAGGTGAGACGCTGGTCAAAAGACGTAAAGACAGGGAAAGAGAGTACGGAATACGCCTACGGGATTACGTCTGTGGACAAAGCCTCCCCGCAGAAGCTGCTTGAGTGGAACAGGGGACACTGGGCGGTGGAGAGCAAGAACCACTACCGCCGTGACGTCACTTTCGGTGAGGACGGGAGCACGACGCGTGTGAGCAACGCGCCCGCGAACAACGCTGTGTGCAACAACATAGCGCTTGCGGTGATACTGGGACACAACAGGAAGTTCAAGAGCGTTCCCAGGGCCGCTCAGCACTTTTCGCAGAACAGAGAGGAAGCGTTGCGCGCCATAGGCCTTTCGCCCTGAGGGGATTTCCTGCGAAGAATCCGTAATTTTCAAAAAAACCTGAGTTTTTACAGAACAATTGCGTCTTCGGGACGGAATTCCACGTCTGAAAGGGAGGATTTCCGGTAAATTGGACAGTGTTGAGGTAGAAAACCGGTACGGTCACAAGAAAACTGCCCCCAGTCCTCCCAATATCACCCCAAAATGCGCCTCCAGGGTGAATTGGCCGTGACTTTATAACCCAAACTTCTTAACTTTTCGAAGCTAGGAATTTATGCTAACTGCTTGCCCAGCACAATAAACTAGAAATTTTTCTATAGACTGAAAATCACTGACCAGTTGTCGTGCATCAATAACATCATAGGCAGCACTGTGCTTGGTAGTATTGCCCTTTGAATGAATATCCTGAATAGGAACCCTGTACTGTCCGCGCTCAGTTCTGTTTTTCGTAAATTCGTTAATCTTCCCCTTGTAAAATCCTGCAAACTCAGTAGTTGAATCTTTCCCCATATAAGTGGCTAAACTTTCAAGTAATGTCCATGCACCAACATATGCAAGTACTGGGTGGTCAGTTAACGAAATTGTACATAAAGACCCATAAAGGCGCTGCATTTTTTTATGTTCAAGTTGTCCTAGCATTTCGTCAAGCTCGCTAGAAAAAAGAATTTGACTCTCTATTTTAGGCAATTGTGGAACTGGCTTTTTCTGTTCATCTGGCTTTTTCTGTTCAGATTTTCTAGATTTTCTTTGCCTAAAACATTCAGCTTGTTGAAGATAGTTTACTTCTGTTGCAGAACCATTCCCACTTAATTCAGTATGAAGCATTCTATATAAGCCGTTGAGGTCTTCGTCAAAGTCGGTCTTCGTAAAATTAACAGGGAACTCATTTAACGAAATTTCTCCATAAAATCGCTGAGAGGCGTATTTGTTGGATGTCTTGAGTAAAATTTCCGGCTTGTTTTGACGCGCTCCGCCCTGAGTACCTAAGACAACCCTCCTGTTGCGTAAAAGTCTTATGCCCGGAGAGTGATACCCTCCTTTATCCATAATCATTATAAACCCCTTAACCGTCCTGCCCGCATAGTTTAAATCTATAGTTTTTCTCCAAACCACAGACTCATCGGATACCGGAACTCCATCTTTATCAACAACGGGAAAGTTCAATGGAGAAGGGGTAGCAAGAAACGCCTTCTCGGTTCGCAACTTCAAACCATCATAAACAAGATCTATAGATACATCCTTGAATTTGAAAAAAGTTTCTTGCAAATAAGGCAAAACATCTTCCTTAAAATATTCCTCCCTTCTTTCCAAGTCGCGGAGGCAGTTATTGATAACAATTTTCGTGTAGTGTCTTTTGATTTCTTCAGTGTCTGTCTTGACCTCTATTTCCGTTGCACCGGAAGCCAGAAGCTTGTCCAGATCAAAAGTAGTCATCAGTTTTTCCCTAGAATTCAGGGCAGATGTTTCAATAGACCACGTATTTGAAAACCAGATTGCTGATGATTTCATCCCGATTCCATAGGCCGACAAACTTCCCGATGGATGCCTGAAACTCTCGTCGCCACCCATGCGGATAGCTCTTTGAAAATCCTTACGGTTAATACCACTAGCATTATCCTCTATGACGATCTGTCCCTTCTTTGAATCAATTGTTATGAGGATTTTGAGCGATGCGTCAGGACCATCAATTGATTTAATCGCCTTTTGTTTGTCGACAAATGATTGAATTGAGTTGTCTACAAACTCCGCAAGTGCCGTTCCGACCCCGTACGATTGTCGTTGCAGTATTTTGTACAACTGCATTTCCGGGGATACGTCAACATAGAAATTGTTGTCAGCCATAACAAGCTCCTTGTACTGACCGGGTAAGTTTAATACGTTTTATGTTTAACGCAATCAGTTCAACTATCTTGGCATTAACAGCATTACCAAAAGCTTTAAAAGCGCGAAAATCATTGCTTGGGATCTTTGCCAGCCCATGCAGATTCTGAAGCTTGGCGGCCTCGTATTTTGACATATAACGCATTTCCCAACCGATGATAGGCACTTGTGTTGCAGTCATTGCTATTAATGATGGCGCTTTTCGAGGTTTCATAACCCGAATTCCCGAAGCTCTAAATTGTAATATATGATTGCTAAGCGATCGCTTGGTTTTATAACCCCTCCACTCAAGCGTTTGCCAGCTATTGTTCTGCGTGTCAAAATCCTTGCTCCACTCATCTAGAAATCTTACATTTTGGCTATAGATATCACGGCTGAGATTTACGGATTTGACTAACCATTCCGGCACCCTTTTTGTTTTCTGACAATAACTTGGCATTTTACTCAACACATCATTCCAGGTTTTACAGTCTCTCAAATTCTGCCCATATGCCCCTTTGTAACTACGAAGATCATTAATAGCAAGTCTGGTAAAATCAATTGGATAAGTAGCACCAAACTCTTGTGCCGAAATAGATAAAGAAGGTAGTTCTTCAGGTAAATTGCATGTACTTAATAACTGCTGCCATTTTATCAATTGAGCACGCTTTTTCGGTTCAAGGACCTTGTGCGGAAGCGAGTCATCTAAAATGTCTTGCAAAGATTTCCTATCTTGTGACTCAGGCCACTCAAACAACTCAAGTAAACCGTGATTTAAGCTGCCAACAACAAACAGTCGCTTCCTGTTTTGCGGAATTCCGATGTCTTCGGGGGAAATTATCTTATGAATTAATCTGTACCCCAATTCTTCGAAAGCAGCGTTTATATATTGCCAAAACGAACCATTTGCAATTGTTAGAACATTAGGAACGTTTTCCAAGATTAAAAATTCTGGTCGTCGATGTTTTGCAATCCTTAGCACCTCATCAACCAATCTTCCTGATTTGGGGCATTCAGTCCCTCTCTTCAATCCCGCTAGGGAGAACGGTTGACAGGGAAACCCTGCACACAAGATATCATGTTCCGGAATGTTGTCTTCTCTCGCCTGCCGTATATCACCCCATACTTTTAGACCATAATTGAATTCGTATAATTCTCTTAGTCTGGGGTCTAACTCACAGGCAAAAACACACTCAAACCCTGCATTGGACATTCCATAATGAAACCCACCTAATCCTGCAAATAAATCAATAAACTTCATCCTTATCTTCTCCTCGTATTTTTTTTAGATTGAGTGCAGTCAGGAAACTAGCAATTGCTGAAAACTTAGTTTTGAAGTCGGTATCGATTTGAACTTGTTTTTCGAACTCGCTTATTTGATCTGTTAAGACTTGTAAGGGATCCGACTGTTCATCCAGTTCTGAAATCTCAAGAAATTCGCAAAGTTTTAATATGCGGTCGCTACACACTTTGAATTTGTTTCTAGTCACCCTTGAGAGAAAATCTTTGTTCAAAGGTCTCATGTAGCCCGATCCAATTTCTTTTGAATACTTATCATTGAAAGCTTTACAGCATTCTTCGAGACTCATCTTTTTTGCCGAAATTGCCAATTTTACTAGCTTTGCAGCCTTGCTATTCGGAATATCCATCAGCTTAATTTATTAAAAATTCAATATTTTAGCTAAAATTATATTATTTTTTTGATAATTTGTAAAAATCTATCTGGTGACTGTCGGGATGAAACACTCCTAGAGATCCAAGAAATGAATCCATGTCGCAAAGAACCGAAACAGACAAATTTCTCCACAGCAAAGAAAGCTGACGACAGAATCGGGAGCAACGGCAAGTTTGCCGTACAAGCCTAGCTGTGGTATCTTGCTTGTTACGTTGCTTGCGCTTCCGAACCGCAAGGTTTCGAAAAAATCATGAAGGCTGTCACTATAAGCCTATGCCCCGTCTAGACCACCTAACCGTTTGCGGTTTCAAGTCAATCCGCATGCTTGAAGATTTCGAGCTGAAATCCTTGAATGTTCTGATCGGCGCCAACGGGGCTGGCAAAAGCAACCTTCTGAGTCTGTTTGAAATGCTGTCCGGCCTTTCACAGAAGCGCCTTCAGCTCTTTGTCAAAAACGAGGGTGGGTCGGACACGCTACTGTTCGGCGGACGGAAACTGACTTCAAGGCTTGAAGTGGCTCTGTCATTCGAGAATAATCGCTACGAATACGAGTTTTCACTTGAACCGACATCCGGCTCAGTAGCCTTCTCCGGCGAGAAACTCTCCCCAGAAATTACTGAAGACACCTCTGCTGACGGTTCCAAGACAGAGTCCAGCACCACAGTATGGCCCGGCGGACATAGCGAGGCACACGTGGCGGATATCAATCATGGAGAATTCGCATCCTATATCCTATCAGATATGGAGCAGTGGCGCGTGTTTCATTTTCAGGACATGAGTGATACGGCCCGGGTACGACTGCTATCGGATGTGCGCGATAACCTTCGGCTAAAACCGGACGCCGGAAACCTTGCGCCTTTTCTGCGTCATCTCCGAGAACACCACTCTGAGCACTATCGGAGGATCATTCAAGCAGTGCGGCTCTCGGCTCCGTTCTTCGGGGATTTCGTCTACCGAAAGAATCCGGGTGACCGGATGGACCTTGAATGGTTCGAAGCATGGGGAGACCCGGACAGACCGTTTGGTCCCCGACAGTTCTCAGACGGCACGTTGCGTTTTATCTGTCTTGCCGCTCTGTTAAACCAGCCGGGAAATTGTCAGCCGAACCTGATTCTTATTGACGAACCGGAGCTGGGACTGCACCCATACGCACTCACCCTGCTTGCCGAGATGCTAAAACAGGAAGCCGATTCACGGCAGGTAATCGTCTCGACGCAATCCGCTGACCTTGTAAACCATTTTGAACCCGAAGACATAGTGGTTGTCGAGCGCAGGGACGACGAATCCGTTTTCAGAAGACTGGACTCGGAAAGTCTTGCCGACTGGCTTGAAGACTATGCACTCGGCGACCTCTGGAAAATGAACGTGTTTGGCGGCAGACCTTAGACATGAAGAAAGTCATTATCATCTGTGAAGGACAAACCGAGGAGGCTTTCGTGAAGAAACTCCTCTATCCTGAGCTTTGGGCTAAAGGGGTGTTCACAGAACCCCGCATCATCTCTACTTCGCCTCTTGGAAAAGGCGGTGTGCTGAGCGGAAAACATGTGCTCCGCCACCTCAGAAACACCCTTCGGGAACGGGCAAACACCTATGTCACGACGCTTTTCGACCTGTTTGCCCTGCCGCAGGATTTCCCGGGGCTCGATAATACCTCCGCAATAATGGACCCGCTTGACCGCGCAACTGAAATTGAAACAGCGCTTCACAGTGCCGTCGTCCGTGAGGCCGGGTGCCTGCCCGAGCGCTTTTTTTCCCACATTCAGCCCTACGAATTCGAAGCCCTGCTGTTCTCCGACACTACCGGTTTTGTGAGAGCGGAACCAGCGTGGAAGCCGTTTGCCGGCAAGCTCGCAAGCATACGCGAAAACGCAGAAAGTCCCGAGCACATAAACGACGGAACCGGCACGCATCCCTCGGCACGCCTTCAAAGCCTTCTTCGCCCGAGATACAGAAAAGTCGCCCACGGCGCGTGGGTCTCAGCAGAGATAGGCATTGACCGCATGCGATCTGAGTGTCAACATTTTGACCGGTGGCTCTCACGCATTGAGACCGTTATCCCGCTGGAACAGCAGGAGATATAGCACATGGCACTGTTATCGGAATCAGTAGTGGAAAAAGCGGCTCTCGGGTGGTTCCGCGAGATAGGTTATCTGGTAATCGGCGGAGCGGACATGCAGCCAGGAGAAAACTCCCTCCGCGAAACCCACAAAGACATACTGTTCCCCACGACTCTGCGCGAAGCCCTCTCCCGGCTGAACCCCCAGCTCCCTCCAGAAGCACTTGACGATGCCGCGCGCAAAGTGCTGAATCCCGAGGGCCCGACCCTTGAGGCCCGAAACCGCGCGTTTCACCGCATGGCCGCAGACGGCGTGACGGTCGAGTACCGAGGGGGCGATGGCGCAATCCGGGGAGCGCAGGTGCGGGTGTTTGATTTTGACGACCCCGATAACAATGACTGGATAGCGGTTAACCAGTTCACGGTGTCTGAAAACGGCCACAGCCGCCGCCCCGACATCGTGGTGTTCGTAAACGGCCTTCCTCTCGCCGTGATTGAACTCAAATCCCCCGTTGACGAAAACGCGACGGTCTCATCCGCCTGGCGGCAGATACAGACCTACAAGAAAGAAATTCCCTCGCTTTTCGTCTTCAACCTGGCGCTTGTCATATCAGACGGTGTAGGCGCGCGCATCGGCACCCTCACAGCAGGTCTTGAATGGTTCAAGCGCTGGAGGACGATCGAAGGCGAAAGCCCGGCTCCCACTTTCTACCCTGAACTCCGGGTGATTGTCGAAGGCGTTTTCGAGAAAAACCGGTTCTGTGAGCTTCTGCGCGACTTTACAGTTTTTGAAGACGACGGCGCGGGAGCGCTCGCGAAAAAAATGGCCGGCTACCACCAGTTCCACGCGGTAAGGGTGGCCGTGTCGGAAACTCTTCGCGCCGCGAAACTCAGCCGGGAGGCGCTGGAAGAGAATCAGCACCCCTATCGCAGACACGGAGGAGACCCTGGCGACCGGCGCGTCGGGGTGGTATGGCACACCCAGGGATCAGGAAAGAGCCTGACGATGGTGTTCTACGCGGGGAGGATCATACGCGAACCCGCAATGGAAAACCCGACCGTGGTGGTGCTCACGGACAGAAACGATCTTGACAACCAGCTTTTCGGAACGTTTTCCCGCTGCGCGGACCTGCTGCGCCAGCCGCCCGTTCAGGCCGAAAGCCGCGAGGACCTGCGAAACAGGCTTTCAGTGGAATCAGGAGGAGTGATTTTCACGACGATCCAGAAGTTCTTTCCCGACGAAAAGGGCACCCGCCACGCCACGCTCTCCCGAAGACGCAACATAGTAGTGATAGCAGACGAAGCCCACCGAAGCCAGTACGAATTCGAGGACGGATTCGCCGGACACATGCGAGACGCGCTTCCGAACGCGTCTTTCATCGGCTTCACCGGAACTCCGATCGAGCTTCGCGACGCAAACACCCGTGCCGTATTCGGCGACTACATAAGCGTCTACGACATAGAGCGCGCCGTTGAAGACGAGGCGACGGTGCCGATCTACTACGAAAGCCGCCTCGCAAAAATTGTCCTCGACGAGGACGAGAGACCAAAGATTGATCCCGACTTCGAGGAGGCGACGGAAGGAGAAGAGATAGAGAGAAAGGAAAAACTTAAAACCAGATGGGCGCAGCTTGAAGCGATAATAGGCACGGAGAAGCGGCTGGGGCTGGTGGCGAGGGATATCGTCGAGCATTTCGAGACAAGGCTTGGGGCCATTTCGGGAAAGGCCATGATCGTCTGCATGAGCAGGCGCATATGCGTCGACCTCTACGGGCAGATAGCGAGACTTCGTCCCGACTGGCACCACGAAGACGACGAAGAGGGGATTATGAAAGTAGTCATGACAGGCTCTGCTTCCGACCCCGCGGGCTGGCAGACGCATATACGCAACAAGACAAGGCGCGAAGCGCTCGCCAAACGCTTCAGGGACAGCGCCGACCGCTTTCAGGTCGTTATCGTACGGGACATGTGGCTTACCGGCTTTGACGCGCCCAGTCTTCACACTATGTACCTTGACAAGCCGATGCGCGGCCACGGCCTGATGCAGGCGATAGCACGCGTAAACAGGGTGTTCGGAGACAAACCGGGAGGTCTCGTGGTCGATTACCTCGGAATATCAAACGAGCTTAAAAACGCGCTCGCTAACTACACGCAAAGCGGAGGCAGAGGGAAAACCACCCTTGATCAGAAAGAAGCCGTAGACGTGATGACGGAGAAATACGAGATATGCCTCGGGCTTTTCCACGGATTTGACTGGTCGGGATGGGCAGGGGGGTCCGCCGAAGAGAAATTGCGGCTGCTTCCCCGGGCCCAGGAGCACATACTCGCGCAGGAAGACGGAAAGGACCGCTGCATCAGCTGCGTGAGAGAACTCTCCTGTGCCTTCACCCTGTCTGTGCCCAACGAAAAGGCTCTCGCAATACGGGATGACCTGGGATTCTTTCAGGCCGTGGGGCAGAGTCTTGCCAAGCGTTCCCCGGACAGCGAGGTTCCTGATGAAAAACTTGACCACGCGGTGCGCCAGATAATCTCGCGCGCCGTGGCCCCCGAGGGAATAGTGGACATATTCGCCGCCGCCGGGCTAAAGAAACCGAATATCTCCATATTGTCAGACGAGTTTCTCTCCGAGGTGGGGGAAATGAAGCAGCGGAACCTCGCGGTCGAACTCCTTCAGAAACTTCTGAGAACCGAGATATCAGCCCGCAGACGCAAAAACGTCGTCCAGTCAAGGTCGTTTACCGAGATGCTTGAACGGACAATCCGCCGCTACCAGAACCGCTCAATAGAGGCGGCCGCGGTCGTTGAGGAACTGATTGAACTCGCAAGAGAGATGCGGGAGGCGGCGGCCCGGGGAGAAAAACTAGGACTCTCAGAAGAGGAACTCGCCTTTTACGACGCCCTCGAGACGAACAACAGCGCCGTGAGGGTTCTCGGAGATCAGGTGCTGCGCGCCATAGCGCAGGAGCTTGTGGAAACCGTGCGGAAAAACCTTGAGATCGACTGGACGCTACGAGAAAGCGTCCGCGCGAAACTGCGCCTGCTTGTAAAAAAGGTGCTGCGCCGCCACGGCTACCCGCCTGACAAACAGGAAAAAGCGACGCTGACCGTCCTCGAGCAGGCAGAGCTGCTGTCCGCTGAATGGGTAACGTGATTTAACCTCTACTCAGGAAGAATTTCATCCTGTAACAACCTGAATATCCTAATTGCAAAAGGCCGGGAAATATGATTTATTTCTAAATTAAGGAAAGTGGTCTGGTTTAACCGATAATTCAAAAGCATTTAAGCTCAAAGGAGGTAGTTATGAGAGTAATTAAATTTCTGGCAATTATTGCCGTACTGTTTTCATTCACAGTCGTGGCTGATGCCGGCACCCTTGAGGATGTGAAAAAGCGGGGCAAGCTCAACTGTATTGTTTCATCGGGCTTGGCCGGATTCGCCTCTCCGGACGAAAAGGGCAACTGGCAGGGCTTTGACGTCGATTTCTGCCGCGCCGTAGCCGCCGCAGTGCTGGGAAGCGGGGACAAGGTGAAGTTCGTACCTACTACGAATAAAACGCGCTTTACCCAGTTAAATGCCGGCGAAGGCGACATACTGTTTCGCAACACCACTGAAACGCTGAGTCGTGACGCTGACCTGAAACTGACCTTCCTGCCCGTTAACTACTATGATGGTCAGGGCTTTTTAGTTCGCAGAAATCTTGGGGTAACGTCGGCAACGCAGCTGGCCGGGGCTTCGGTGTGCATCCAGACCGGCACTACCACGGAACTTAACCTGGCGGATTACTTCAGAGCCAATAAAATGAAGTACGAACCTGTCAATACCGAAACCAATGAAGAGAGCATCGTCGCGTATGAAAGCAAAAGATGCGACGTGTACACCACCGACGCCTCGGCGCTGGCCTCTACGCGGGCGGCGCTGAAAAATCCGGCGGAACACATAATCCTTCCCGAAATCATTTCAAAAGAGCCGCTGGGCGGCGCGGTGCGCCACGGCGATGACCGCTGGGCTGATATCGGAAAATGGGTGGTTAACGCGCTGATTATCGCAGAAGAGATGGGAATCACCCAGAAAAACGTCAAGGAGCTCGCCAAAAAACCTGGGAACAATCCGGGCATGAACCGTTTTCTGGGCACCGAAGGCAGCATGGGCGAGATGCTCGGTCTTGACAAGAACTGGGCCGTTAACGCGGTTTCAGCCGTAGGAAACTACGGGGAGATATTCGAAAGGCATCTGGGTCCTAAGACCCCTCTAGCGCTTGAAAGGGGGCTTAACGCTTCCTGGAAATCTGGGGGAATTTTGTACGCAGCGCCTATTCGCTGATCGTGAGTAAACGTCAATAATAATTCAAGCCGAAGCCGCAGCACGAATGTGATGGATCCAAGAGCTTTTCTGTCTCGATTGTGGAGGGATGAGCATTCCCGGTCCGTTATTATTCAGATCCTCGCAGTCGTGCTGATCTTCGGCTTGTTCGCCTACATCGTAAGGAATGCCGTTGTCAACCTTGAGGCAATAGGCAAAGGTTTCAGTTTCGGCTATCTGCGGGAACCCGCAAGCTATGATATAAATCAGCATCTAATAGAATACACGTCCCGTTCCACTCACTTCCGCGCAATGCTGGTGGGAATTCTAAATACCCTTCTGGTGGCGGTAAGCGGTATCGTTCTGGCAACGGTTCTTGGATTCACGCTGGGCGTTCTGCGGCTGTCGAAAAACCTGCTGGCAAGCAGGCTTGCCCACATCTATATTGATTACGTAAGGAATGTACCAGTACTGCTCCACATACTCCTTGTATACGGGATCATAGTTAATACGCTTCCCGTGCCCAGAGAGGCGCAAAGTCTCGGCGATATCGCGTTTCTGACTAACCGGGGCTTCTTTCTTCCCAAACCGATTTTTGAACCTCTGTTTCTGGTGATTCTGGGCCTGTTCGCCGCGGGAATTATTTTCACAATATGGTTCCGCAGATATGCGGCGGGCATACAGAGAAAAACGGGAGAGTACTACCCGGTGTTCTGGATATCGATGGGGACCGTGCTGGGAATTCCGATTGTCTCCTATTTTCTTATAGGCGGTCCGATCACGTTTGAGATTCCCGAGCTGAGGGGATTCAACTTTAGCGGAGGTATGGTGATCAGGCCTGAATTCACGGCACTTTGGATTGCGCTTTCCCTGTATACAGCCGCGTTTATCGCCGAAATAGTAAGGGCCGGCATCATCTCCGTCAATTACGGGCAGACCGAAGCGTCCCTGGCCCTTGGGATAAACCACGGCAGAACGCTTAATCTGGTCGTGATTCCCCAGGCACTGAGGGTGATAGTACCGCCGCTTACCTCGCAATATCTTAACCTTGCCAAGAATTCATCTCTGGCAATCGCGGTCGGCTACATGGACATAGTTGCCACCATCGGCGGCATTACGCTTAACCAGACGGGCAGGGAAATGGAATGCATGATTATCGTGCTGTTGCTGTATCTCTCGCTGTCCCTGCTGATATCCTTCGCGATGAACATCTACAACAAACGGATCAGGCTGGTTGAACGTTAGGAGGAAATAGTCATAAACAAGGAAACCTACAGAGTTGGAGAACACCCTGATCTTCCGCCGCCTCATAACGTAATAGGAATCTACGCCTGGACAAGAAAAAATTTTTTCTCGAGTGCCACAAACATAGTCTTAACGCTTCTGGCGTTCTGGTTCCTGATTGAAACCGTTCCCGCGCTTGTGGACTGGCTGTTTCTTGACGCGGCATTTACCGGGGGAAGCAGAGATGAATGCAGGGCCAAGGCTGGCGGTGCGTGCTGGGCGGTTATCGGCGAACGTCTTAACCTGTTTACCTATGGTTTTTACCCAGTCGCTGAGCGCTGGCGGGTGAATCTTTCACTTGTCCTGCTGATTTTCACTCTCTTTCCGATACTCTTTGAAAAAGCGCCTTATCGCAAATACGCTCTTCATATCGCGGTCGCCTTCCCATTCGTCACCGCATGGCTTCTGGTCGGAGGACTGGGTCTTACGCCTGTCGAAACCGACCAGTTCGGCGGTTTCATGCTTACCTTGGTCATCGGAATAACCGGCATCGGGTTTTCACTGCCGATTGGGATTCTGCTGGCTCTGGGTCGTCAGTCGAAGCTCCCCGCCATCCAGATATTTTCAATAGGCTTCATCGAGTTTATCCGCGGAGTGCCGTTGATTACTCTTCTGTTCGTAGCTTCAACGATGCTTAATTATTTCCTCCCTCCAGGAGTGACTTTCGATCTTCTGCTGCGCGTACTGATCATGGTTACCCTTTTCGCGTCGGCATACATGGCGGAAGTTATCCGTGGAGGTCTGCAGGCAATACCGAAAGGGCAGTTCGAAGCCGCGGATTCAATGGGGCTTCACTACTGGTCCGCCATGAGGCTGATCGTATTGCCCCAGGCGATGAAGATTTCCATACCCGGCATAGTGAATACTTTTATCGGATTATACAAGGATACGACACTGGTAATTATTATCGGACTTCTGGATCCTCTCGGGATAGGCAGGGCGTCTCTCGCAGATACAAGGTGGACGGGGCTCTCCACCGAGGTTTATCTGTTCGTGGCAATATTCTTTTTTATCTCTTGCTTCGGGATGGCAAGATATTCACAGTACCTTGAAAACAAACTGGAAACCGATCATAAAAGATAAGGAGCATGGCACAAATGACCCAAAAACCTGAACCAATGAATGAGAAAACAAAATCGGACGCAGAGAACTACGCGGTAATAATGCGGGATGTGCACAAATGGTACGGCAAGTTCCATGTGCTTAAGAACATCAATCTTAATGTCGGAGTCGGGGAAAAAATCGTTGTATGCGGCCCATCGGGTTCGGGAAAGTCAACGTTGATCAGATGCATCAACCGGCTGGAGGAACACCAGCAGGGAGAAATCATCGTTGAGGGAATAGAACTTTCCCATGATATCAAGAACATCGAGACCATTCGGCGCGAGGTGGGCATGGTCTTCCAGCATTTTAACCTGTTTCCGCACCTGACGGTGCTTGAGAACTGTACCCTTGCTCCCATATGGGTCCGCAAAATGCCTCTTGCGGAGGCAAACGCAACTGCCATGAAATATCTGGAAAGAGTCAAAATTCCCGAGCAGGCGGACAAGTACCCGGGCCAGCTCTCCGGGGGCCAGCAGCAGCGCGTGGCGATAGCGCGAAGTCTCTGCATGAAACCCCGGATACTGCTGTTTGACGAACCCACATCGGCACTTGACCCCGAAATGATCAAGGAAGTGCTGGACGTGATGATTCAGCTGGCAAGCGAAGGGATCACCATGATATGCGTGACCCATGAAATGGGATTCGCAAGAACTGTCGGCGACCGCGTCATCTTCATGGACAACGGAGAAATAATTGAGGAGAACAACCCCGATGACTTTTTCCTGAACCCGCAGCATGAAAGAACGAAGCTGTTTTTAAGCCAGATACTGGATCACTGATGGAAAATATGATTGTTTTGGGGCTTATATACATAAGGGAGGGGGGGGGCAGAAACCTGATTTCGTCCTTAAATTCAAGACGTTTCATCCTGCTTAAGAGGATAGTAGATATGAGAGTAGCGAAGTCTCTGGCAATTATGGCCGTACTGTTTTCATTCACAGTCATGGCTGATGCCGGCACCCTTGAGGATGTGAAGGCGCGAGGCAAGCTCAACTGTATTGTTTCATCGGGCTTGGCCGGATTCGCATCTCCAGGCGGAAAAGGCGGCTGGCAGGGCTTTGATGTCGATTTCTGCCGCGCCGTAGCAGCCGCAGTTTTGGGAAGCGGGGACAAGGTAAATTTCGTGCCGTCTACGAACAGAACGCGTTTTGCCCAGCTAAATGCTGGCGAAGGCGACATACTGTTCCGCAACACCACTGAAACGCTGAGTCGTGACGCCGACCTGAAACTGACCTTCCTGCCCGTTAACTACTATGATGGTCAGGGCTTTTTGGTTCGCAGAGATCTTGGGGTGACGTCAGCAACACAGCTGGCCGGGGCTTCGGTGTGCGTCCAGGTCGGCACCACCACGGAACTTAACCTGTCGGATTACTTCAGATTCAACAAGATGAAGTACGAGCATCTCAATACCGGAACCAACGCGGAGAGCATCATCATGTATGAAAGCAAAAGATGCGACGTGTACACCACCGACGCGTCGGCGCTGGCCTCTACGCGAGCGGCGCTGAAAAATCCGGCGGAACACATAATTCTTCCCGAGATCATTTCAAAAGAGCCGCTGGGCGGCGCGGTGCGCCATGGCGATGACCGCTGGGCTGATATCGGAAAGTGGGTGGTTAACGCACTGATTATTGCCGAAGAGATGGGCATCACCCAGAAAAACGTCAAGGATCTCGCCAAAAAGCCCGGAAACAATCCGGGCATGAACCGTTTTCTGGGCACCGAAGGCAGCATGGGCGAAATGCTCGGTCTTGATAACAGGTGGGCCGTTAACGCAATTGCAGCCGTAGGCAACTACGGGGAGATATTCGAAAGACATCTGGGCTTCAATACTCCCCTAGCGCTTGAAAGAGGGCTTAACGCTTCCTGGAAAGCAGGGGGGATTTTGTACGCAGCGCCCATTCGCTGATCGTGAGTAAAATCGTCCCGGCTTCGACGTTTTGGAATTGCAACATCCCGATATCGCTAATTCTTATTTTCCTGCCAGGTGCTAAATGCTCTTTTGGAACTTGCCTTCTTGTTTGTCTTCTACTGAAAACGCATATCCAATCCCATCTCTCCCATAGCAGCGTAAATCATTCTCTGCCCATTTATGATAGATGAAGGAAAAAATTTCCTTCCGTATCCGGTTTCGGCCGGAATATCTCGAACGATTTGATCGCGAGCGCCGGATAAGTCCGGGAAAAACCCCCGCCTTCTGTTATCGCGTGGAAGGGTATTTTAAGTTAGAATTTACCGCAACAATTGATCAGCCGAACGTGGTGCGGTCAACTCAAGGAGGAATACTCTATTGGCAACGAAAACCCCTAAGAAAAAAGAAACCCCTAGGAAATACTCTTCAATCTACGTGGAAGGGGCGCACAGGGCGCCCAGCCGCTCCATGCTGAGGGCGGTGGGCTTTACCGACAGGGATTTCAAAAAGCCCGTCGTAGGGATAGCGTCGACCTGGAGCATGGTAACGCCGTGCAACATGCATATAGACCAGCTTGCAAGACACGGAGCCGCGGGGGCGAACAAGGCCGGGGGCAAGTCCATAATCTTCAACACCATTACCGTATCCGATGGAATATCCATGGGAACTCCGGGAATGAGGTACTCCCTCGTATCCAGAGAAGTCATCGCCGACTCGATCGAAACGGTGGCCGCCGGAGAGGGGTTTGACGGAATCGTGGCCATAGGAGGATGCGACAAAAACATGCCCGGATGCCTGATGGCGATGGCGAGGCTTAACAGACCCTCTGTGTTCGTCTACGGCGGCACTATACTTCCGGGCAACTACAGGGGAAAGGACGTGGACATCGTCTCTGTGTTTGAAGCCGTGGGAGCGCACTCAAACAACGACATTACCGACTCTGAGCTGAAGGAGATCGAATCCTGCGCCATTCCCGGAGCCGGTTCCTGCGGGGGAATGTACACCGCGAACACCATGGCTTCGGCAATAGAGGCCCTCGGGATGAGCCTTCCCAACAGCTCTGCCCAGGCAGCCGTTTCAAAAGACAAGGTGGCGGACTGCAAAAACGCGGGGGCGGCGGTCGTTAACCTCATACGGGAGAACATAACGCCGCGGGACATCATGACGAAAAAGGCTTTTCTGAACGCCGTAACGGTAGTAATAGCGCTCGGAGGCTCAACGAACTCGGTCCTTCACCTGCTTGCGATGGCAAACGCCACCGGGGTGAAACTGACCATAGACGACTTCACGAGAATCGGCAAGAAAGCTCCCGTTCTCGCCGACCTGAAGCCCAGCGGACAGTACATGATGTCTGATTTCTGCAGGATAGGAGGGCTCACTCCGCTGCTAAAAATCCTCCTCGACGAGGGATTTCTCCACGGCGACTGCATGACGGTGACCGGAAAGACCCTGAAGCAGAACCTCCGCGGAGTAAAAAGATACCCCAGGGGACAGAAGATAGTTCGTCCGGTGAAAGACCCGATAAAGGAGTCTGCCCACATAGTGATTCTCAAGGGGAATATCGCGCCTGAAGGGGCGGTGGCCAAGATAACGGGCAAGGAAGGCAACTCCTTTACCGGCAAGGCGATAGTGTTTAACTCTGAGGAGCAGAGCCTTAAGGCGATTCTTGACGGCAGGGTTAAAAAAGGACACGTGATAGTGGTCCGGTACGAGGGGCCCAAGGGCGGACCTGGAATGAGAGAGATGCTCGCGCCCACGGCGGCTGTAATGGGCAAGGGACTGGGAGGAGGCGTGGCGCTCATCACAGACGGGCGTTTCTCGGGTGGAACCCACGGATTTGTCGTAGGGCACATAACTCCGGAGGCGATTGACGGAGGCACGCTGGCGCTTATAAAGAACGGGGATGAGATCACGATCGACGCCGGGAGCAGGAAAATAACCCTAAACGTACCGCAGAGGGAGCTTGCAAGAAGAAAGAAAGCCTGGAAGAAACCTGCCGCAAAGGAAAAAACCGGCGTGCTGGCAAAATACTCAAGGCTTGTTTCCTCAGCTTCCCTGGGCGCGGTAACCGACAGGGTCTAAGGCCTAGGCGCCCCGCGTATTGCCTATTTTCGCGGCGGGAATATACTTTACTGCATGGAGTTGCTTCGCGGAAAAAACGTCGTGGTGGGAATAACGGGCGGCATCTCAGCCTACAAGTCCTGCGAGCTTGTGAGGTCTCTCGTGAGAGACGGGGCGGAGGTGCGGTGCGCGATGACCAGAAACGCCGAGCGCTTCATAACCCCCCTAACCCTCCAGACCCTTTCGGGAAACAAGGTCGCCTCGAACCTCTTTGACCTGACTTCTGAGTCCGAGATAGGTCACATAAAAATCGCTGACGAGGCCGAAGTAGTGGTGGTCGCACCCGCGAGCGCGTCCTTCATAGGCAAGATCGCCTCGGGCATAGCCGACAGCCTGCTCGCGACCGTCATACTGGCGACGAAGGCTCCCGTGATCATCTGCCCGGCCATGAACTCGAACATGTACTCAAACTCAATAGTGCAGGAGAACATGGAAAAACTGAGAAGGCACGGATTCACCATAGTCGAACCCGGCGATGGAGATCTCGCCTGCGGGTGGACCGGAAGGGGAAGGCTTGCCGAAACGGACGTTATCGCTCTTGAGGTCCAGAAGGCGGTCACGCCGCAGGACTACGCGGGAGAGAACATACTGGTAAGCGCCGGGGCGACAAGGGAGCACATAGATCCCGTGAGATTCATATCCAACCCCTCGACCGGCAAAATGGGCTACTCGATAGCACGGGCGGGATGGCTTCGCGGAGCCCGGGCGACTCTGGTTTCGGGACACTCTTCACTTCCGGATCCCCACGGAGTGGAGGTGGTGCGGGTGACGGATTGCGATGATATGTACGAGAAGATCCACGAGCGCTTCGAGCGAGCTAATATAGTGATAAAATCGGCGGCAGTAAGCGATTACTCGCCCTGCGAAAAATCGGAGCAGAAAATAAAGAAATCAAAAAAGGAACTCTCAATTCCCCTTAAGAAAACCCGGGACATACTGAAATCGCTCGGGGAGGATAAGAAAGACAGAATTTTGGTGGGGTTCGCCGCCGAAACCGAAAACCTTGTCAATAACTCGAGAAAGAAGCTCAACGAAAAAAATCTCGACCTCATAGTGGCAAACGACGTTACGGCCCCGCAGGCCGGCTTCGGGGAAGATACCAATATCGCTTGGCTCGTGGACAAGGAGAGAGTCGAAGAACTTCCTCTCATGAGCAAGTTCGAACTCGCAAACAGAATCCTCGACAGGATAAAGGAAATAGACAGGGGATAAGAGTCTCCGTTCCGGACTTTTTAAAACCGTTTACCAAAACACAGATCAGACCCTTCACAGCAACAAGCGCTGAGTTGTTGCTATTGTCATGGACTTATCATTATCTTGAGGCTTTCCTTGGGATTTTCGGCAAGTGTGAAACCTTTCTGGATATCCCTCAAGGAAAACCTGTGGGTAATCATTTTCCCCACATCCACAGCCCCTTTTTCTATAAGAGAAAGGGCATCCTCAAGATCCCCGGGAGCCGCCGCGTAGGAACTTACGACCCGCACTCCCGACCACCAGTATTCGTTAAAAGGGAAATCAAGGGTGAATTCCGGGTCGGAAGGAGCAAAGAAAAGAATCTTGCCCGAAGGGGAAACAAGCTCAAAAGCGCTTTTTATCGCGGCCTGCGCCCCGGTACAGACTATCACCATGTCAGAGAGGTATCCCGAGTTGTTCTCTCTTACGAGCGAAGCGATATCGTCGCCGGAACTGAAAGCGCAAGTGGCCCCGAACTCCATGGCCTTACGGAGCTTGAACTCGTTTGAATCGGTCGCGAAAACCGGCCCGGCGCCGAGATGAAGAACATACTGAAGGCATAAAAGCCCCGCCGTGCCACTTCCAAGAATCGTCACGCTCTCCCCGCGGCTCAGCCCCGCCGCCCGGACCGCTCTCGTAACGCAGCCAAGAGGTTCCGTGAACGACCCCTCCTCAAAAGAGACGTTGTCCGGCAGATGAAAAACCCCCAGCTCCACGTTCGGTGGCGCCACGCATACGTACTCAGAGAAACCGCCCGGATTAAACCCCGATTTCCTTATCATGGGACAGTTGGTGTGCCTGTCGGTGAGGCAGTAACGGCACTCCCCGCAGGGAACGTGATGGGTGGCCACGACCCTGTCTCCCGCCCGGAACCGGCTCACTTCCGGTCCCGTTTCGACCACCTCCCCGGAAACCTCGTGGCCCAGCACCAATGGGGCTTTCGGCACCCTGTACCACTCCATGAGATCGCTTCCGCAGATTCCGCTCGCCCTGATCCTGATCAGCATCTCTCCCTCGCCAGGTTCAGGACGGGGAAATTCCTCAATTCTTATGTCGCTGTTTGTGTGGTAGACTGCGGCAAGCATGTCATGAACTTTCTTCTTTTAGTTCCGTGAAGAGTTCGTGGGCCTGCTTCGGGGTCATGTTCTCGTGAACGATGCCGCGGATCGCCCTTATGATCGCCACGGGGTTGTCACGCTGCCAAATGTTTCTTCCCATGTCCACTCCCGCGGCGCCCCTGGATATGGCCTCGTGGGTCATGTTGAAAACGTCCATCTCGGTATCAAGCTTCGGGCCGCCCGCGATCACTACGGGAACGGGGCAGCTGCTGGTGACTTTCTCGAAATCCTCGCAGTAATAGGTCTTGACAATACGCGCTCCGAGTTCCGCGCATATCCTGCAGCAAAGCCCAAGATACCTTGAGTCCCTTTTTTCAAGCTCCTTCCCGACGGCCGTTATTCCGAGAACCGGAATGCCGTATTTCTCCCCCTGGTTCACAAGCTCCGAGAGACCCAGGAGGGTCTGTCTCTCAAACTCGGTTCCGACAAAGACGGAGAGCCCTACCCCTGCCACGTTAAGCCTAATGGCCTCCTCAAAATCCACGGTAATCCCCTCGTCCTCAAGGTGCGGGCCCGCTATGCTCGTTCCCCCCGAGACCCTTAGCACCACGTTGGCTCCCGAGTCGGGGGCGACCGAGGTTCTCAGCACTCCTCTTGTGAGCATTATGGTGTCGGCGTAGGGAAGAAGAGGGGTTATGGTTTCTTCGGGAACCTCAAGGCGGTGGGTGGGACCGAGGAAATAACCGTGGTCAAGGGCGAGCATAACCGCCCTTCCGGTATCTGGCCTTATAATGCGGGCCATCCTGTTTTTCATGCCCCAATCCATTGAAATGTGTATCCTCCCGTTGCCGTTTCGCTAAACTCTAGAGCAATACCCACCCCATGTCAAACTCCCGGTGAGCCCGAAAACGCGCGTGTTGGATTCTTTGCATGAAGACAGTCGGCATCAAAACACCCGACCGCAGGATTTTTTCGCGCTTCTAAATGTAATCTTCTCGGTATTGATACATAATTGTCCGGTTTCGCGTATCCTGAACACAAGTAATTTAGAAGGCGCCTTTTGCCAAACAATTCTTTTTTTTCACAAACTAACCGGAGGAAAAATGGCTGAAAAAACCTTAAAAAGAGCCCTAAGCGCAAACGTGTTCCTGTTGATTCTGCCTTTTATGGTACTGCTTTTGTCTCTTGTAACTCTGTCGTGTGACGACGATGGGGACAGCGGTCTCACGGTGGGAATAGTCTATGACGCGGAAGGCAAGGGTGACAAATCGTTTAACGATTCCGCCTACGAAGGAATCAAAAGAGCCCAAGAGGAACTCGGAGCCGCGGTAAGCGAGGAAATAACTGACGGAACTGAACCGAACCGCGAGGAACTGATTCGGTCTCTTGCCGCAGACAACGATCTGGTGATAGCCGTTGGATTTTCATTCGATAGCTCGATAAAGAAGGTCGCCGCTGAGTATCCAGGTACCAATTTCGCCGGCGTAGACATCCAGCAGGGAGATAACCCTCCCGCAAACTTCGCGAGCCTGCTCTTTAACGAAGCCGAAGGTTCCTTTCTTGTCGGTGCCGCGGCCGCGCTTACGACTAAGACAGATAAAGTAGGCTTCATAGGAGGAGTATGCGCTACTCCAGACAAGCTCATCGAAAAGTTTGAGGCGGGGTTCATCGCGGGCGTAAAGACGGTAGACCAGAATATTACGGTCGAAACGGAATATCTGTCCAACTGGGATAATCTGGCAGGTTTTGGCGACATTGCCGGAGGCAAGCGGGTCGCGCTTCGCATGTTCGGAGAGGATGCGGATGTTGTTTTTCACGCTGCCGGAGGATCTGGACTGGGGCTTTTTGCGGCGGCAAGGGAGTTCAGCGAGCCTGAAGGAACCCATGTCTGGGCGATAGGAGTCGATTCCGACCAGTACCAGACCGCTGAGGAATCCGCACAGTATATACTGACTTCCATGCTGAAAAGAGTGGACGTGGCTGTCTACAATATTATTGAAGCACAAAAAAACGGTGAATTCTCAGGCGGTCCAGTGGACCACAATCTCTCAAACGATGGAGTTGGCTACTCAACATCGGGAGGTTTTCTAGACGACATAAAAGATGTGCTTGAAGCCTACAAAACCCTCATAATCAATGACGTGATTGAGGTTCCAAATGATCCCGACAACGAAGGTTGCCGGACACCGCAGACTTATTAGCTCCTTCGCAGAACCACCGTACTGGCCGATTCGCGGAACACTCGGCGCCAACTAAAGCGGGTCAGGAACTTTTCACAAGCTGGCTCGCAGCCCTAAAACCCTCAAGCACCTGCGATATGTGATCCTCCGTATGGGTCGCCATAAGCGACGCCCTTATCCTGCATTTTCCGGCGGGAACCGAGGGGGGCCTTACGGCGGGAGTGTAGATCCCCAGCTCGCGAAGCGCCGAGGCCAGCTCAAGGGTAGCTTCCGGTTCTCCTGTCAATACGGACACTATCGCGCTTTGGGACGGAAGCACGTTAAATCCCATGTCGCAAAGTCCCGCCTTGAACGTATCTACAATATCCATTAGATGCTTTCTTCTCTGCGGTTCGCCCTCTATGATGCCGATTGCCTCGATTGACGCGGCAAGAGAAGCCGCGGGAAGGGATGTATCGAAAATGTAGCTTCTCACCCTGTTTCGGATGAAGTCGACAAGACTTCTGCTGCCGGCAACGTATCCGCCCAGAGACCCTACGGCTTTTGAAAGGGTGCCCATGACCACGGGAACCCTCTGCTCAACCCCGAAATGTTCGGTGGCCCCGCTTCCCTTTTCCCCGAGAACTCCCATGGCGTGGGCCTCGTCCACCATGAGCATGCAGCCGTGGCGCTCGGAGATCGAGCAGATCTCCGCGAGGTCCGTGAGATCTCCGTCCATACTGAAAACGGTGTCTGTGACTATGAGTTTTTTTCCGCTCCCGCGGCTTCGGGAAACCATGCGCCGAAGGCTGTCCGTATCCAGGTGTGGATAGACCTCTACTGCGGCCCGGGAGAGCCTGCAGCCGTCTATTATGGAAGCGTGGTTAAGCTCGTCGCTGAAAACCGTGTCCCCTTCCCCGACAAGCGCGGCGATGGTTCCCACGTTCGCGAGATAACCGCTTGAGAAAAGAATCGCGGCCTCGGTGGACTTGAATTCCGCTATTTTCCTCTCAAGTTCGGCGTGAAGATCGGAACTTCCGCTCACGAGCCTTGACCCCCCGGAACCCGTGCCGTACTTCGCAAGGGCCTGGGCGGCGGCCTTTACTACCCTCGGGTCGGTCGAGAGACCCATATAGTTGTTGGAGGCAAGGAGTATGTGTTTTTTTCCGCCGATTATTATTTCGGGAGACTGGCCCGAGGCGATATCCGTAAGCGTCCTGAAAAGATTCTTCCCCCGGATGACCCTTAACTCATCTTCTATCCACTCAAGAGAATCGGGAGCTTCCATGTGGACTACCCTTCTTCGGTTACTTTTTTTATTGAGAGATAAGTCGCCCGCAGAAGCTTCGCCAGATCATCCATCTCGATTCCCACGGGAGGCATGAGCACTACCACGTCCCCGAGCGGTCTTATGAGAATCTCGTGAGACAGCGCTTCCTCTGCGACTTGCCATCCTACCCTCTCCGCCGCCTCGTAGGGCTTCTTCGTCTTCTTGTCGCTCACAAGCTCTATTCCGACC
>CAYSDX010000058.1:0-6158 GCA_964429945.1 uncultured Spirochaetia bacterium | reverse complement strand
GGATATCGGAGATTCGGGCTGGATTTTGAGGTAAATCGCGTTACTGGATAATTTTTAGGGTGTCCGGGTTTCTGATTCCCGGCGCCGGATGGGATTCTGCCGGAAAATCGATCGAAAAAGGCCTTTTCTGACAGACACTAGTTAAGATTCTTACTTCAGAGTCAGTTGCCTTTGCTATCCTCTGGAAAAATTTTTCTTAAGTCCTTTTCCCAGACGATCTCACCGTCTCTGAAAATGGCTACCGAACCAGTGGTTTCTATAGCCCGGCGACGAGCACGTTCAGAAGCTCTTAGCATGGCTGCATCTGCGCCAATCAAATCCCGGTCTCGCAATTTAGTAGCAGAGTTACGGCCTCTCTGTTTCCTCGTGGTCATAGTTGATTTCTCTCTGACAATAACACGGGGGTCTTCCCTGAATTCTCATATACTACCCATTCATCTACTAGATCTCTATAAATTGAGTTGAAATTACGCCAACCGGAATGGAACCGGCGACGGATTGTTTTTTCCGGCACATAGTGTCCTCCTTCCAGAACCCGCTGCCTGACACGGGCTATAGCCATCTCCGGTGTTGGCAATCTCAGAAAAAAGAGTTTTATCAGGTAACCCTTTTCTTGCCAAAAAGGAATCAGACGAGAATAACCCCGCCCGCTCAGGGTGGTTTCAAAAGCGAAGCTCTCGGCTCTTCTGACGTGGTTGTGAATCGTCTTTACCATCAGTTTGCCCGCCTGAAGCGCGACTAGGCTTGGCTGAAGCGGATTCAGCCCCGCTGCTATCAGATCTGCGTTTATGAAAATCGGGCAATCTGCTTCGTTAGGCAGAAACTCCGTAGCGAAAGTGGTTTTTCCCGCACCGTTCGGTCCCGCAACAATGAAAATCCTCTTGGATTCGCTCATATGTCTTTTTCCCTTAGGTTCGGTTGCCTCGTGAGGAATTCTCTAAGGGTTTGGTTCACAACTGCAGGATCGGCTTTTCCTTTTGTCGCCTTCATCACTTGACCGACGAAAAAGCCGAGAAGCTTTGTATCCCCGTTCCTGTATCTTTCAACTTCCTTCGGATTTCCCTCAATTATTTTCGCTATAATCGAAGAAATCTCACCTTCGTCCGTTATCTGGGTAAGCCCCTTCTCTGCTACTATTTCTCCAGCGCGTTTCCCGTCGCTTATCATCTCGGAGAATATTTCCTTAGCGGTTTTGCGGTTTATTTTTCCTTCCTCGATGAGGTTCAGCAGTTCGGCGAGGTCCCCGGGCCTAACGGGAAATTCTGCTATCCTGTCCTCGTTCTCAACCTCTCTTAATAGTTCGTTTAAAATCCAGTTGCTTGCCGCCTTCTTGTCATTTGTGTGTTTTGCGCACTCTTCAAAATATTCGGCAAGCGGTTTTGAGGATGAAAGTGTTTCCGCATCATTTTTCGGTAGAGAGAACTCGTTCACAAACCTGCTGAGTTTTTCGTCAGGTAGTTCCGGAAGGGAGAGACGAACTTCCTCCAGGTGATTTTCCTCCACGACTACCGGCAGCAGATCAGGATCCGGGAAATACCTGTAGTCGTGAGCCTCTTCTTTTGATCTCATTGCGAATGTGACCCCTTTTTGTGAGTCAAAAAGCCTTGTTTCCTGAACAATCTTTCCTCCGTTTCGAAGGACCGCCTCCTGCCTCTTTGTTTCATATTCTATGGCTCTTTGTATGAAGCGGAAGGAATTCAGGTTCTTTATCTCGGTTTTTGTTCCGAGTTCGCTCTGTCCTACCGGTCGCACGGAGACATTCGCGTCGCAGCGCAGGCTTCCTTCCTCCATGTTCCCGTCGCAGACCTCGATATATTTGAGGATTGTTCTCAGTTTCTTTACGTATTCGACCGCTTCCTCGGCGGTTGAGATGTCGGGCTCGCTTACTATTTCCACGAGCGGCACTCCGGCCCTGTTGAGATCAACGTGGCTTTCGAAGTCGGAGTATTCGTGCACCAGTTTTCCTGCGTCTTCTTCCAGATGTATTCGGGTTATCCTGATTTTCTTTTTGCCGTTCCCCGAATCTATCTCGAGATGCCCCCTAAGGCAAAGCGGCTCGTCGTACTGGGAAATCTGGTAGCCCTTCGGAAGATCCGGGTAGAAGTAGTTTTTCCTCGCGAATCTGGATTTCCGGGCGATTTCGCAGTTGGTCGCCAGCCCAGCTTTTATTGCGTACTCGAGAACCCTTTCATTAAAAACCGGCAGCACCCCCGGCATGCCCAGACAGACCGGATTCACCTGGGAATTGGGAGGGCTTCCGAACTTGGTTGAGGAAGAGGAAAATATCTTTGACTCGGTGGCAAGCTGCGCGTGCACTTCAAGACCGATTACCGCTTCGTATTCCATATCGCTCCTTTGGGGAAAATTTGATAAGACAACCGAGCGAAAATTATATATGTACTTGGCCGGCAGGCAACCTCTGGTCCGCGTATTTCTGTCCAGGATTTTGAACAGGGAATGGATCTTGTGGGAAGCTCTCTCAACAAATCCATCGTTTCTTTTTAGCCTTTCGGCTCAAAAACTTTATTTTTTGTTTATAGTGGCGTATTCTGCTGTTGATTAATTTGGGCAAATTCAAATCAACCGGATACACCGTTTTTTTTCAAACCCTCTGTACACCCAATTTGAATGTAGCTCAAAGGAGGATGTAAGATGAGAATTTTAGCAATTTTAGCTATTTCTTTTTTCACTCTGTTTCTCTTCATGTCACTTCCCTCTCAAGCCGACGGCGACCAGAGCATAAAGGAGCAGATAGAGGAACTTAAGAAGAAGATAGAAAAGCTTGAGCAGCAAATGAACGTAAAGGAGTACGAGGCCACGGCGAAAGATTCTAAGGCCTGGTACAACAAGATAAAGATAAAAACCAAAAAGGGAAGTGGTCTTACTTTCCAGACCGCGGACAAGAACTACAAGCTCAAGATGGGCTTTTTTGGTCAGTTTCTGGGCAACTACACCGATGCGGACAACGAAGAGGGTCTTGGTTTCAGTGTAAGAAGCCTCTGGTTGATCTGGAACGGCAACGCTTTCGCTCCCTGGATGAAATACACGTTTCAGTATGATCTCGCAGGTGGAGGCCTAAAGGATATGAGGCTTTCGTTTGCCAAGAACAAGGCTTTTGTTCCCACGCTAGGCCAGTACAAGGTTCCGTTTAACAGGGAGTTTCTTAACTCAATTACCGCCCTGCAGCTTGTGGGGACCTCGATCATAGACGATTACTTTCGGTATGGCAGGGATATCGGCGGTGGTGTTTACGGTTTTCTCGGAGACGGTATGATCCGCTATGATGCGGGTGTTTTCCAAGGTGAAGGCGCGAACCAGAAAAACGACAAGGGTGACACTGGCATGCTCTGGGCTGCGAGAGTCCAAACCTCTCTTATGGGTGGAAACGCAAAGAAGGTAATTGGAAATTTTGCCAAGAGGCCAACGCTCATAGTTGCAGCTGCTGTTGCAGGTATAGATGTTGAAGATGGAAGTGACGGCAATATAGGAATTCCATCTGGAGAGAGAGCGCTTGAAAGCGGTAGGGTCACTTCCTTTGCGGCGGACATAAACTACAGGGATCCAAGGTTCAACCTTACCGGTGAGTATATCGGAAGGTGGGCCAATCCCGACGACGCCGGTGTAGGAACTGCCTATGATCAGGGTTTCAGGGTTCAGGGCGGTTTCTTCCTCCTTCCGAAAAAGGTTGAGCTTGCATCGAGGTACGCGATGGTCATTTTTGACGATAGCGCCAACGTTCTCGGGGGAAATGACCTTGACAACGTATGGACGTTCACGCAGGGGCTTAGTTACTACCTGAGCGGCAATCACAGGTGGAAAGTGCAGCTTGATTACACGTTCCAGAGAGAAGAGGATCTCGCTGGAGTAGAGTTGGATGAGTCGATGGTAAGAGCGCAGGTTCAGACCTACTTTTAGGGATGCATTTAGAGATATAGTCAAATCTGGTGTATAGGAGCATAATCAAGCGACGATCTGATAGCCTGTTTTCACCTCTGGTGTTTTGTCCATTGCCTGCTCGATTCCATCTTTGAATTTCCCTCCTTTACATTTTGACGATATTTAACCTGGTTTGAGTCTTTATGCGTCTGAGTAATTTTCTGCGGTTCAGTGAAAACTTCGGAGTTTCAGGGAACTACGAGATACAAAACAGGTGGTTTTTCTGAACTATGGGCCTTTTCGATGCTTTCTCTACAAAGCGCGCAACAGGGAATTATTGGTATTTTCCTAATTTGAGTTCACGGTGTAATGTAGATTCCGGTACTCTTTTCGCTGAGAAGGACCGATATGCAAGACACAAAAGCCCTTATAATTTCTCCCCACCCAGACGATCTTGAAATAGGCATGGGAGGAACTGTCTGTCTGCTTCTGGAAAAAGGTATTGACGTGATTTCCGTTGTCGTTACGGACGGAAGAAGAAGTGCGAATCCGCTTGGTACTACGCAGGAGCAACTTGTGCGGACAAGGGAGTTGGAAGTCAGGGAATCATCAGAGATACTCGGAGTGGAGATTTCTCTTCTGGGGTTTTCCGACATGGAATCCGATTCGAACAAGCGTGAATTCAGTTCTAGGATGGTGGAAATAATAACAAATCTCCGCCCGGGGGAAGTATACATCCCGCATCCCGAAATTGACAAGCACAGAACCCACAGGACGGTTTCGCGCCTGACGCTTGATTGTCTTAAGGAGGCAATTAAGGAGATCCCTTTTGAGAGCGAATGCTGGTTTTATGAAGTATGGACCCCTTTTCCCTCATACGACCGTATCGAGGATATAACGCTTTTTGCCGACCGCAAGCGCCGGGCGATCGAAGCGCACAAGAGCCAGACGGCCTACAAGGATTACACCGACGGCATAATGGGCCTTAACAGGTACAGGGGGGCTTTTCACGACACCGCGGACGGATTTGCGCCGCTGTGGGCCGAGGTTTTTATAAAACACGACTTCGAGTGATCCTATCTCGGGATGTATTTTCTTTTCCTTGACCAAAGAAGCAGGTCAAATTCATCAAGACTCATTCCCAGTTCACGGGCGGCATCCGCCATCAGGTTTTCCGTCTCAATGTATCTTTTTTTCGTCAGGGGATATTTCATCTCGCCTATGATTCCCAGTTCGGAAAGGGACACCAGGTTGTTTCGGTCAAGAATCGCATAGCCGGAGAATCCAAGATTTCTCAGAAAATGGCTTGCCTGCATGTATCCGAGTCCTTTTATTCCCGGATTCTTTGCAAAGAAATCTCTTCTTTCCACTCTGTCTTCAAAGGAACTGACAAGTGATTTAAGAAGAAACCCGTGTTCCTCTTTAAGATATTTCCTTGTAAAAACAATATAGCGGGAGGCGTTCTCGGCATATTTATGAATCACCTCAATGCGGCCCAGCAGTTCTTCTTCTCCGTCCGCAAGTTTTTCTCCTATGGCCCTTATGACTTCACGTGCTATTTATCGACCAACTCCGGAATTCAGTTTTTAGAATGAGAGTTCATGGAATATCTGGAGGTCATCGGCCTTTTGGAAAGTTTCTTTGAATTCCAAAAGCCGGTTCTGTATTTCTTCCCCTCTAAGCTCGTAGAGTTTCAGGAGTTCTCGTTTTTGTTTCTCGGTCATACGGAGAGTTTTCTTTTCCAAAGCGTTATTTCAGTATTTCGCCCGTTTTTTCACTCCAGAGAAACAGATCCATTTCATCAAAATCAAATCCGTTTCTCTTCGAGAATTTCTTAAACTTGTTTTCAATCTCGATGTATTTCGACCTTGAGTGCGGTGGGCGGGTGGATTTTGTTATGCCGAGTTCAAAAAGGCACTGGAGTATGTGTTTATCAAGTATCGCGTAACCGCGAAAACCGATGTTTCTTAGAAAATGGCTTGCTTCCTTGAAGCCGAGTCCCTTTATATCCTTGTTAAGCGCGAAAAAATCTCTTCTCTCAACCGGATCTTTAAACGACAGAAGAAGCGGCCGGAGCTTGAGTCCATATTCGCGGGCAAGATAGTCTCTTGTGTGGATCACGTGTTTTGAGCGCACGTTTGGAAATCTGTATACTCCCCGAAGTCTTGCCCTGATCTCATCCTCGCCTGCGCTCGAAAGTATGCTCCTTACGGTGCTGAGAGCGTTCAGGCCCATCCTGGCACTTGTTCCGGCCGTGAATATGCAGAAAACCAGTTCTTCGA
>CAYSDX010000057.1:0-7880 GCA_964429945.1 uncultured Spirochaetia bacterium | reverse complement strand
TTAATAACAATATGTCAAGAGGGTATATGAGAAACAAATTATTCAATACATGGGGACAAACAAATTCAGGGTTATACCCGAAAACCATTTGTCTACAGTGGGTTACGACGCAAAATCGACTTGTTTAAGGGGGAAGTTCAGCCTAGGCGTGCTCGGAGCAGGAGCCTCGGTTTTGAGGAAACTGTTTCCGGACAGGGATAAAAAAGACGGTTCTCGGGTGAGCGGAGTCGAAGGAGACGCTATTACCCTAGGCGATGACGATTACGAAATAAGGGACGTCGATTAGCTCCCCGCGAAGGGCGGCGGGAGCCGGCATCAGAGCGCCCCTTCTATTTCCCCCGCCAAACTCACGTCTTTTTCCGTGATTCCCCCCTCGCTGTGAGTGGAAAGCGTAATGGAAACCTTGTTCCAGCGGATCAGGATGTCTGGGTGATGGTCCGCCATCTCGGAGAGAAGCGCGACCTTGTTAACAAATCCCATGGAATCGACGAAGTTTCTGAGAACGAAGGTTTTTTCTATCTCTTCTCCCTTCCTCTGCCATCCGTCAAGACCTTCAAGCGCGGAAGAAATTTCTTTTTCGGTTAAAAGTGTCATATCTTTTCTCCTTAGAGCATATTCTACTCAAACCGGTTCCGGTTTAAAAAACCCGGTTCACGTAGTTGGGGGGCAGTTATCGAAAATACATTGCAGGCGGAGTTTTCAGTTTGATTTTCCTGAGAATATGTTACCCTATTGAGTAAAAACTTTCGGTAGGGTAACATACCATGACAGAAACATACAGTCGCCCTGTAATATCAACTATTCTCAAGCGTCTGAACGAGGTTCCGCAGAGGTTGATTATTATCACCGGACCGCGGCAGTCAGGCAAAACCACTGTTCTGCTGCAGGCACTGAACCGGATTGATCGGCCGAGTAGATATTTTCCCGTTGATAGACCCGTATCTTCTGTTTCGCTCCCACCATCTGAAGTAGGCCAAGCGTCTGCTGTCGCATCGGTTGAATATACCGCCTTGGATCATGATGAAAGAAATGCAAGATGGATTGTGGATAACTGGGAAAGAGCCCGCATAAGTGCTAATCGTTCAAAGCAGGGCTTTATTATAGCATTTGACGAAATTCAGAAAATTCCGAACTGGTCAGAGACCGTAAAAGGCCTTTGGGACGCGGACAGACAGAATGATTGTCCCATGCACGTGGTACTTCTGGGTTCAGCGCCCCTTGTCATGCAGTCAGGATTAACGGAGAGCTTGGCAGGACGCTTCGAGACCATCAGTCTCACTCACTGGTCGTTTACGGAAATGTCCGAGGCGTTTGATGTTGATCTTCCAAGCTATATCTATTTTGGAGGTTATCCGGGCGCGGCGGGGTTAATTCCCGAGCAAACCCGCTGGAAACAGTACATTTCCGAGGCTTTGGTTGAATCCAACATAGAGCGTGACATCCTTGCGATGCGGCCCGTGCGGAAACCCGCCCTGTTAAAGAGACTTTTTGAACTTGGCGCTGTCTATTCAGGGCAGATTCTTTCATACAACAAAATGCTCGGGCAGCTTACGGATGCCGGAAATGCTACGACCTTGGCTCACTATCTCAACTTGATGTCAAAAGTTGGTCTGATCACGGGCTTGGACCAGTATTCAAAAAGCGGCCTGCGCCGCAAAGCATCCAGCCCCAAACTTAACGTGCTGAACACGGCGCTTATGTCTGCTTTTTCAGGATATACGTATGAAGAAGCAAAAGCGGACCGAGCCTTCTGGGGACGCCTGGTTGAAAGCGCGGTAGGCGCGCATCTGTTCAACACGGCTATGCAGGACGCTATTAGTCTTTATTACTGGAGAAATAACAACCAGGAAGTAGATTTCATCCTTGCGCGCGGTCCAAAAATTGTCGCTTTTGAAGTCAAAAGCGGTGCGCGGAGGATGAACATAAGCGGGCTTGAAGAATTTAAAAAACGATTTAATCCTCTTCGTTCGGTCCTGGTAGGCGAGGGAGGGATTCCGATTTGGGAATTTTTGTCGACTCCCGCAAGGGATTGGTTTGAGAGCTCATGAATTATTTTGCCCCTCGTACGTGTAAGGAAATTCTTGAAGATCACGTTCCGCATAACATACCTGTTTCTCTGCCGCTTGAAGATTTCAGCGGCGCTGGTTCCTATGTACTGCTAGGTCCCCCGGGTGCCGGTAAAACCGAAGCGTTCGAAAATGAAGCTCGACAAGAAAAAGGATGTTATATCACCGCGCGAGATTTTGTCACGTATGACGATCGCCCTGAATGGCATGATGCCGTGCTCTTTGTAGACGGTCTTGATGAAATGCGAGCGGGCTCACAGGACCAACGCATACCTTTTGACCAGATTCGAGGGAAACTCCACAACCTCGGATGTCCGCGGTTCCGGCTGTCATGCCGTGAAGCAGACTGGCTGGGAACTAACGACAGAGACAACTTGAAGAACGTGTCGCCGGACGGTAGCATCAAGGTTTTGCGTCTTGACCCACTGTCCGATGAAGATGTCCTCAATATACTGCGCTACAATCATGATGTTCGGGATCCTGAACAGCTTGTCAACTCAGCCAAGGAGAAAGGAATTGGTTCGTTGCTTGGAAACCCGCAAAGTCTCTGTATGCTCGTTTCCGCTATCGGTAACGGAAAATTGCCGGAAACCCGAAAGGAAGTATTCGATCTTGCTTGCCGGAAATTGCTACTTGAGCACAACAGGGAACATAATTCGGCAAACAGAGACACCGTCAATATTTCCGATCTGCTTAGCGTTGCGGGAGAACTTTGTGCGATTCAGCTGCTTACCGGGCATGCCGGATACTTTTTCACCGGTAACGGAACTGATTCTGGATATATCGACCTGAGAGAAATAGAAGGATATCAGCATGTTTTCAGAAAGGTTCTGCGAAGCAAACTGTTTGAATCCGCAGACGGTATCCACAAAACTCCGGTTCATCGCCAAGTCGCCGAATTTCTGGCGGGGCTGTATCTGAAGGAATTGATTCAAGAAGGTCTTCCGGTCAGACGGGTACTCGCCCTTATGACGGGATACGACGGAAGGATTGTGTCCGAGTTGCGCGGTCTTTCCGCATGGCTTGCTGCGCACAGCCCGCAAAGCAGGGAAGAAATTATCGAGCGTGACCCGCTCGGAACGGTGCTCTACGGAGACATCGAGAGTTTTTCCGATTGTGAAAAGCGAAATATTCTGAACTGCGTGGCGGAGGAAACGGAAAAAAACCCTTGGATTGCACAGGCTATGGGGCTTGACCCCAATCTGGAATATTTGGCCACGCCGAATATGCGGGAGTATTTTCGAGATACTTTAACCCGCTCCAGAAGAGACGATGCACGACAATCGTTTGTCGGCTTCCTGCTAAAAACCCTTCAACATGAATCACGCATTCCCGAACTTGTTGATGTCCTGATGGAAATTGCAAGAGACAACAGCCGACAGCTGGAAGTCAGGCAATACTCGCTGCGTGCGTTCATCCGGCAGCGAGAAAAAACTACGGAAACAACTGCTCAACTGAAAAGACTGCTGGCGGATGTTCATGACGGACTGATAAAGGACCCCGATGACGAGCTGCTGGGACTTCTTCTGATTGAACTTTATCCGGATTCTCTGTCCGCTTCAGATCTCTGGGGATACTTAAGAACACCGAAGAAACCGGATATTTGCGGAATGTATGATTTTTTCTGGCTCAATCTCGTGGATAATTCAACAACTGCTCGGTTAGATGCACTGATCGGTGAGTTTACCAGATGTCTGGACCGGTTTTTAAAAGAGTATAAAAGCGGCGGAAAGCGGTTTCGGCTGTTTTCCGAGCTGCGTCTGCGTATGCTGCCCCGGTTTCTTGAAACCGCGGGGAGAGAATTTTCCCCGGATGATCTTTTTTCCTGGTTCTGGGTTGCATCGGATCCCGAGGTCTGGGGTCCGACCATCGGCGAAGAAAAAAAAGTGGTCTGCGAGTGGCTTAACAACTATCCGGAAACAGAGAAAGCGATATTTAAAGCGGGCATGGAGCGCGGCATTCCCCCGGAGCGGATATTTTCCCGATTGTTTTTCTCTGGATTCTCTGGATATGGTCTGGGTGCTTCTCCTCCGCCTGATTTTGCGCTCTGGTGCCTAGAGGAAGCCGCAGATGCGGCTGACGGGGAATCTGTTGATTTTTTTCTCCGCCAAGCGGTCCATGCCATAGAAAATTCCGATTTCGACAAGGGATTTTCCGAGGAAACGGTTAAAGGTAAACTTGCCGGTCATCCAGATCTTGAACGACGGTTCGCAGAGCTGATGACCGAATATGATCCAAGACGCAGTGAACCATCGTTACATGAAAAAGAAGTCATAGATTTACGAGAGAAAGCCCTTGAACACCAGGAAGCGAAAAGACAGGCATGGCTAGATGAGATAAGGTCATGCGAAAAAGCGCTGCGCGAGAACATGTGCCCTCTTCATCTGATTCATGAGTTAGCCAGAGTATATTTTGGCCTGATCACGGATGTAGACGGCAACACTCCTCTGGAGCGATTGAGCAATTTCCTTGAAGGTGACGAGAAATTAGCGAGTGCGGTTATTGAAAGCTTCAAAAGGTCTGTAAATCGTGACGAAGTGCCGGACGAAACCGAAATTATAAATCTCGGAGCGGAAAGCAGGTTGCACTATCTCACGTATCCTTTTCTCGCGGGTCTTAAGGAAATATTTACAAACGACATCGAATCCGCCGAAGTGTCTATGACGGAGAAGCAGATGCGCCAGGCCCTTGCTTTTTACTATGCCGCACCGGTCCCGCCAGGCATACTGGAGCCCAAGCCGCACTGGTACAGGCATCTGGTAGGAAATAATCCGGGTATGGTTTCAGATGTTCTGATAAAATCCGTCTGCTCAATGATCCGAAAAAACGGAAGTGCCATGACATCCGTACAGCCCCTGCTGTTTCAGGAAGACCACGCGAACATAGCGCGCCTAGCAGTTTTACCGATCCTGAAAGCATTTCCTGCCCGGTGCAGAGTGCGGCAAATCGGCGAACTGAATTACTTGCTCAGAGCTGCGTTGCTTCACTGCGACGAGAACCAGTTTCTGAATCTGATCAAAAAGAAGCTCTCTTTTTCCGGTATGAATGTTGCCCAGCGCGTCTACTGGCTTGCGGCCGGACTTATCGTTTCATCATCCGGTTTCATAAAAGGACTGGAAACCTACCTAGCGGGTCGCGAGCGCAGAGTCCAGAATCTGGTGGATTTTCTGACCCTGTCCCCTAAAATCCCCCCCACGAGGTTTGTTGAGCGTCTTGACGTTCCCGCTACAAAACTTCTGATCCGACTGACAGGTTCTTTGTATAACCCTCGCTCACTGAGTTCGGGGGAAGCGGCAAGTTCGTTTGATAAATCATGGCGGGCGGCGGAATTAATACGCGGCCTGATTCAGAGACTGGCGTACTTGCCGTCCCCGTGCGCCACTGGTGCCCTTGAGGAATTGTCATCTGATAACGCTTTGTCTCCGTGGAGTTCTTATATTCTCAGCGTTTTATCTGAGCAGAAATCCATCCGGCGGGAACGCGATTTTCGCCAATCCAGTGTTAAGCAAGTGCTCAAGACTCTTGGGAGCGGACAGCCAGCAAACACAGCGGATCTGGCAGCGCTTCTGACTGATGTTCTGAATGATCTAGCCTGGGAGATTCGAGACGGCAACACATCTGATTGGCGTCAGTACTGGAACATGGATGTCGGCAACCCTGCCAGCCCGCGTACCGAAGACCTCTGCAGAGATGCGTTACTTTCGGATTTAAAAAAGAAATTGATGTTGTTGGGAATTGATGCTCAGCCGGAAGGTCGTTACGCTGATGATAAGAGGTCTGACATCCGGGTCGCGTACGGTGGATACAGTATTCCTTTGGGGATAAAGAAAAGTAACAGTCGAGATTTGTGGAGTGCGGTAAAAAAACAGTTAATTGCGAAATATACACGAGACCCTGAAACGGATGGCTACGGTATTTACTTGGTATTCTGGTTCGGTAGGGAATACCGTCAGCCACCCGGGGAAGGAACGCTGCCGCGAGATGCTAGGGAATTGCAAGAGCGCCTGCTTAACGGTCTCAGTGCTGATCAGAAACGCAAAATATCAGTCTGTGTAATTGACGTGGCAAGTTCTTGAACAGGGTTCCCGAAGATGAGTCTGTCAAGGGAATTGCGTACGGCCCCTGACATGTTTTATCTGGACGGCCTGAGCCCTTTTGAGCTCCGGTTTTTTAAAGAAGTTGCTTGTTTTTTCTCGCGCCTTGGCCGAGGTAAGTATATTGATTGAACACAAAGTTTCACGCAACGCCGTTTTCATAAGTCTCGGCGCCAACCTGGGACCCGTCCGGGAAAATTTCGCCCGCGCGCTAAGGAGCATTAAGAAGCGCGCGCGCGTGGTAGCTGTCTCTTCTCTTTACGAATCGGATCCCGTGGGGCCGCAGGACCAGCCCAAATTCACAAACGCCGTTATCAAGGTAGAAACGGAACTTTCCCCTTTCGATCTTCTCGACCACCTAAAGGCAGTTGAAAGGGAAATCGGGAGGAAAAAAACGAAGAGGTGGGGACCCAGAGTGATAGATATTGACATAATTTTCTACGGAGACCTCGTAATAAACACGGATTCCTTGGTGATTCCTCATCCGAGGGCGCACGAAAGAAGATTTGTTCTGGAGCCTCTGCTCGAAATAGACCCGGCCGCCCGGCATCCCGCAAAGAACATGACGGTAAGGGATATATGTTCCGGCCTCGGGGATTCGCATGCGATTTTGAAAACCGACGGTCCCGAGGTGCTTCTCTGACCCAAGCTTGGGGCTACTCGCCCAGCACGGATATCTCCGCCGCCTCAAGCGTGTTCCAAAGAAGCATGGTTATAGTCATCGGACCCACCCCGCCGGGAACGGGGGTTATGTAAGAGGCTTTTTCCTTTACGTCCTCAAAGTCAATGTCGCCGACGATCTTTCCGCTTTCGTTCCTGTTGATTCCGACATCAATTAAAACGGTTCCGTCCTTTATCATTTCCTTTTTTATGAACTGCGGATCCCCTATCGCGACTATCAGTATGTCCGCCATGGTGGTTATTGCAGGCAGGTTTTGAGTTTCGATATGGGCTATAGTGACGGTGGCATCCCTGTTGAGCATCAGGGCTGCCGCAGGTTTTCCGACTATGTTGCTTTTCCCCACGACCACTACGTGCTTGCCGAGTATCTCTATGCCGTAGTAATCGAGAAGTTTTTCTATCCCGTACGGGGTGCAGGAGATGGCGCTGGGGTTTTCTTGGAACAGTTTTCCGATGTTCTCGGGATGAAACCCGTCGACATCTTTGTCAGGAGACACCGTTCTTATCACTTTTGCCGGGTTCATATGGACCGGAAGGGGGAGCTGTACCAGTATGCCGTGAATCTTTTCATCCGAGTTAAGGCGCTCGATCAGCGAAAGAAGCTCCTCTTCTGAGGTTTTCTCCGGAAGATTGTATTCTTCTGAAAACATTCCGCATCTTCCGCACGCCCTTCTCTTGTTCCTCACGTATATTTCGGATGCGGGATCATCGCCGACCAGAATGGAAGCAAGACCGGGCACTACTCCCGTTTGGTCTTTAAGTTCCTTGGTTTTTTGGATGATCCATTTTTTTATGTCTTGAGAGACCTTTTTGCCATCCATGATTGTAGACATGGTCACTTCCTTTTTTTTCTAAAGATGGCTGGTTGGAAAAACTAATATTATAATCGACTCCGGAGTGTTAATCCACATTGGAATTTGTGTAGACAGTTTTAGACAAGATTGGTCAAATATGTGCTTAGGCAGCAGGAGAAATGTATTGAATTCCGTACATTTCTGTTGACAAAAAAACAAACTCTTTCACACTTACAGTGAAATGC
>CAYSDX010000056.1:0-45463 GCA_964429945.1 uncultured Spirochaetia bacterium | reverse complement strand
CCCCTCAAAAAGCTCGCCGACCTCAGAGGACACGGTGATTTCCGGAAGCTTCTCTGATTAGCCCCGGGCGGCGAAATTCCGTTTCCAACCGAAAAACCTATGCTTAGAAACAGATTCTTTTACGGATGGGTCATAGTCATAGCGGGGCACATGCTCATAACGCTTGACGGGATGGTTCTCTACTCGTTCGGGATATTTCTTCCTTACCTGAACGAAGCCTTCGGTCTCTCAAATACCGTCGGGTCGTCATTTTTTTCCCTTAGATGCGTGTGCATGGCTTTTTCCTTCGTGTTTGCGGGGAGGCTTATAGACACCCATGACGCCAGGTATCTCACCTTCTTCGGAGGGCTCATAGGGGCATTCGGCTTCCTTCTCTCCGCTTATGCCGAAACCACTTTGGAACTCTACATAACCTACAGCGTAATGGTGGGAATAGGAGACGGGTTTTTGTACATACTGCCCGTCACCGTCATAAGTCGATGGTTCGTCAAGAAAAGGGCGCTTGCAATAGGAATCGCCACGGCGGGGGTTCCTGTAAGCGGTCTGGTGGTAAACCCGCTTACCACCTGGCTTATAGAATCATTCGGTTACGAGCGCGCCCTTGTTTATCTCTCCGTGATTTTTACCGTGATACTGTGTTCCGCTCTTCTGGTGAAAAACCGCCCCGAGGAAATGGGACTCAGACCGTACGGAGAGAACTCTGAGGATGCGGCGAGGGATACGGGAGCTTCAGACTGGAGCGCAAAGGAAGCGTTTTCACACTCAAGCTTCTGGCTTATGTACGCTGCCTTTTTCTTCGGGTTTAACACTTTTCTCATCATTATCGTTAACCTTTTTAACTTCTCGGTAGGGTCGGGAATATCCCCTATCGTCGCGGCCGGGGCGCCCGCCTTCATAGGGGTTGGAAGCATTATCGGGCGGATTTTCTTCTCAGGAGTCGTGACCAACTTCTTAAGCGACGTGCGCATACTGTTTGTCTGCTATTTTTTCCAGGCAAGCTCCATAATCCTCATTCTGTCGGTCGCGGAGGTATGGTCGCTTTACCTGTTCGGCTTTCTCTTCGGCCTTTTCTACAGCGGGTGGGTGCCGATGTTTCCGACGATACTTGGAAAATTCTACGGCCTTAAGTCGCTTGGAAGCATATTCGGCATTTTCGGCACCGGATTCTCCTTAGCCGCAATCAGCGGCCCCCTTGTTTCCGGACTTCTCTTCGACATGACCCAGAGCTATCAGAACTCCCTTATAGTGGCGACGGCAGCGTCTTTTGTAACGGCCTTCTTAGTACTACTTATAAGGAAACCCGTAAAAACCGCCCGTTGAACTCTCAAGCACAGCACCCCCGATTGAGCCTTTGGGTACTGCCAAAAACAGAAAAACTCATCACCAAGAACAGAATTTATCTTGGGTGACCCACAGCCGTGCGAGATTTATCCTTGCAAATTAAGCAGTCGGATGTATAATTTGCGAGGATGATAGAACGTCATACATATCATACGCTGGAAAAAGCCCTGGGCCGCCAGGCTGCCGTGGCGCTGATCGGTCCGCGCCAGGTCGGCAAAACGACCTTGGCACTTGATATTGCCGGGAAGACGGACGCGCTCTACCTTGATCTCGAAGCCAGCGCGGACCGAGCCAAGCTGGCCGACCCTGCGCTGTTCCTCAGGTCCTATGAAGATCGCCTGGTCATTCTTGATGAGGTTCACCGCGCGCCGGGGCTGTTTTCCGAGCTGCGCGGCCTGATTGACCGGGGCAGACGCAGGGGGAGACGGACGAAACGCTTTCTGATTCTGGGGTCCGCATCGATCGACTTGCTGAAGCAGTCGGGAGAAAGTCTCGCGGGGCGAATAGAATATGTTGAGCTGAATCCGCTGAGCATTCTTGAAGCAGAGGATGAAGAGGATTCTTTGAACTTGCTTTGGACGCGCGGCGGCTTTCCTGACAGTTTTCTCGCCCGAGACGATAGCGACAGTTTGGCCTTCCGCAGCAATTTTATCCGCACTTATCTGGAACGCGACGTGCAGCAGTTCGGATGGCGGATTCCCGCAGAGACCCTTGAGCGTCTCTGGATGATGCTTGCCCACAGTCAGGGCGCCTTGCTGAACACCTCAAAGCTTGCGTCCGGTCTTTCCATAAGTGCCCGCACGGTGACCAGCTATATAGATCTGCTGGTTGATCTGCTGCTGGTCCGTCGGCTGCGGCCGTTTTACGCCAATGTCCGAAAACGTCTCGTTAAATCGCCGAAAATCTACGTGCGCGACAGCGGCATCGTCCACGCCCTGCTTGGCATCACAGATCATAATTCCCTTGCCGGTCATCCCGTCGTCGGAGCGAGCTGGGAGGGTTTCGTGATAGAAAATCTCCTTTCCGCAGCGCCGGCAGGAACCAGGGCCAGCTTTTACCGCACCTCGGCGGGGGCGGAGGTTGACCTTGTGCTAGAACTTCCCGGAAGTCGCGGCCCCTGGGCCGTTGAAGTAAAGCGTGGCCTCGGTGCTGCCCTTGGCAAGGGGTTTCGAAACGCCCTTGAAGATATTAAGCCCGAGCGGTCCTTTGTCGTCACCGGCGGCTCTGACCGCTACCCGGTCGCGAAGGATGTCGAGGCGATCGGTCTTCGGGAGATGGCATCAGTTCTCGGGGAGCAATGACTGCCGCTTGTTGTTCTCGCGTCCGCGTTTTCGCAAAAGACAATGTTTTCTGCCCGTATTGCCCCGCCCCGTTGTCTTTATGCCGCCGCGCGGCTGCCTTCAGTCGTTTTTCTGATTCCAGACGCCCGATAAAATCGGTACCCAGCCCCCCGGTTTCGGTTATATTAGATACAGGAGAAAGCAACCATGTTCGGACTTGGCACGGCTGAATTGCTCATAATACTTTTCATCGCCCTCGTGGTTCTGGGGCCCAAAGAGCTTCCCAAGGTCGCAAGAACTCTTGGCAGGGGGATAAGAGAGCTTCAAAGAGCCAAGGACGATATAAAAAAGAACATAGAATTTGAAGACGATACGGATGAGAAAACCAAGTTTCAGGCACCCGAAAAGGACGAAAACGCCTGACTTGTCAAAAGCACTTTCTCCGAATAGTATTTACGCTAATCGTTTTTCCCTTGAGCCCTCTCTATGCCCAAGATAACCATCGACGGAATTGAACTTGATGTGGACGACGGACTGAACGTCATCCAGGCCGCCGCGGTGGCCGGGATAGAGATCCCTCACTTCTGCTATCACCCTTCGCTGAGCGTAGTCGCCCAGTGCAGGCAGTGTCTCGTGGAAGTGGAAGGCGTTCCCAAGGTGCTTCCCGCGTGCAACACGACCGTAAGAGACGGCCTCGTGGTCAAAACGGACACCGAAAAGGCCTTTGAGGCCAGAAAGGCGGCCGTGGAGTTCACTCTGATAAACCACCCGCTTGACTGCCCCATATGCGACAAGGGCGGGGAGTGTCCTCTCCAGATGACCACTTTCGCTCACGGCCCCGGCTACAGCAGGGTCGGCGGTCCCGAGAACAAGAAGGTAAGGCAGAAAAGCTACCTAAGCGACCGCATAATGTACGATGCCAACAGGTGCATCATGTGCACGCGGTGCGTGCGTTTTACGGATGAGGTGACGAAAACTCATGAGCTTGGAACCACCGGGAGGGGCTTTCGCAAGAAAATCTCCGTTTTCCCCGGGAAAAAGCTTGATAACGAGCTTGCGGGAAACGTGATTGACATCTGCCCGGTCGGAGCACTTCTCCCCAAGAACACGCTTCACGAAGAGAGGGTCTGGTACATGGAATTCACAGACTCGGTGTGTTCTCTCTGCAGCAACGGGTGCAACATTACCGTGGGCGTCGACCCGAGGCAAGGAAAGATTTCCCGCATACGCCCGAGGATAAACCAGGAAGTAAACGGTCACTGGATATGCGACAGGGGAAGATTCGATTACACAGAGATCCAAGAGTCAATCAGGCTCAAGGACCCCATAATGAAAAGTGATAAAGAGTACGAGATAGCCTCCTGGGAAAACGCAATTAACAGCGTTGGTGCCAGGCTCTCGGGAATAAAGTCGGGCGGCGCGGGCCCCTGCGCGATTGCGGGCTCTGCTCTGCTTACAAACGAGGAAATGTTCCTCGCGGCGAAACTTTCATCCACCCTCGGAGACCGCCCGGCAGTCTGCGCCGTGGGAACCGAGCATATAGAGAAAAAATTCGATCTTGTAAGCAACGACCCGTATCCCAACAGCGCGGGAGCGAGAAATCTCATGACGCAGGGAAACGGAGAGGATGTGAAAACAACTATCGAGGAGCTTCTTGCCGGCAGGGTCGATACTCTCGTCGTGATCGGAGCGGACCTGTTTGAGCTGGTTTCCGACCATGAGAAGTACGCACTCTCCCGCGCGCTTGAGAAGATCGGATTTCTCGCCGTTATAGACTACAAGCTCACCGAAACCGCGAGACACGCCCACGTAATACTTCCCGCGGCAAGTCCTTATGAAAAAGACGGAACTTTCACAAACGACACCGGTCGGGTTCAGAAAATAAGAAAAGCCATTTCTCCCCCGGGAAAAGCAAAACCCGGATGGGAGATACTGTGCATGATCGGGGAAAAACTCGATAAATCCCTGTTCAGCTACGCTTCCGCATCGGACGTGATGGATGACATAAGCCTCAAGATCCCCGGATACGGCGGTATGAACTACGACAGGATAGGAACCGTCGGAAAAGTTCTCGAACACGGCGCGGGCAAATGACTCCACTTCTCATAACAATAGCGATCGCAAAGATAGCGCTTGTGTTTTTCGTCGTCCTGACCGCGGTCGCTTATCTCACCTTCGCGGAAAGAAGGATAAGCGCTTTCATACAGGACCGTTACGGACCGAACAGGGTCGGGCCCTCGGGGCTGCTGCAGCCGCTTGCAGACGGCATTAAATTCATTTTCAAAGAAGACGTAATTCCGAAAAACGCGAACAAGACCATGTACATCATGGCCCCGGCATTCGCGCTCGTCACGGCCCTGGCCGCCCTCGCGGTAATTCCAATAGGAAAGGGATTCTACACCGATCTCTTCGGATTTCTTCAGGACCCCGTGTTCATAAGGTTCCAGATAGCCGACATAAACATCGGCCTTCTCTACGTGCTCGGAATAAGCTCGCTAAGCGTATACGGCGTGGTGCTCGGCGGGTGGGGTTCTAACAGCAAGTACTCCCTTCTTGGGGGCCTCCGGGCCGCTGCGCAGATGATAAGCTACGAGCTTGCCTTGGGCCTGTCCATACTGGGGGTAATAGCCATAACGGGCTCACTTCGCCTCGGGGATATAATTGAAGCGCAGGAAAAGATGTGGTTCATGATCCCTTCGTTTATAGGGTTTGTGGTTTTCGTCGTTTCAGCATTCGCCGAGACCAACAGGCTTCCATTTGATATGCCGGAAGCCGAGCCCGAGATAGTCGCCGGTTATCACACCGAATACAGCAGCATAAAATTTGCAATGTTCTTCATGGCCGAATATACTCATATGATAGTTGCTTCTTGCATGATAACTTGTTTGTTTTTGGGTGGTTGGTATCCCTTACCGTTCGGAGGGTGGTTCGGCGTCGATATCAACACGCATTGGTATCTGCCGCCTGCCGTCTTTATCGGCAAAGTCCTTTTCTTACTCTTCCTGTTTATCTGGGTAAGATGGACTTTGCCACGGTTCAGGTACGATCAGGTAATGGGCCTCGGCTGGAAGAAGCTTTTTCCCCTAGCAATAGTAAACCTTCTCATCATAAGTTTTCTTATCGTTCTCGGAATCCTTTAGTGTATAATTGCGTTCATGGGGGATCCACACTCCGATCTTGATAGCCGAATGCGTATGGCGGCTTTTGAGCGCGTGAAGAATCTGAGTAGGATTTATACACACCTGCCAGCAAAAGAAATCCAAAAGGGGTTTAACTTTGAAGGCAAACGCATCCCGCTCAGAAATCAACAGCGCGGTATATTCAGACCGAAGGAAATGAAATTCCTTCTCTCAATCCAAACTGTGTTCCCTAAAAAGAGTGGTAAGATCTGGTATGAAGATCAAATAGATGCTCACAGAAAGTTTTTCAATAGTGCAGAATCAATACATTACGATTTTATGGGAGACAATCCTGACGCCGCGGAAAACAGATGGCTCCGGGAAGCATATGAAAACCAGATTCCCATAATCTACTTTCTTGGAATTGCCCCCGGTCAGTATCAAGCCATAGTACCCGCTTTTATCGGTGAATGGGACAGAACTAGCTGTAAAGCCAGAGTATTTTTCGGTCCACCTGATCGGAATGAAATAGTTATTCCTAAAACGGCAACGGAAAGACTTGAGGCCTTTGACATGGTAAAACGCAGAGTACACCAAGGACAGTTTCGCGAATCGATTCTCTCTGCTTACAAAGGACGCTGCGCTTTATCGGGTCTTCCTGAAAAACGGTTGCTTGATGCCGCACACATAATCCCCCACGCAAATCCAGAACTTGGCCAACCCATTGTCTCAAATGGTCTGCTGCTTTCAAAAATACATCACGCCGCATTTGACAAACACCTAGTTGGAATTGACCCTGACTACGGAATTCACGTCTCAAGCCTCCTGCTAGATCAAAATGACGGTCCCACTCTTGAAGCACTCAAGCGACTTAACGGCAGCAGACTACGTCTTCCGGCACGAATGAAGAAACAGGATTATCCAGACAGAGACCGACTAGCAATTCGGTTTGAAGATTTTAAGTCCGCAACAACCTAAATTTCCTGTATACAGATAAGGTTATAAAGCTATTTCTGAGGGGAGTAGATTTAGGGTTGTCAGATATCCAGATTGCTCACCCTAAGAGCGTTTAATTCAATAAACTCTTTTCTGGGTTCGACCTGGTCACCCATGAGTTTTGAGAATATCTCGTCGGCCTCGACGGCATCTTCAACCTGGACCTGTTTTAGTACCCTGTTCTCAGGGTTCATGGTCGTTGACCACAACTGCTCAGGGTTCATCTCTCCAAGACCTTTATATCTCTGTATGAACTGACCTTTTTTCCCTCTCTCCATAATGAATTCAACGAATTCCTCAAGGCCTTCGATCTCTTTTTCTTCGCCATCATCAACGATATGGCAGGCGGAGTCCCAAAGCGGGCTAAGAGAATCGGCAAGTTTTCTGAGTTCCCTGAAATCGGGAGAAGCGAGGAAGTTAAAATCAATAAAAGAGGAACTTACCCTTCCGTTTTCCCTGAAGTCGTATTCAATGCTGTTTGAATTATGTTCGGTATCGTCCCCGAACTTCCAGTCAAGATCGACTATGTCGGGGTAGTTCTCCTCTAGCCATTTCCTTATTTCGACTAGATGAGTATCCAGGGAGGCTTCATTCCCATGCTTGAGCGCGGTTTTACCGAAATCGGTCCTTCTGGCGAAGCCGTCAACTATCCCCCTGTTTCTCCCCCACCTGCTCATGCGGTCAAGAAGTTTTCCGTACCTGATGGCTTTCTGCACAAGATCAAAAAGCTTTGTTCCCCTGATCTGCCTTGCGTGACCGTTCGAGTTCCCGGAGGCGATC
Source organism: uncultured Spirochaetia bacterium (assembly GCA_964429945.1). GTDB lineage: Bacteria > Desulfobacterota_D > UBA1144 > Nemesobacterales > Nemesobacteraceae > Nemesobacter. Next base: position 37,947 of record CAYSDX010000056.1, on the reverse strand, counting down.
TCAAGGCCTTCAACTCCAAGTTTCACCAGAAACTCTTCGTATTCCTGATCGTCCTTGAGGTAAGTTTCCTTCCTTCCCTTTCTCACGAGATAAAGAGGTGGCTGGGCGATGTACAGATACCCCCTTTCTATCACTTCACTGAAAAAGCGGAAAAACAGCGTGAGAAGAAGGGTTCTTATGTGTGATCCGTCAACGTCCGCGTCGGTCATGAGTATTATCTTGTGGTAGCGTATCTTCGATATGTCGAAGTCGCCTTCCTCGGCCCCTATTCCGGTGCCGAGAACGGTGATCGTGGTGCGGATTTCCTCGTTGGCAAGCATCTTGTCAAACCTGGCTTTCTCGACGTTCAGGATTTTTCCCTTAAGTGGCAAGATGGCCTGATTGAGCCTGTCTCTTGCCTGTTTTGCGGATCCGCCCGCTGATTCCCCCTCGACTATGTAGAGCTCGCTTTTCTCCGGGTCGCGTTCCTGGCAGTCGGCCAGTTTCCCGGGAAGCGTTCCGGATTCAAGGGCGCTTTTTCTCCTGGTAAGTTCCTTTGCTTTTCTCGCGGCATTCCTCGCTCTCGCGGCTTCTATGGTCTTCTCCACGATGCGTCTTGCCACGGCGGGATTTTCTTCAAAGAACACCCGCAGCTTCTCGTTCAGCAAAGACTCGACAATACCCCTAACGGAAGTGTTCCCGAGCTTTGTTTTGGTCTGGCCTTCAAACTTCGGATCCGGAATCTTTACGCTCACAACTGCCACAAGCCCCTCTCTCACGTCTTCTCCGGCGATTGCCATCTTGAGGTTCTTCAGAAGGTTTTTTTCCTCAGCGTACTTGTTTATGGTTCTCGTAAGAGATGTGCGAAAACCCGAGAGATGGGTTCCGCCCTCTATGTTGTTTATGTTGTTCGCGTAGCAGAATATGGTTTCCCTGTAAGTGTCGTTATACTGCAAAGCAACCTCAACCGCGGTTGAGTCTCTCTCTCCCGAAACATAAATCACCTCGGGGTGAAGCGCTTTTCTGTTCTGGTTAAGTTCTTCCACGAAAGCGATGATCCCCCCTTCGTAGAAAAACTCCTGGGATCTTTCGGTTCTCTCGTCGCTAAGGGTAATCCGAAGCCCCTTGTTAAGAAAGGCAAGTTCCCTTATCCTGTGGGCCAGTATGTCGTAGTTAAACTCGCTAACCTCGAATATCCCGGAATCGGGCTTGAAGTGGATCTTGGTTCCGCTTTTTTTCGTTTTTCCGGTGTTCTTAAGGTCTTTTAACGCCTCTCCCTTTTCATATTGCTGGTACCAGACCTCCCCTTCCCTTTTTATCTCTATCGAGAGGCTCTCTGAGAGCGCGTTCACCACCGTGACGCCCACGCCGTGGAGTCCTCCTGAAACCTGATAGACCTTGCTGTCGAACTTCCCCCCGGCGTGGAGCATGGTCATTACGACCTCGACGGCCGGTTTTCCCGTCTCCTCGTGGACATCAACCGGAATTCCCCTTCCGTCGTCTTCAACCGTAATGCTCTCATCCACATGGATGGTAACGGAGATGTTTTCGCAGAAACCCGCAAGGGACTCGTCAACGCTGTTATCGAGAACCTCGAAAACGAGGTGGTGAAATCCCCGGGAATTGGTATCACCTATGTACATATCCGGGCGTTTTCTTACCGCTTCAAGGCCCGGAAGAACCTTTATCTGTTCGGCTGTGTAATCATCGCCGAAGCCGTTATCCTGCCGCAATTCACCCATTATTTCGGATTCTTGAGACTCGCTCAAAACAAGTACCTCCCGGTAGAGATAATGTGATTATTATGATACCTGAAAAAAAGAAAAAAGTCCGTAATATCCGGCAGTTTACGTAAAAATCAGAATTTCTTGAGAATACCTAGCCAATCGGCCTCAGTATCCATTTCCCTGGTGCTAGGTTTTCCCGTGGATAGGATAAGCTGCCGTAGCCCCAGGATTGAGGAGTTGCCTACTCTGTGCGCTTATGACATCTCGGTGCGACAGGTCCCGCAAGTGCCCATTGACCAGTTCATAGCTATGCGCGCCATTGACCGTACGCAAAACTTCCCCAACGACAATGGCCGCCACAGTAGCCCCGACAAACGGTGCACCAACAGTACGTTCTGCGAGTTGTATAAGACCACAGTGATCGAGCCCAGAAGCGGCAAGTTTTTTATAAGCCGGAAGGTCAATTCGGTTATCGCTGTTTGGGGTCGCCGATTTCCACAAGTTCCGGGCCTCCCGTGTACCGGGGAACACATGCATACTGAAACCAAGGAAGTCTTTCGTCCCACCCCCAAGCCCGGCTTCGATCACCTTGGCAAAACCAACATCTTCAAGGTCACTACGCGCGGGTTCATTATCCACTCCGCACAGAGCAAGAATTGGTTCGTCGCTGTCTACTTTGAAATTTGCTTTAAATCGTCGCTCGATTATTGTCGTCCTAAATCCGCGCTGTTCAGCCCAATTCGCCATTGCCCGTGTTTTGCGGATTCCAACCAGTTCAGGGTTAGTAAGCAGCGAGGTGCTATCGTTGGAAAGGGCAAGTGTGTCGTAGTCCTGCAATACTAACTGCACTTCGTTAGGTGTTGCGTAGGGCAGCATGCTGAGAGTCCAGAGATAGGCTTGACCAAGATTGCCTAGACCTATCAGCCAAAGCGCAGAGGGTAGTTTCTCAATGGCTGGGCCGGCAGCAGAATCTTTCCGCCATTGCAATTCCGGGCGCCAAAGCGAAAGACCCACATCGCGACGCCCGGCAGCAGGGTGGTTTTTGCGCAAAAATTGAAAGGCCTCCGTGACTGCTAATGCACCCGCTAGTACACCCGCAGGAGCAAACTCATGCTGTTCGGAGAGCCGCAAGGTGTCCTCGGCGAGCGGGATAATCCCTGCTGCCCAGCCTTCAAAGGTTGTGCGGACCGCAAAGGAACGCATCGCCTTCACTGGGGCGTTACCAATCGCAACCAGAGGGACATCAGTGCTTAAAGTTTGAACCACACGCCCACCCAGTCCAGCGACGGCCTCTTCCAGTGACTGGTAAGGTGGCACAGGCACCAGAAGCTCCATATCCGCAATGCCCATGACTTCGATTCCACCTAGTAAGCTACGCCTGCTAGCATTTACGATTGTCAGCAACGTAGCTTGATGCGTTGGCGAATGGCCAACATCATCTCCCACCGCAACCGCTAGCCGGTAACTTGTGAAGAGTTCTTCAGCATCCTCCAAGCTTTCGACCTCACCGGTATCCATTGCAAGCTTGACCAGTCTATTTAAATGGTCAGTGACAGCCATGTGATCTGTCTCCATCATGATTGCCCTCCTAGGATGCTATTCGCAAAAAACGCCTAATCTGTGGGCCACCTAAGGAGCGCCAGCGGTGGCTGCCCAGATATTCAAAGAATCCGAGGCTCTTCAGCGCGACTGGAGGACACGCAAAATTCGGCACGATGAGCGCCAGGTGACCAGTCACCGCAATCATCGGATTTTTCCTATCCGCACGGCTCTGGAACGCTGCTCTTGGATGGACATGGATATCGGCAACAACCGAAAGACCGCTTGACTTGCACCGATCCCAAAGCGTCCCGAAGCTTGCTGCATGCATTACTACCGCACCTGTCCGACAGGCATAAGGATCGAGGTCATCGTAATAAAGCACTTGTTCGACCCGTTGGCCTCGCTCGGTCGAATGTCCGAGCAAAAAGGCTCCGCTTTCACGGCGTCCGTCAGCCCGGCGGTGAAGCTCGCTGAGAAGCTCCCGCCATGAAGACAATGGGATGGTGAACTTCGGATCATGTTCCACGACGCCCTCCATAATCATTGGAGTTCAGTAACTCGTGGATGATTCTCAGATACTTGCAAATGCCTTTCTTGGGATCCCATAGTAAAGCGGGATGCTCGTTGCGCCAGTTCTCATGTCCTTCGATTGCCTGACGGTCGCACGGCAGATAGAGGCAAGCTCCCTCATTCCAGTTCGGATTGAAAGCAAGAGGAATCCGTTCACGACCCGTTGGCCACGAGTTGTTCGGTAACCGCGCGTTGTTCTCCAGATCCCAAGGCTGGGCTGTAACAGCTGTATGTGGGTAGTCTGCGCAGTGGAAGCGAAATCCATACTCGACACTGTCACGCGCTATGACCACAATCACCACGTAGGGCCAATCCAGCGACACCAACCGCCACCATCCGGCCGCAACACCACTACGGAAACGCCCTGAATTCAGGTGGAGTCGAAGTATCTGCTCGTCAGGGGACGGCAGTTCCTCGCTCAAGTCCTAACCCTCCACTCGCTTGTGCGGCACGAGATCGAATGAAATGTCACAACTAGGGCAACTCGCCAGCGCACCGATATGGGTATCCGGCTCGGGACGCTTCGAACTACCTGCAACCTGGAGTACATGCTCCGCCGCATCAGCGAGCTTCATTCCAAATTCGCTAACCGCTGCCCATTTTTTCACGGAGGCAACAGTAGTTCCCGGGCTGAATTCGTTCCCTTTGTCCACACCGTTGAAAGTCACCGTGACCGCAACGCTATGACAACGGTGTACATGAAGCAAGAGGGGTTTCTCATCCTCGCTTTCAGGTAGTTTATCTTCCGGCGCCATTGGTTTCGCGCAGTTCTCGAGGAACACTAAGAATTCACCTTCGATCTCTTCTTGGCGACAACCCGTTGCTAATTCGAGAACATCTTTGACCGATTTGTCAGTGCCCACCTCAACTTCAACTAACTGAATGTCGGGGATACACTCCCCCTGAAGTAAAATCTCAATTGTTTTCATTGTACTTCTCCTTAGCCGCAGCCAATACTGCTTTTTTATCTTTTACTTCACCTCTAAAAAATTGTGCTCGTTGCAGAACTACAACCACCGCTAATTGTAAAATACAAGAATTACACGTTGATGTCAATATCTATGGTGTTTAAGCAAGAAAATCCACAACATATAGCGCCAACTAACCGTTCAGTATCAAGAGAGATAGATTGAAAAAAGGATCGTGCAACAGTCGACAGATGAAAGAAGAGAACTTGCTGGGGAGCCCTAGCTTTTAGTGAAACTTGAACCGCTCTTAATGTATTTGAGACCTGCCGAAAGCAACCAGTTACGTTGGCTCATGTGCAATCGCCAATTTCCAGAATCCCTTTAGGGTAAAACCTCTTTACGCTTGGGAAATTTTCGGATGCGTGATGCCGGTCTGCTTCTGGTATTTTCCTTTCTTGTCCGCGTAGGATATCTGGCATTCCTCATCACCTTCAAAAAAAAGCACCTGGGCGATTCCCTCGTTTGAATATATCTTTGCGGGAATGGGGGTGGTATTCGAGATCTCAAGCGTCACGTACCCCTCCCACTCGGGCTCAAAAGGGGTGACGTTAACGATTATCCCGCACCTTGCATAAGTGGATTTACCGACGCACACGGTAACTGTGCTTCTGGGTATCCTGAAATACTCAACGGTTTTTGCGAGCGCAAAGGAGTTTGGGGGAATTATGCAGTAATCATCTTCTATTTCCACAAAGGACTTGGGATCAAAGTTTTTGGGGTCAACGACGGCGCTGTGCAGGTTGGTAAACACTTTGAACTCATTGCTTACCCTTATATCGTAGCCGTAAGAGGAAAGGCCGTACGATATAACGCCCTTGCTTACCTGCCCTTCAACAAAGGGGTCTATCATCTTGTGCTCAAGCGACATTTTCCTTATCCAGTGATCAGGTTTGATTCCCATCGGTGTTCTCCTTATCTGTCTTCTTCAATCTTTTTCTTTTTTGACTGCTGCTTCATATGTATGCATTCGTTAAACCGCAGACCCTTAATCATGTTGTTCAATTTGTACGGGGGTTCAACTTTTCTTTTTTGTCTCCGCTTTAGAAACAGTATCTATCTCATCTGCGTGCCGTTGAAATGTTGATACAATCTCGGAAATAAAATTTGCTAGAGACTTTGTACGCAGGAATGTCGAGAACCGGATTTTAGCATGCTACTCCATCTGGCGAAACCAGTCGCGCAGGCCAAGATGCAGTCGCAATTCTTCGTCTTCTGCGAGTGCTTTGCAGTGTGCTATAGGTGCGCGTAATGTGTTAAGCGTTGCCAGAACCCTTTCGACTGCCCGAACATCGCGGAACATATCACCAAAAATGTCCCAATTGGCCTTAATGATTTCGCCCAACTCCCCAAAGTTCGTGAAATCTATTAGCTCTGTTGAACGGGGAGTGACGCCTGATGATAGCTCTTTCCTTCGGTTTTTCTCAGCGTTTTTACGAACGGCTTCCGGTACAGCCGTATCCCACCAGTTGGTGCCGTGTTCTTCCTCTAGCCGTTGGACAATTATTTCTCTAATACTGTTCTCAAGACAATAGAAGATTGCATAATTTGTTGACATACGAGACACCTCAGCTCGAAGACGCTCGGCGAATTGAGGATAATATGTCCGATCTGTCCTTTGCCCTTGGTCTTTCTTGTGACCAAGGTTGATATCATACTTCCTTTCTATCTGTCGAATATTTGACTCGATAGTCAGATTGTTTAACCCAAACAACTTAATCGCTTCTTCTGCACGCATCAGTCTTTCAATAGGTTTTCCCTAAGAGCTTTGAAAATAGCAGTGAAGACCTCGGGGTCATTGGTTTCTGGAAGATTAAGGTTGATTGTATACCCAACCCTCAGTTCAATGTTGTTTTTATTGCCAATCGGAGACATATTTTGGCCATTATTCGAAAGCTGAGGTGAAGGAGGCACTTCTGATTTTGGTTCAGGAAGTGGGTTCTCCGGCTCCTCATACTCAAAATCCGCTAGCTCTTTCAGTGCTAAAAAGGTTCCGACGATAGCTGTGGTACTTCTGTCATTCCTAGTTGCTCCAGTGATCTCAACTACTTGTCCCGTTAGCTTCTCACGAGACATTTCGTAGATATATTCATTCCGGTCAAAAAGTTCACTGAATGCATTCTTCATACCTTCAGCAACAGCGAAGCCTTGAGTCCCAACATTACGGAACTGATCGTATAGAAACGTTGGAACACCATCTGAACCGAGAAATCCCATACGTTTTAGTAAGGGTATAATAGCTCGTGCACTGCCCCCGCTGTGCCCAAGTTTTGTTTCTAGGAAGTCTTGGGTGAATCGTTCAGGCCGCCTCGCATTTTGAATTTTCTCCAATATCTTCGGAATCAATCCTGTCGATGTCATGTAGGGTATCTTGGAGGCCATGGATATGCTCTATTGAGCGATACAAAAGCGTTATGATAACTAGAATACAAGGCTGAGCTAGAAACTCAAGGACAATGTTTATTGCAGATACTATTCACAAACACCTTTTCATTTCATAAAAACGAGACGTGCCGTCCAAAGGCAACTCCTGTGAGAAAACTACACGAATTGTCTTAGAAACCTTATGTCGTTCTCAAAGAAAAGCCTTATATCGTTTATCCCGTACTTAAGCATGGAGATTCTTTCAACTCCCATTCCGAAGGCAAAGCCGGAGTAGATGTCTGTATTGTAGTTAACGCTTGAGAAGACCGCGGGATCGACCATTCCGCATCCCATTATCTCAAGCCACCCGGTACCTTTGCATACCCTGCACCCGTTGCCCGAACATATCTGACACTCTATGTCCACCTCGGCGCTTGGTTCGGTGAAGGGAAAAAAGCTCGGGCGGAACCGCACGTTCGTGTTCTCACCGAAAGTGAGTTTTACGAACTGGATAATGACGGACTTTAAATTTCCGAAAGTTATGCCCTTGTCGACCAGCAGGCCCTCTATCTGGTGGAACATCGGGGTGTGGGAAACGTCGCTGTCGCATCTGTATACCTTTCCGGGGGCTATTATCTTCACCGGAGGCTGCTGGGTCTGCATGATCCGTATCTGCACCGGAGAGGTATGGGTTCTCAAGACCATATCGTCTGTGATGTAGAAAGTGTCCTGCATGTCCCTTGCAGGGTGGTTCTTCGGTATGTTAAGCGCCTCGAAATTGTAGTAATCAAGCTCGACCTCGGGACCCTCGGCCACCTCGAACCCCATCCTCTCAAAGTCATAGACTATGCGCTCCATCACCTGGGTTATGGGATGCTTGGCTCCCACCGGCATCCCCCGGCCGGGAAGAGAGAAGTCAGTCGCATCCTCAAGGAGCTTCTCATCCATGATTCTGCGCTTTATCTCATCTGATTTCCGCTCGATCAGCTCCTCGATTTCCTTTTTGGTTCCGTTTATGAGAGTGCCCGCCTGGCGGCGCTCCTCTGCGGGAAGATCCTTCATGGATTTTAGAAGCTGCGTAATAGACCCTTTTTTTCCGACATAGCTCGCCTTTACCCTGACGAGATCGGTCTCGGTCGAGACCCCCTCAAGGTCAGAATCTATCTGGTTTCTCAACTGCCGCAGAGTTTCTTCCATGATGTGCCCAGATTATGAGTTTTCAGAAGCAAGACAGGAGATATTTAACCGTTAAAGAGCCGATTATCAAAGCGAAAAACCTGCCTGCGGCGGAGCATATACCACCAAAGCGGCTTTTATCTGGCCGCTTTTCTTTTTCTCCAGTAAACAACGAAGGCGCTTGCCACGAAAACCGACGAGTAAGTACCGATGACAACCCCTATCATGAGCGTAAACGCGAAATCGTGTATCACGGAACCGCCCAGGAAAAACAGCGGAACAAGCACTATGAACACAGTTATCGCCGTTAGCAGCGTACGCGAGAGCGTCTGGCTTATTCCATCGTTGACAAGCTCCCTGAAGCCCTTTTCGGGGAAGTTGCCCATGTTCTCTCTTATCCTGTCGAATATGACGATGGTGTCGTTAACCGAGTAACCTATCACGGTCAGAAGCGCGGCTACGATAGCGAGGGTAAACTCCTTGTCCGCGAGCGATATTGCCCCCACAGTTATAAGGGTGTCGTGAATAAGCGCGATAACCGCTCCCACGGCAAAACCGAATTCAAACCTAAGGATCAGGTAAGCGAGTATGCCGACGCACGCAATCAGTATGGACAGCAGGGCCTTGGTTATGAGTTCCTTGCCCACCCTGGGGCCTATGTAGTCTATTCTCTGGATGGAGGCTCCCTTGAAATTCTCCGATTCCGCGAAAAGATCCTCGAGGCTTTTCTGAAAATCCTGTATCTGGTCAAAAGTCGCAAGTTCGGGAGCAAACTGTATCAGGTGCTCGTTATCGCCCGGAAGGCCGAAGCGCTGGACGGATTCTGAGGGAAAGCCGCTCTCGGCAAGCTCCCCTTTTAGAACGTCGGTTTCAAGGCTCTTGGCAAGCTTTATGTGTATCTCCGTCCCCCCGGTAAACTCGACTCCCCAGTTGGGACCCTGGTGATAAAGCAAAGAAGCGATGGAAATGACCGCAAGCGCAATGGAAATGCGCATCGCGCCCCCCATCTTCTCCACGAAATCGTAGTTAAGTTTTCCTATAAGCCGCACTTGAGCACCCTCAGATACTTACCTCTGCCAGTTTTTTATCCCTGTAGAGCATGTTCGTAAAAACTCTCGCCACAATCAAATTGCTGAAAACGGTCGACACTATCCCGATTGAAAGCGTGGCCGCGAAACCCTTTATGGGACCCGTGCCGAGCCAGAAAAGTATAAGCGCCGTAAGAAGCGTCGTTACGTTCGCGTCAAGTATGGTCCAGACGGATCTCGCGTATCCAGTCTCAATCGAGTGAACGGCGGTTTTCCCCGCGACGAGTTCCTCTTTTATCCTCTCGAATATTATTATGTTTCCGTCAACCGCCATGCCTAAGGTGAGGACAAGCCCGGCGATACCGGGAAGCGTAAGCGTAACGCCGAAAGCGGAGAGAAAACCCATTATGAAAAGTATGTTAAGCACCAGGGCGGCGTTAGCTACCACGCCCTGGATCCTGTAGAAAAAGACCATGAACACCAAAACGAGTATCCCTCCCACGATCATGGAGAATCTTCCCTTCTCTATCGAGTCCTGGCCCAGGGAAGGACCCACGGTTCTTTCCTGCTCCACCCTTACCGGAACGGGAAGAGACCCTGACCGCAGTATGAGCGCCAGGTCCTTTGCCTCATCGGGGGTGAAAGTCCCGGTTATCGTGCCCTGGTAGGTTATCTTGTCCTGGATAGTGGGAGCTGACTTTATCACTCCGTCTAGAACTATGGCCAGGCGCTCGCCGATGTTGTCTTCGGTGAGCTTGCCGAACTTGCTCGCCCCCTCCCCCCTGAAAGTGAATCCGACCGCGGGGTTTCCGTAGTTATCAAACGTTATCCGCGCGTCGGAGATGTACTCCCCGGTCACGCTCGCAAGCCTCTCGGTGAGAAAAAACCTCTCGTTCTCGTTCCCGGTATCTCCCGGGTGGATGGCAAGTCCTTTCTCCGTGACCTGCCTCTCCGTTTCCGCTTCTGCCGCCGCCAGGAGGTTCTCACGCGAAGCCCCGACGGCCCTTACGATCTTAAACTCCAGAACGGCCGTCTTCTTGATGAGGTTTACTATTCTCTGCCTGTCTTTCTTGGAGGCGCCCGGAACCTGCACCAGGATCCTGTCGTCCCCTGATTTCTGTATGCTCGGCTCCACCAGGCCGAAATCCTTGACTCGGTTCTCTATTATGTGGCGGACCCGCTCTATTGAGTTCTGCTCAAGCTCGTCCACGTAGGAAGGCTTTATGGAGAGCCGGATCAAAAAGCCGTCAGAACCTATATCCGCCATCTCCTCAAACTCGTCGCGCGCGATCTCAAGCGCCTTGTCTATATCCGCGCCCGGGAAAAGACCGACAGTGAGTGTTCCCCCGGAAACAGAAGAGCTTTTCACCAGAATCCTGTTCTTCGCGAACTTGGAGACCAGGGCCTCCTCCACGATGAGCATTTCCTGAGCAACGCCCTTTTCCGTCTCAACCCCGAGAAGAAGGAATATTCCCCCCTCAAGATCGAGCCCGAGGCTTATCCCCTTGCTTGAAAACGCCTTTCCCCACCAGGAGGGAAGCTTGTCGCCCATGAAGGTCGGCGTAAGAAGTATTACGGAAAGAAAGGAAAAAAGAGCGATAACGGTAATCCACAGACGGGACACGCCTTTCATTAAATCAGCCGCCCCCTTTGGATTTGCCGTCAGCGGCCGCAGAATCGGTCTTCTCCGAGATCCCGGAGCGTACCATTCTTACGTTAATGCCTTTCGCTATCTCGACCGTGAGCTCGTCCCCGTCAACGTTTATCACCCTGCCGTGTATGCCCCCCGTGGTGATAACGCTGTCGCCCCTCTTTATCTCGGCGAGCATCTTTTTCCGCTCGCGGCTCTGGCGCTGCTGGGGTCTTATTATGAGAAAGTAAAAAAGGCCGAATATTAAAACAAACGGAAGTATGGCCGAAAACGGCGTTCCCCCTCCCCCCTGTCCGGCTCCCGGAGGCATGCACGATGAAACAAAAAGCGCCGAAGCGGCTAAAAAAGCTAGTTTTTTCAATTCCTATTCCTCCTACGCATCAATCAGCTCCGAGCGGAACTGCCTGAAGGTGCCGGTTTTTATCGATTCTCTTATTTTTCTCATCAGTTCGGAGTAATAATAGAGGTTATGAAGGGTCAAAAGCTGAAGAGAAAGAATCTCCCCCGCCATGAATATATGCCTCAGATACGACCTTGAGAAATTTCCGCACGTGTAACAGCCGCAATTCTCATCAAGCGCGGAGCGGTCGTACGCGTAACGGGAGTTTTTTATAACCACTTTTCCCCGGCTTGTAAAGAGAGTTCCGTTGCGGGCGTTGCGGGTCGGGATGACGCAGTCGAAGAGATCGACCCCGAGAGCCACGGCCCTCACTATGTCGCTCGGATTTCCGATGCCCATGAGGTAGCGGAGCCTGTCTTCGGGCAAAAGCCCCGCGCAGAGCTCGGTAATCTCAAAAGTCGCCCCGCTTGACTCGCCGACCCCGAGCCCGCCTATCGAGTAACCGTCAAACCCTATATCCACAAGCTCTCCCGCAGAGCGCGCCCGAAGGTCCTCGTGCACCCCTCCCTGAACGATACCGAAAAGAGCCCTTGAGCCGTCCCTCCTGGCCTCCTTGCAGAGTTTCGCCCAGCGCGTCGTGAGGGAAACCGACCTCTCGACATACTCGTAGGAAGCATCATGGGCAGGGCACTCGTCAAAACACATCATCACGTCAGAACCCAGGTCTTCCTGAACGGCTATTGAGACCTCGGGCGAGAAAAAGTGCTCGCTTCCGTCTATGTGAGAGCGAAAAGAGACTCCGTCTTCTGTGATCTTCCTGCTTTTCGCGAGACTCAGAACCTGATAGCCGCCGCTGTCGGTGACTATCGCGCCGTCCCAGGACATGTAACGGTGAAGTCCGCCGAGAGAGCTTATTATGTCCACCCCGGGCCTCAGGTAGAGATGGTAGGCGTTTGCTATAAGAACCCGAAAACCGAGGCGGCGAAGATCAAGCGGGGAGATGGCCTTGCCCGCTCCCTGGGTCGCCACTGGCATGAAGGCGGGAGTCTCGACCGTTTCGCCTGAAGTGCGGATTTCCCCGAGCCTGGCGGAACCGCCCCTCTCCTTTTCGATAAGCCTGAATCTGTACATGTCTGGATAAACGCGGCTGGATCAGAATCCAAGCACGTCCCGCATCGCGTAGACTCCCGGGGGTTTTCCCGGAATCCATTTCGCCGCGCGAAGCGCGCCCGCAGAAAAATTATCCCTGCTGGTCGCCTTGTGGGTAAGTTCCACCCTCTCTCCGTCTCCGAGGAACATGACGGTGTGATCCCCTACCACGTCTCCTCCCCGAAGCGTCTGGATGCCTATCTCCCCCTTCTCCCTCGCCCCTATGCGCCCGTGCCTTTGGTATCTCGCCGCGTCCGCAAGCTCAGACCCCAGGCCAGAGGCTACCGCTTCGCCAAGAGCGATTGCCGTTCCGCTCGGAGAATCGGCTTTTCCTCTGTGATGAGTCTCGAAGATCTCAGCGTCGTAGCTATCTCCCAGATGAAACGCCACCTGCCTTGATATCTCGAAAAGAATATTGACGCCGACGCTCATGTTGGGAGCGAAAACGCAGGGTATTTGCTCAAGCAGCCGCAGGAGTTCTTCTCTCTGCTCCGGCGTAAAGCCCGTCGTTCCTATGACCATCGATTTTTCGTTCCGAACCGAATATTCAGCGTGCGCAAGGGTCGCCTCGGGAACGGTGAAGTCGATTATCACGTCCGCGGCCCCGGCAGCAACCTCAATACTGTCGCTCACGCTCACTCCCGGCTCCGCGCCCTCGACAAAATCCCCGAGCCCGCAACCGATCGAGGGATGTCCCGCCACCTCCGTAGCTCCCACAAGCTCAATATCAGCATCCGCCGCCGCAAGCGAAGCCAAGCTCATTCCCATGCGCCCGCGCACCCCTGCTACCGCAACTTTTATCATCCTAACTTTCTCCGTCTCCGCTTCGGCTCTCCGGTTCGTGACTGCAGTTCTCAATGCATTCGTCCTTTACTATCTTCCACTTTTTCTCGGGTATGGAAAGATCGTAGCGGTTTGTGTATCTGGCTCTGAGACGCTCGCTCTCGCCCGGCTTGCTGTAGTCAACCTCAACTTCCGCAACCACTATGGCGGTATCCTTGAAAAGCTGGGTCGCCAGAACCCTGTAGTCAATCACCCTGAGGTCGTAGTTTTCGTAAAGAAGCTTGAGCCTGCTTACGTAACCTTCACGGTCCGAGCTGAATATATGTACTTTTTCATAAGCGGATTCAAAGTCCTGCTCCTTAAGCGCCTGAAGAAAAGACTTTACGACGCTCGTTGCGGAGACTTTCGGTTGTCTCCTCTCACCCGTACCCCGCACCGGAATAGCGCAGGAAAGAGAAAGAAACAGCAACGGCAGAATAAAAAGATAGGTTTTTCTCATGGAACAGAGACCGGAGATCCTTTGAATAGTTCTAAGAAGTTAAACGAGAAACATGGTACAGGCAAATTTCGAGAATATACAGGGCGGTTTTCTTTCTCCGCGAGGCAACGGTTGGGAATTGGAACCGTTGCGGGTATCCTGCTTGAGAAAAACGGACACCCAGAAGGACAAAATCGTATTATGAAGAGCATGACTGGTTTTGCGGAATCATCCGTAAGCACCGAGATCGGGAAGGTCTTGGTGGACATACGGTCGGAGAATCACAGGTTCCTTGACGTCAAGGCAAGCGTCCCTGAATCGTTTTTCCAGATGGAAACCGTCATTGAGGACAGGATGAAGAACTCGATTCAGAGGGGAAAGCTCCGCCTCAGGCTCTCCGTGCAGGCAAACCGAAGGGAAAGGCAGCGTCTGTCCGAAAAAGTGCTCCGGGAAAATCACAGTTCTCTTAAAAAAATCAACTCCTCCCTGGGACTCAAAACAGAGATAGGAATCGAGCACCTGCTCATGATGGAGAACTCCTTTGAGAACCATGCCGCACCCGAGATCTCAAGACAGACTGAAACCAGGATCAAGGAAGCTGTCGCAAAAGCCCTAGCAAGGTTCAACAGGAGCCGGGAAGCCGAGGGGCAGAAGCTTGAGAAAGCGATACTCGGGCGCCTGGAGATCATAAGAAAAACGGTTGACGGCGTAAAGAAAAAACGAAAGGAATTCGTAAAGAAATCCGAGAAGAAAACCAAGGAGAAGATCGAGAAAATCTTCTCCTCAAGACACAAGAACGATCCTCTTATCTCTCAGGAGGCCGCGGCCATAGTGACGGAGAAAAGCGAGATTGACGAGGAAATCGTGAGGCTCGAGGCCCATATCTCCAAGTTCAGGAAAACCGCCAGGAAAAAGGGGCCTGTGGGAAAGGAGCTTGATTTTCTCGTTCAGGAAATGAACAGGGAAGCGGGAACGATATCGGCAAAATGCAAGGACGCGGGAATCTCGCACCTTACAATAAACGTACGTCTCGAACTGGAAAAGATACGTGAGCAGGTCCAGAATATAGAGTAATCCCGTTGTTACCGTCGGTTAAGAACGGGTTTTTTCTTCTCGCACGGCACTGATTACCGGTCGGGTTTTCGTCGTCCGCAGCGCCTGACACGCAAGCTTCGCTTGGAAATAAGCGACGGAAGCATCCCCATTTCTTTTTATCGCCTCCCGGCGGGTCTTGCTCTCGATTCCAGCACATTTTTTGCACCGGCTTGAAAGGCCAACCGACCTGCAGCGGTCCGAATAGAACTCTGACACGGGAAGCTTCCGCCAGCACCAGGAACAAACGTGATAACCGCTGGCCCTGCGGGGATACTTGGGTCTCTTCCGCCGGTTTCTTTCCTTCGGCCACCTGTTGTCACGCAGCGACGGCGCTTCGGGATTCGCATTGATTTGCCTTCCCTCAACGTATCTGTTTATTGGTTTTTCAAGCCCCATGATCCACTTTTTCTCTTCCCGGTCGGCAACCTCCTGCTTGCGGTGACAAGAGAGAACTTCTACAGTGGGCCTCATTATCAGGAGCTTTCTGTGCAGAACCGAATTGCATGGGCTTGACCGCCGATGTTGTGCGAGTCGGGAGGAGACCGGCTGCCTCGTCTGCCCGACATAAGCCGACCCGTCAGGAAAGCTGATTTTATATACCTGTATCATTCTGCCCGTTTTAGGCAGTTGCTTGGCCATGAACGGGCATTATAACGATTTATAAGCAATTTCAGTATGATACGAAACGGTAAGTCCTAAAGGACCAACACCTTCTTCACAGAAGACCGCTTATAAGTCACCTCCCCCTAACCAAGCGATAACGTTCCAAGAACTGCTGCGAAGCACCCTTCTAAAAAAGATGCTTCAGGGCTGCAAAATATGCTCTGCCATCTCCGGAAACCCGGAGCAAACGACTTTGAAAAAACAAAGCAAGCATGTTATAGTTCCCCCTCATTTGAGAAACAATGAAGCTCTCAAGGGAGAACCGGAAAAATAAGCATTCTCGTCAATAAAGACTCCAAAGTTCTGGTGCAGGGAATAACGGGCAGCGCCGGGCTTTTCCACGCGACCCAGTGCCGGGAGTACGGAACCAATGTCGTCGGCGGCGTCACGCCCGGAAAAGGCGGAAGCAGCGTCGAGGGGTTCCCGGTTTTCGACACCATGGACGAAGCCGTGCGGGAAACGGGAGCGAACGTGTCCCTGGTGTTCGTACCGGCGGCGTTCGCGATGGATTCAATGCTCGAGGCTCTTGATTCAGGCGTGGAGCTCGTAATCTGCATAACCGAGGGGGTGCCCACCCTGGATGTTGTAAGGGTAAAGGAACACATGAGGGGTTCCGGCTCAAGGCTTGTGGGGCCAAACTGCCCGGGCGTCATAACTCCCGGAGAGGCCAAGGTGGGAATAATGCCGGGATACATCCATAAACCCGGAAGAGTGGGGATAATCTCAAGGAGCGGAACCCTTACCTACGAAGCCGTATGGCAGCTCACGAACCTCGACATAGGACAGTCGACCTGCATGGGCATAGGCGGCGACCCGGTTATCGGAACCACGTTTATCGACGCGCTCTCGCTCTTTGAGAACGACCCGGACACAGACGCGGTGGTAATGATAGGAGAGATCGGCGGTTCTGACGAAGAAGAGGCGGCTGAGTACATAAGCCGGAGCTTCACGAAACCCATAGCCGCCTTCATAGCGGGAGCCACGGCGCCCAAGGGGAAAAGAATGGGCCACGCGGGAGCCATCATTTCCGGGGGCTCGGGAAGCGCCGAGGACAAATTCCAAGCGCTTGAGCGGGCCGGAGTCACCACCTGCAAAAGCCCTGCGGAGATGGGAGAAGCCCTTCAGAGCGCGATATCGCAAAGTCCCCAGGCCTAGCCTTGCATCTTACTCCCCTCACACGGGCAATCCTTAAATTGGTTATTATCTTGCCCGTATGGAACTCAAACTTTTTGAACTAGAGATTTTCAACAATCTTCTCGGAACAATCGCCGAGGAGATGGGTTCTGTTCTCATAAGAGCGGGATTCTCTCCCAACATAAAGGAAAGAAGGGATCTTTCCTGCGCCATATTCAACTCGGACGGGGAGATGATCGCCCAGGCAGCCCACATCCCCATACACCTCGGGTCAATGTCGTTTGCCGCAAGATCGGTGGCAACGGAGAATCTTTGCCCGGGAGACGTTTTCATTCTTAACGACCCGTTCCTCGGCGGAACGCATCTGCCGGACGTAACGTGCGTCGCGCCCGTGTTCGTTGACGGAGAACCGGAGTTTCTCCTCGCCTCGCGCGCCCACCACGCGGACATAGGCGGCAGCACCCCCGGGTCCATGCCTCTTTCAACGACAATACACGAAGAGGGAATCATAATACCCCCGACAAGGATACGGGAGGATGGAGTGATCAAAGAAACCCTGCTCCAAGAGATAATTCTCTCAACCAGGGATCATGAGGAAAGAGAAGGAGACCTGCGGGCCCAGATAGCCTCGCTTGACACCGGGGAGAAGAGGATGCGGGAGCTTATTGAAAAATACTCTCTTTCGAAAATAAACAATGCCGCTTCCGGGCTTCTTGACTACGGGGAGAGGCTTATGAAAAACGCCATAGAGAAGATACCGGACGGCGATTACCTCTTCACCGACTACCTTGAAGACGACGGGGCGGGAACACGGGACATACCGATAAAGGCAAGAATAAACGTAATTGGGGACACGGCGGTCGTGGATTTCAGGGGAAGCTCAAAGAAAGTAAGAGGATGTCTTAACGCCCCCCTGAGCGTAACGACTTCGGCGGTTCTGTACTGTTTTCAGTGCCTCTCAGGCGAAGACACCCCCCTTAACTCGGGGACGCTCAGGCCGATTGAGATCAAAGTCGATGAGGACTCCATTCTAAACGCCCGATACCCGAGCGCGGTCGTCGGCGGAAACGTCGAGACGTCGCAGAGGATAGTGGACGTGGTGTTCGGAGCGCTCGCGCAGGCAATCCCCGAAACCATACAGGCAGCGAGCGCGGGAACGATGAGCAACCTGGCTTTCGGTTCGCCGGAAGACACCCCTGCTGATTCCTCCTATGCCTATTACGAAACCATAGCCGGTGGAATGGGGGGACGGTCAGGCGCAAACGGGGCAAACGCCGTTCACACGCACATGACAAACACGCTCAATACCCCTGTTGAGGCAATCGAGAGGGAACTTCCCGTAATGGTGGAGTCATACTTCATAAAAAAGGGGTCCGGAGGAGCGGGCAGTTTTCCGGGCGGGGATGGAATCGTAAGGCAGTACAGGTTCCTAGAGGACTCTCATGTCTCCCTGATAACCGAGAGAAGGAAGAGACGTCCCTGGGGAACCCAAGGCGGAGAAGACGGAAAAAGCGGGCAGAACACGCTCGTATCGGGCGGAGAGGAGAAAAAACTGCCCGCGAAATGCTCCATTGCGGTAAAAGCCGGAGAAGCGGTAAGGATCGAGACCCCGGGAGGAGGAGGATGGGGAACTCCTTCAGCTTTTCTCACCGTTGATGCTCATCAGGACATAGCCTTTCACGTGCGCCACTACAAAAGGGATTTCGAGAATCCCGAGGTCCCCTGCATGATAACCCTGCCAGGGCTCAGGCAAAGCGGGGTAAGGGTCGTCTTCAATACCGTTTTCATTCACCCGAAGCACAAACCCGAAGGCTCTGTGGCGGAGGCCATGGCCCAGCTTGACGTATATGACGGGATATACCGCGAATACCCGGAAAGCGTTTTCCAGATAAAAAACAGACGGGATATAGGAAGACTCGGTGAGGAAGAGAAAATCGGGTTTTTCACGCTGATGGAAGGAGCGGATCCGGTCTTGAACCCGGAACATATTTTCGAATATCACAAAAGGGGCGTCCGGGCAGTCGGTCTTTCCTGGAATAACAGGAACATCTACGCGTCAGGACCCGAGAGCGGCGAGGGACTCTCCGAGCAGGGAAAGGAGCTTCTCCGCCAAATGAACGCCCTCGGCATCACGCTTGACCTCTCCCACCTGAACGAACGCTGCTTCTGGGAAAGCGTGGAACTCACAGAGCTCATACCCGTTGCGACCCATTCGAATTCAAGAGCGCTTGTGGATCACCCGAGGAATCTGCGCGACGAGCAGCTTCGCGCCATCTCCGAGAGGGGTGGAGTAACCGGAGTTGTTTTCTACGGGAAGTTTCTCAGGAAAGGACAGGGTCTAGCCACCCTGGAAGACATATACGCCCACATAGACCATATCATAAACGTCTGTGGCGAGGACCACGTGGGAGTAGGAACCGACATGGACGGAGCGCCCATAAAGGACTTCCCCGAAGAAATGAGGCACATAGCCGAACTTCGCACTCTTCCCGACTATCTTCTCGGCAAAGGGTATTCGAGGGGAGTCGTGGAAAAAATAATGGGAATGAATTTCCTTCGGGTAATAAAAACGAATCTTGAAAAAGTACCGGACGACACCGGGTAATACGTC
The DNA here is from genome assembly GCA_964429945.1 of uncultured Spirochaetia bacterium. GTDB lineage: Bacteria > Desulfobacterota_D > UBA1144 > Nemesobacterales > Nemesobacteraceae > Nemesobacter. The sequence continues at coordinate 18,692 of CAYSDX010000056.1, read as the reverse complement.
ACCGATGCTTTCTTTATCCAGAGCGGATGCTTGCCGATTCCTGAGTTCCGCACTGCCCTGCCTCCGCTTTACACAAACTCCCGTATCTTTCTAGTGAGATGGGTAAATTTACGGGAAAAAAAAGTTTCGATTCGTTTCCCTACCAGAGATTTGCATCTCAAACAATTTTGTCAGCAGCGCGAAAGTCGCCTTGCTGGTATGATCCTTGGCGTCGATGTAAAACCAGTGACCGTTATGTCTGGTAAAAACCGAAGCACAGTCTCCGTCAGTTTGGGGACTTGAACAAACCAACTGAGGTCGCGTATCGCTTGATATGACTTTGAATCGCTGTCCAGCGGGGCTACAGTCCCAACCATCTCGCTTTTTGCCTTCTTCCCCGCAATCTTCGCCGTTCCTAATCTTTGAGATTTTGACTATTTCCCTGTCCCTATCGGGTATTTTTACGTTCTGCGACAGGTAGTGCATTATTCCGAACAATGAGCGGGTTCTCACTTTTATTTCGGAACTGGATCTGGTTTCAGAGTCGGTCAGCATTAAAATTCCTTTTCCATTTTTAATCTTCAAAAGATTCGTCAACTCTTTCCATTGCGGGTCATCATTGTTTTCGCACGAGCAATCAAAGTTGTCATCCAAAAAGCAGGCTATTAATTTTTTCGGCGATTCTCCTTTTTTGGTTTTGGTAGGCATGGAAAGCTCGGAACAGACTTCATCAGAGCTGACATTGATTTCATCAAGGTCGATATTGAAAAATCTTATTTTATTTTTTTGTCTCAAATCTTTTAATGCGGCAAGTATAGCTTTGTATTTGTTGAATTCTTCCTGACTTGGTAAATGATCCGGGGTGGGTCCGGATGCAAACGGGGCATTTAATGCAGGGCCGAAACGCTCAACCGTTATTGCCAGAACGCGTTCTATCGAAAACCCGGATTGGGTAAGATAAAACACCGTCTCCAGCCCCAAACGTTGATTCATGGTCTTATTCAGTTCCTCGCCGGTAAGCGGACTGTATTGAAAGGTAGTTTCACGGGTGCCGCCTATTCCCACCTGCCCTGAGAGACTACTATCGGTTTTCTCGCTATTTTTTTTTGCGGTGTCAAGGAGGATGCTTGCCGCGCCGGTTAATGAAATTCTGCTCGGTTCCTGTTTGTATTTCTCCGTTACCGTTCCAACAGTTGTAAATACAGGGGGCGTTCCATAGCGCATGCGCACCAGGTTTTTAAGCATCTGACTGTCTCTGGCCACAGCCATCTGATCAATAAAGTTGCTTTGCCATTTTTCGTTCCAGTGCAGAGTTTGGCAACCAGACAGCAGTAAAGCGACTGACATTGTAGCTGCAAATAAGATAAAAAAACTGATTCTACGGTTTTTGGACATGGCTATAGCTTATACTTTTAAAAATCCAAGACCTCTCTTGAAACAACATCATACAGCCTGTTTGGATAAAAAAACCAACGAAGACCGTCAGCCCAGGTTTATCTTGTATCTTCCAGGACCGGTAATCATCAACGCTACGTAAGCGAAGAGATATTCAATCGCGTTTGAAGCCCCCTGCCACCCCGCCGCGGGTGACTCTTCCGGAAGATAGAGGTGAAAGAGAACCGCCACGATCATGTTAACGGACAGAAGAAAAGTCGCGGGCACAAAGAAAATCCCCGCGATTATGAAAGCCGAACAGAAAAACTCGGCAAAAGCCGCCATAAACCCCCAGAAAACCGGGTAAAAATCAATACCGAAGGTCTGCAATGACCCCCCGATCTTAGTCCATCTCTCGGGGCCCCCGATCAGCTTCCCGTAGCCGTGAAAAATAAGCATCGAGAAGCCGAAACCCACTCTGAGCAGAAAAATTCCTAAATCCGCATCCTTGCTTCTGCCATAAATTGACATGGTCTTTAAACTCTATACTAATCGGACCTATTAAACAAGGTCTTCTCCGCCGTCAACCCCTATCACGTTGCCCGTGATCCAGGAGGCTTCGTCAAGGGAGAGAAGCACAATGGCTTTTGCCACGTCTTCTGTGGTCGTCAGTCTTCCCGAAGGGTTTGCCCTGAGAGCGTGGTCTATGAGTTTGTCGTTTTCCGGAATTTTTCTGAGAGCGGGAGTGTCCGTTACGCCCGCCATTATTGAGTTCGCGGTAATCCCGCGGGGCGCGAGTTCAACGGCAAGCTGGCGTATGTGGGCCTCTATTGCCGCCTTGGCGGCCGATACCGCGCCGTAAGTGGGCCAGACCTTGTGACTCCCCGCGCTCGTCATGGCGAATATTCTCCCGCCCTCGCCCATTATTCCCTCCATAACGAGATCCTGCGCCCAGTAAACGATGCTGTGGGCCATCACGTCAAGGGTCATGTCAATGTTCTTGGTGTTAAGAACGTCTCTGCGTTCATCCGCGACGTAGCGCTTGAGCGTCCCGAACGCTACGGAGTGGATCATCACCTTTACCCGGGAGCCATCCTGCTGCACCACGTTTTTTATATCCGCGACAACATCCTGCCTCTTCTCGGCGTCGGCAACATTCACGTTGTAGAATTTCACTTCGCTTCCCGTGCTTTTTATCTCCTCCACTATCCCTTCTACCTTCGCCATGGTTCCCCTGCGGTCAAGGTGCACGCCGAAGATATTCATTCCCCGCCGCGCAAGCTCAAGACTGCAGGCCTCCCCGAAGCCGCTTGAAGAACCGAGCACGAGCGCCCAACTGCCTTTAAGAGAATTTTCAAACAATCTGTTTCACTCCTTATGTATGGAAATTAAGGGTGGAATCGTACACGATTTCCCCCTTTTTCTAAATCAGAAAGATTACTGTGATCCGTTATCCGTCTCCTTGCCGGGAGAAACGGCGTACCCGGAGAGCTTGGATTTTTCCGAGAGATCCGAGGAAAGCTCTTTCGAGGTTTTGATTCCTAACTCCTTTAAATCCAAGGCTCTTTTTACGAGGTTGCCCTTCCCTTCGAAAAGACTGCTCATCGCGCTTTGATAAGCTTTGTCAGACTGTTCTATCCGTCTTCCCACATCCTTTAGGTGCTCAACGAAAGTTACGAACTTGTCGTACATCCTCCCGGCGCTTTCGGCTATCTCCCTGGCGTTTGCGTTCTGGTACTCAAACTGCCAGATGCTGTGTATGGTCCTGAGCGTCGCGAGAAGAGTCGAGGGACAGACGATTATCACGTTCTTCTCGAAAGCCTCTGAGTAAAGGTCCCTCTCCGTCTCTATGGCCAGCATGAAAGCGGATTCAAGCGGAACGAACATCAAAACGTAGTTAAGACTCCTGATTTCGGGAATATTCTCATATCCCTTGTCGCTGAGTTCCTTTATGTGGTTTCGAAACGAAAGAACGTGCTGCTTTAAGTAGTCTTTCCTCTCCTCCTCTTCCTCGCAGGACACGTATCTCTCATAAGCAGTGAGTGAAACCTTGGAGTCGATTATGACGTCTTTTCTCTCGGGGAGATGAACTATCACGTCAGGTCTCAGTGTATTGCCATTGCCCCCCTTGTAGCTTGACTGGGAGTGATACTCCCTCCCCTCGGAGAGCCCCGACATCTCCAGCGCCTTTTCAAGCACTATTTCCCCCCAAGCGCCCTGAGTCTGCGATTCTCCCTTTAGGGCGGTAGTAAGATTGAGGGCTTCCTGGCTCATCTGCTCGCCCAGATTCTTAAGGTTCTCTATGTGGGCTTTAAGAGAGGCCCTGTCGGTGCTCGCCTCCTTGTGTGTATCGGTGACCTTCTTCTCGAAATCCTTTATCTGCTCGCGGAGGGGATTAAGGAGAGTCTCCATGTCCGCCTTGTTCTTGTCAGTGAATTTCTTTGTCGTATCCTCGAAAATCCTGTTTCCTAGGTTCTCAAATTCGTCACCCAGTCTTTTTTTCGCATCCTCCAGAATGGCCAACTTCTCCTTGAAGCTCTTTCTTTCCTGTTCTATGGTCGCATTTAACCCTGACAGAATGATCTCTTTTTCGGCAATCTGGGATCTTAGCTCGCCTATCTGCCTCTCGAACCCGGAAATCCTCGAATCGCGGTCTGCGATAGCGGCCGCCTTTTCCTTTATGCTGGATTCAAGGGAGGCTTTATCAGCTTTAAGGGCGCTTGCAGCTTCAACGGAGTCTCTAAGCTTCTCTTCAAGCTCGGCACCCTTGCTCTTTGACTCTTCAAGCTCAGTGCTTATGAAAGAAAGTTTGGTTTCAGCTGACTCGCGTCGACCCCTTTCCCTAGTCAAATAGTAGGACAGTGCGAGGGCGACAATTGCCATCGCTCCCAGATAGGTAAAGAGGTCGGAGATATTCATGGCAGATTTATTATTGTAAACGATCTTGGTTGATAATAAAAATCTAACATATATACTAGACTATACTAGATTAGCATATATACAGGAGTTAAAACTATGAACACTTCCAAAAGTCAGCATGTCTGGACTGTCGCCGAGGCCAAGGCGAAGCTTTCCGAAATATTGATGCTTGCCGAGACGGAAGGCCCGCAACGTATCGGAGTACGGAAATCCTTCATTCTGATACCCGCTAAGTTGTGGCAGGCCAAAAAATCGCCCAAAAAGCCTATGGGTCAGTGGCTTCTTGAAAATATGCCGCGTGGGACAAATCTCCCGGTACCCGACCGCCGTGAGTCTGGACGTAAAATCCCATTTATTGAGGATGATGCTGAATGAGCGGTTATCTTCTGGATACTAACATTATATCGGAACTGACTAAAAGTTCGCCGGATCTGAGAGTTACAAAATTCATATTTGAACAGAAGGATTCATTCTGGCTATCGCCGGTCGTTCTGCATGAGCTGGAGTTTGGTCTACAGCTACTTCCCGAGGGAAAGCGTCGTCATGACTTACATAAGTTTCTGTCAGGGTTCGTCATGGAGTATGAAGACCGTATTCTATCGCTGGACCGAAAAGAAGCGGAGCTTGCCGCACGACTTCGGTCTCAAGCCCGCAGGTCAGGTCGCGTGATTCAACTGGGCGACGCGCTGATTGCGGGAACAGCCAAAGTTCACGATCTCTCGGTCGCAACGCGAAACACGGAGGATTTTGCCGGACTGGACGTCAAGGTCACAAATCCCTGGGAAACGCAGTAGATAACACTCTCACGGGGAAGCCCTGCTTATGAAAGGTCGCCTTCAACCTGGGGAGGAATCCCTGGCAACTGAATATAACGCTTGAGAGAATTGTGTGTTGGTATCGAGAATTTTCAAGCCTCGCAGTAAGCCTCACGGTCGGTTAGTACTCATCAGCTTAATTCCTCACGGAACTTACACCCTGAACCTATCAACCTTGTAATCTTCAAGGGACCTTAAGGAACTTACGTTCGGGAGATCTAATCTTGAGGCAGGTTTCCCGCTTAGATGCTTTCAGCGGTTATCCTTTCCGAGCATAGCTACCCAGCACTGCCGTTGGCACGACAACTGGTACACTAGAGGCTCGTCCACTCAGGTCCTCTCGTACTATGAGCAGATCCTCTCAAATCTCCTTCGCCCGCTACAGATAGGGACCGAACTGTCTCACGACGTTCTAAACCCAGCTCGCGTACCGCTTTAATGGGCGAACAGCCCAACCCTTGGGACCTTCTCCAGCCCCAGGATGCGATGAGCCGACATCGAGGTACCAAACCTCCCCGTCGATGTGAACTCTTGGGGGAGATAAGTCTGTTATCCCCGGCGTACCTTTTATCCGTTGATCGATGGCCTTTCCACACAGAACCACCGGGTCACTAAGACCTGCTTTCGCACCTGCTCGACCTGTCAGTCTCACAGTCAAGCTCCCTTATGCCTTTGCACTCTGCGCTTGGTTTCCAATCAAGCTGAGGGAACCTTTGCACACCTCCGTTACCTTTTAGGAGGTGACCGCCCCAGTCAAACTACCCGCCTAACATTGTCCTTGATCCGGATAACGGACCTAAGTTAGAATTCCAGAACTACAAGGGTGGTATTTCACCATTGCCTCCACTCCGCCCTGAAGCGAAGTTTCACAGGCTCCCACCTATCCTACGCATGCAGCACCAAAACTCAATGCTAAGTTATAGTAAAGGTGCACGGGGTCTTTCCGTCCCGTAGCGGGTATCCGGCGTCTTCACCGGAACCACAATTTCGCTGAGTCTTTGGCCGAGACAGTGCGGCAATCGTTACTCCTTTCATGCAGGTCGGAACTTACCCGACAAGGAATTTCGCTACCTTAGGACCGTTATAGTTACGGCCGCCGTTTACCGGGGCTTCGGTTCTGAGCTTCTCCGAAGATAACCCATCCCCTTAACCGTCCGGCACTGGGCAGGAGTCAGACCCTATACGTCCACTTGCGTGTTTGCAGAGCCCTGTGTTTTTAGTAAACAGTCGTTACCGCCAATTCACTGCGACCCATCTCCGCTCCAGCCGCGAGGGCTTTCACGTACATATGGGTACCCCTTATTCCGAAGTTACGGGGTTAATTTGCCGAGTTCCTTAGCCAAAGTTCTCTCACGCGCCTTAGTATTCTCAACTCACCCACGTGTGTCCGTTTCGGTACGGGCACTCGGTCGTCAACGTTTAGAAGCTTTTCTTGGAAGCATGGACTCAATCACTTTACGAGGCTAATGCCTCTCGTACTCACTTCTCAGAGTATTGAAAGGAGGTTTTGCTTGTCCTTTCCTCCTACAAGCTTGAACCGGGATATCCATCACCCGGATGACCTATCCTTCTCCGTCACTCCATCACTCAGACCGAATGGTACGGGAATATTAACCCGTTTTCCATCGACTACGCCTTTCGGCCTCGCCTTAGGTCCCGACTTACCCTGGGAGGACGAGCCTTGCCCAGGAAACCTTGGGTTTACGGCGAGGTGGATTCTCACCACCTTTATCGCTACTCATGCCTGCATTCTCACTTCCCAACAGTCCAGGCTTCCTTACGGTAACCCTTCGACCCGTTGGGAACGCTCCCCTACCGCTGCGTATAAATACGCAACCCGCGGCTTCGGCAACGAACTTAGCCCCGTTTCATTTTCGGCGCAAATTCGCATCGACCAGTGAGCTGTTACGCACTCTTTAAAGGGTGGCTGCTTCTGGGCCTACCTACTGGCTGTCTATGCCAATTCACATCCTTTACCACTTAGTTCGTATTTAGGGGCCTTAGCCGGCGGTCTGGGCTGTTTCCCTTTCGCCGATGGGACTTATCTCCCACCGACTGACTCCCATGCTAACCTAGCGGCATTCGGAGTTTGTCTGGGTTTGGTAGATCTTTCGACCCCCTAGTCCAATCAGTGCTCTACCTCCGCTAGTCATCACATGAGGCTATACCTAAATATATTTCGGGGAGAACCAGCTATCACGAATCTTGATTAGCCTTTCACTCCGATCCACAGCTCATCCGACAGGTTTTCACCCCTGAACGGTTCGGGCCTCCACAAAGGTTTTCTCTCTGCTTCACCCTGGCCATGGATAGATCGATTCGCTTCGGGTCTATCCCCAGTGACTGGCGCCCTATTCAGACTCGCTTTCGCTACGACTACACCTGTACGGCTTAATCAGGCCACTGAGGATAACTCGCAGGCTCATTAGGCAAAAGGCACGCGGTCAGGCATTTCCATAAATGGACATAGCCCTTCCACTGGTTACAAGCAGATGGTTTCAGATTCTATTTCACTCCCCTCATTGGGGTTCTTTTCACCTTTCCCTCACGGTACTAGTTCACTATCGGTCAACGGCACGTATTTAGCCTTGGATGGTGGTCCACCCAGATTCCTCCAACATTCCACGTGTGCCGGAGTACTCGGGATACCTCTAGGGCTCATCAAAGTTTCGCGTACAGGGCTATCACCTTCTGTGGCAAGACTTTCCAGACTATTCCACTACTTATCAAAGTCCCATACTGAGGTCCCACAACCCCGAAGAGATAAATCCCTTCGGTTTGGGCTGTTCCCCGTTCGCTCGCCGCTACTAGGGGAATCTCGGTTGATTTTTTTTCCTGGGGGTACTGAGATGTTTCACTTCCCCCCGTTAGCTTACCATCGCTATATATTCACAATGGTATGACCAAGGTTTGCTCGGTCAGGTTTTCCCATTCGGAAATCCCCGGATCAAAGCCTATTAAGCGACTCCCCGAGGCTTATCGCAACTTACTACGTCCTTCATCGCCGTCCGTTGCCAAGGCATCCACCTTCTGCTCTACATATCTTATCTGCGAGGCGTGAAAATCCTCGATAATACTAACAACACGATCAATTCTGTTTCTCAGCGTTATATTCAATTGTCAAAGATCAAAAAAGCATTCAGAAATTCTTTATTCATATGGAGGTGAACGGGCTCGAACCGTCGACCTCCTGCTTGCAAAGCAGGCGCTCTCCCAACTGAGCTACACCCCCTGGTGGTGGGCCTAGTTGGATTTGAACCAACGACCTCACCCTTATCAGGGGTGCGCTCTAACCAGCTGAGCTATAGGCCCCCTGTTGCTTTTTAAGCGCAGGAAATACTCTTTCATAAAAAAGCAGACGGCGAGCGAAAAAAAGGCAGATATCTCCGTGAAAAAGGAGGTGATCCAGCCGCAGGTTCCCCTACGGCTACCTTGTTACGACTTCACCCCAATTACCAGCCCTACCTTAGGAACTTGCCTCCCGAAGGTTAGCACAGCTACTTCGGGCAGAACCGACTTTCGTGGTGTGACGGGCGGTGTGTGCAAGGCCCGGGAACGTATTCACCGTGGCAATGCTGATCCACGATTACTAGCGATTCCAACTTCATGCAGGCGAGTTGCAGCCTGCAATCTGAACTGAGACTAGCTTTGATGGGATTGGCTCACTCTCGCGAGTTTGCGACCCATTGTACTAGCCATTGTAGCACGTGTGTAGCCCAAGACGTAAGGGCCATGATGACTTGACGTCGTCCCCACCTTCCTCCGGCTTGTCGCTGGCAGTCTCTTCAGAGTGCCCACCCGAAGTGATGGCAACTAAAGATAGGGGTTGCGCTCGTTACCGGACTTAACCGGACACCTCACGGCACGAGCTGACGACAGCCATGCAGCACCTGTGATAACTGTTCCGGGCAAGCCCGGAACCATCACATACTTTCGTATAGACTTAAGTTAACATGTCAAGTCTTGGTAAGGTTTTTCGCTTAGCATCGAATTAAACCACGTGCTCCACCGCTTGTGCGGGCCCCCGCCAATTCCTTTGAGTTTCAGCCTTGCGACCGTACTCCCCAGGCGGGATGCTTAATGCGTTAACTACGGCAGGGAGAAATAAATTCCCCCTACCTAGCATCCATCGTTTAGGGCGTGGACTACCCGGGTATCTAATCCGGTTTGCTACCCACGCTTTCGTCCCTGAGCGTCAGTTCCAAGCCAGTTGGCCGCCTTCGCCTCTGGTGTTCCTCCCGATATCTATGCATTTCACCGCTACACCGGGAATTCCGCCAACCTCTCTTGGACTCTAGTCAGGCAGTTTTGGATGCAATTCCAAGGTTAAGCCTTGAGCTTTCACAACCAACTTGCCTGACAGCCTGCGGACCCTTTACGCCCAGTAATTCCGAGCAACGCTTGCCCCCTCCGTATTACCGCGGCTGCTGGCACGGAGTTAGCCGGGGCTTCCTCTGGAGGTACCGTCAAGACACAAGTGTCCCATCGTCCCTCCTGACAGAGGTTTACAACCCGAAGGCCTTCATCCCTCACGCGGCATCGCTGGGTCAGGCTTTCGCCCATTGCCCAATATTCCCCACTGCTGCCTCCCGTAGGAGTCAGGGCCGTGTCTCAGTCCCCATGTGGCCGTTCACCCGCTAAGGCCGGCTACCCGTCTTAGGCTTGGTAAGCCTTTACCTTACCAACTACCTGATGGGGCGTGGACTCATCCAAAGGCGATAAATCTTTTACCGCTGTATCCTTGGATACTGTGGTCTTATCCGGTATTAGCCCCGATTTCTCGGGGTTGTCCCAGACCCTAGGGTAGATTATCCACGTTGTACTCACCCGTTCGCCGCTTTACTCGCGACCGAAGTCACTTTCTCGCTCGACTTGCATGTGTTAGGCGTGCCGCCAGCGTTCGCTCTGAGCCAGGATCAAACTCTTCATAAGAATTTAAAAGAATTTACGGATACTGCTCTAGTTCGCCCGCTATCGTCTGCTATTAAATTTTCAAAGATCAAGTTATCAAAATGGGTAGAATATAGTACTCACCCACCGGAAATTGTCAATTTAAAAAGAACAAGGAAAACAAAACAAATTCCAAGTAAAAAATATAGAGTGAGCAATCATACTAACGAACGGTTTTAGTTTGGCAAGGGTTTATCGAAAATTTATTTTCGAAAAACCAGAAAAAGACGTTCCGGTTCTTTTTCACAAATGATTACTATTTGAAAAGACTGGAATGGAAACCGGTGTAGCTGTAGACCATAATCGGAACTTCCACAGACTGTGTAGTCAGGCATCAGGATCCGGAAGCTCAAACCCGTTCTCACGAAGCAAATCACAAAGCTTTCCGAAAACCTTTAAATCGGCTTGGGACAGCGGCAACCTAGAGTTCTCTATCTTGGACAGTACCCGGTCTGATTTCGGCGTTAGAAAACCATATTCCTTGGAATAGCTTCGCATATCTCCCGCCAACCCAATACAGGCAATAGACAGCTTCGCCATCTGAACATCCTGATAGATGGCTCCGTCTTTCCGGGCAGATTTTTTTAAGGACTTTTCCTCGTCCTCCGATATGAGACAGGAATTGATTTCCTCCGGCATTCTGATATCCAGTCCGGACACGCGTTCCCAGCATATCTGCTGCTTCGCGTATTCACCTAGGTTTCTTAATTCCGGAGGTGCATTACGCAGCTCTCCCGCAACTGCCGGAGCAATCAACGTCAGCGCGTCCCGTATTCCCGCAGGCGCGTCCTGATCGTTCCAAATCCGCTGAAGATCAAGAACCCGCCGGGACTTCCGCACCCAGTTTGCAAGCCATGCGACCGTGTAGGTGACCGTCTGAGATTTGTAACCGCGATCACTCCTGTACCAGTCTGACTGCGCTATCATCCTGTCGCACCACCTGAATACAATTGCCTTTGAAACGACATCCCTGAAATACGCATCGTTTGTGTAACTGGCCTGACGTTTTTCCCAGTCCGCGCCGACTGTGGCCGCAAATGCAAGAAAGCATTTCTGAGCGCCTTGACTGACGATGTGCGGATTGCAGTCAAAAGTCATCTGGTATTTGCCGAGGTCGGTTTTGTTGATTACCTGATCTTTGGGAAATTCAGTTTCAAATCTTCTGCTTCCGCGCGCCCTTCTGTCCGCATACTGACCTCTGGCGCGTTCGTAAAACCATTTGAGTTTTTTCCGCGGGAACGTTTCCGCGGAGCAGCAAGCGCTTCTCTAATGTCGTTAATCAGGCGTTTTCCCCCGACTTTCGCCGAGATCAACCCTTTCACGTTTTCCATCACGAACACAGGAGGTTTATGGTCCGCTATTATTCTGAGATAACTGCGATAAAGAAAATGCCGGTCGTCGGTTTCAAAATCAGATATCCCCTTCATTTTGGATCTTCCGACGAGTGAATACGCCTGACACGGGGGGCCACCCAAGAGCACCCATTTATCAGTTCCCGAGAGACTGAAGGATATTCTCTTTTTCACATTGCCCGACGGTTCCTCACCCAAGGTACATTTCCATGTGGAATTATCCGCAGCGAGGGATTTTTCAGGGTATCTGCTGTAAAGATCATTCAGTGATATTCCGTCCGCGAGATAATCGTAGTATTCGTCCGGTACGCTTCTTGGGGGAAATTCTCGGTAAAAATGCCTGAGTCTGAGGGTGGAGTACGCGTATTCTTCGTTTTCAATGGATATGGCTGTTCTGAAGGCATATTTGCCACTGTCGGAAGGACATATCATTGAGCAAAAACCTTCCCCGAGTCCGCCAGGACCTGCGAACAGGTCAACGACCGGATATGGCGCTTTCCCTCTTAACTCCGATTTCTTCCTGTCCCCTGATTTATTCATCAGTTCCAGTTCCGAACCTGCCAGAAATTCAAGAGCAAACTCTTTAGACGATCCATCTACAAAATTCCTCTCGTGTTGTATTTTTGAAAGATCAACCACCCATCTGGGCAATACGCCGCGTCATCCACTCCACAAACTTAGTCCGCGTCATGCCACGGCGGCGTGCTTCGCCGTCAATATAAGCTAGAACTCCCTCATCTAGCATAAGATTGGCACGCACGCTATGCCCTGAAAGACGGACAAGCGGTATCGAAACGAGTGCACTGCCGGCAGGAGTTTCAACTTCTTCGATCAAACTCGGAGAGATAAGCTCATCTCCGGTTTTTTCCGTCTCAGTTACGTAGTCCCGAAGTGCTTCTTCGGCGTTTAACAACGCCTCGTCCACGGTTGATCCCATTGCTACAACGCCGGGAATATCCGGAAACGAAACACCGTAGGCTCCTTTTTCTCCGTCAATCAACGCGGGATATCTAACCATAACCGTATCCTCTCCAATATATTATCAGTCCATCCACCCTGCTTTCTTCGCTATGGAGCGGGCAACACCTAGGGACACTTTTCTGTGTCGTGGCAAAGTAATGATGCCTTGAATGCTAGGGTGTTTATAGATATCGTGACCAGAACCATGACGTGCCAGATACCATCCATCTTTTTGCAACCTGCGCCTGATCCGGTCAGTTCGAGTTTCCATACAATTATCTTCATCACTTAATCGTGCATATATATGCACAAAACTTACGATAATGTCAAACGGATGTTCTCTAAAGCAAAAAGGTTTTAGCTTCAAGAGAGTGCAGAACAATGTCGGTTTCAAACTTCTCAAAAGCAACCCGTCTCTTGAATTTAAGGAACGAATACGTAGAATTTCCCTTTTAAAATACCGAGGTGATGGGGAAACCCCGCTGCGATCTCCCCGAAAACATGCAGAAAAAACCTCCTAGAATAAAAATCTACAACTCTCTTTCGCAGAAAAAAGAGGATCTCGTTCCCTTTGAGGGAAACAAGATCCGGATGTATGTCTGCGGTCCCACGGTATATGACTCAGCCCACTTGGGACACGCCCGCTCAGCGGTGTCTTTCGACGTGATACAGAGATTTCTCAGGTACGCCGGATACGACGTGCTGTTCGCGCGGAACTACACCGACATAGATGACAAGATAATAACCCGTTCAAACCAGGAAGGGGTTAACTGCGATGAAATATCCGAGAAGTACATAAAGGAATACAGAGAGGATATGGCCTCGATAGGGGTCGAGACTCCAGACGTCGAGCCCCGGGTAACCGAGCATCTGGAGCAGATAATAGCGCTCATAGAAAAAATAATAGAAAAGGGATTCGCTTACCGCTCGGGCAACAACGTCTTTTTCTCCGTGAGAAAATTCCCGGACTACGGAAAGCTCTCCTGCAGGTCGCTTGATCACATGCTCGAAGGGGTGAGAATAGACGTTAACGAAGAAAAGGAAGACCCTCTTGATTTCGCGCTCTGGAAGGAATCAAAACCCGGCGAGCCGGCGTGGAAAAGCCCGTGGGGAGACGGGAGACCCGGATGGCACATAGAGTGCTCCGTTATGAGCATGGAGTACCTAGGAACGAATTTCGAGATACACGGAGGGGGAAAGGATCTCATCTTCCCTCACCACGAAAACGAGATAGCCCAGTCGGAGGCCGCCTCCGGAGAGCCGTTTGCAAAGTACTGGCTTCATAACGGCCTGATAAGAATAAACAAGGAGAAGATGTCAAAGTCCCTAGGGAACTTCTTCACGCTGTCTGAAGCAACAAAGAGATGGTCCCCTGAAGCCATAAGGCTTTTCTTCCTCTCGCACCACTACCAGAACCCCGCAGATTTCTCAGAGAAAAGCATGTATGACAGCGAGGCGGCGCTTGAGAGGATATACCAAACCCTGATAAGAGCAGCCGAAGCACGGCAAGCTAAGGGCTCCGACCCCGCACTTGAGGGTTCGATCAGGAAATTCGAGGAGGATTTTCACTCCTCGATGAGCGACAATTTCAACACTGCCGACGTGGTGGGAAGCCTTTTTGATCTGATACGCTCGATTAACAGGTCGCTTGACTCCGTTGGAAAGACTCAAAGCGCGACCCTCGCGCTTGAGAAGATAAAGGAGATATGCGGAGTGCTCGGAGTGCTCTCAGAGGAACCGGCCGAGTACATGGAGAAAAGAAAGTCCACCGCCAATCTCTCAGACATAGATCCCTTTGAGATAGAGAAACTTATAGAGGAGAGAAACTCGGCCAGAGAGGAAAAGAACTGGAAAAAGGCCGATGAAATAAGGGACTACCTAAGTTCCAAGGGAATCGTGCTTGAAGACCGCCCGGGCGGCACCGACTGGAAAGCGCAAAGAACCTAGTCTTGATGATCTTTGAAGAAATGCCGTTTCTTTTCACTTTGCAAAAATTTGGTGATTAAACACGAAAACTGCTAGCACACAGCCGAGTGAAGCAGGAAAAACACGGATAAGCAGGCAAGAGGCGATACTATGTGGGGAGCAATTATTGGAGACATCGTAGGTTCTATCTACGAATGGAACCGTATCAAAACAAAGGAGTTTGAGTTCTTAAAAGACGAGTGCACGTATACTGACGACTCCGTGTGTACCGCCGCGGTCGCGGAGATCCTCTTGGACAATCTGCCCGCCGCGCCCACACTGCAACAATGGTGCCGAAATCATCCAGGTCGCGGCTACGGCGGCATGTTCAGAGGTTGGATCAAATACCCCAATCCCGAACCATATCACAGCTATGGAAACGGAGCAGCAATGCGAGTGTCGCCAGCTGCCTTCCTGAACCGAAATCGTCCGCTTGAAGAGGCGCTTACGGCCGCCAACTGTGTAACCAAAATCACCCACAACCACCCCGAGGGAATGAAGGGAGCGAGAGCTACTACGCACGCCATCTGGCTTGCCTTTCAGAAATATGAACCGGAGCACATCCGTGGAACTATCGAGCGCGAATACGGATACGATCTCTCCCGGACAGTCGACCAGATACGACCTGAATATTCCTTCAATGAAACCTGCCAAGGAACCGTTCCCGAAGCCATCACGTGCGCTCTGGAATCGGCGAGTTTCGAAGACGCCGTTCGAAACGCAGTCTCGCTTGGAGGAGACGCCGACACGCTTGCGGCAATAGCAGGGTCGATTGCCGAATCTATACACGGAATTCCTCATTTCCTAGTGGAAAAGGCGAGGGACTCGCACCTAGCCGAGGCCCCGGATATCGTCAAGGTGATGGCAAGAATGTATGAAACGGAGGTCTGAGCTTGAAAGCCGGTCCAAACGCAAAGGGATAGCTAGAAAGTCATTTCCGAACTTGCGATAAAACGTCTCAAACAACATGTTTTTTTACTCTTGTTCTTTGCTTTTTGCCGTAAGGTAAAGAATATGTTGTCCCTACCATTGTCAATTTTGTAAGGAGGTACAAAATGCCAAAAGTCAGTCGTAAGAGACAAATCACGCTCCCGGCCAGCCAATGCGACCTACTTGGCATTAAACCTGGTGATGAGATTGAAACCTTTGTTGCTGCCGGTCACTTAACCATCGTTAAGAAGGTAGAAGGGTCCGCCCAGAACCTGTTGCAGCAAGTTAAGAGTGACTCCTCAATAACAGATCAGGAATCTCTGGAAGATGCTCTGGTTCCATGATCGCGGTCGATGGTCGATACTAATGTGCTGTTGCATTATCCGCTGATAGAACGGTTGTTGATCACGCATCCTTCGGCGAACTCTGCTTAGCGAAAATATATATGCCAGGCATTGTTTCCCAATCTCTTCACTTTTACAGATCCTCTTGCGAAGCGGGAGCCCAAATCTGCCTGAGTGGAAGTTTAGTGCGTATGTCCTCAGGTAATTCAGCGTAGTTTTTGAAAAGTGCTTTCAGAAGGTCGTCCCTTTTCCACAAGCGGAGTTTGAAAAAATTGTTTTCAAGTTCTTTCCGTGCGGCTTTGTTCACACCACCAATGCTTACAAGCAGTCCTGTTTGTGCCCTGCTAGCATCAACGGAACCCAAAAGTTTGAGCACCACATCGCTGTTGGCTTCACCCTCGCTCGATTTGACCTGAACACAAATGCGGTCCTCGCCAAGACCAAGAGTCCCTCCCGCAGCGAGGATATCAATTCCTCTATCCGGTCCTGGAGGTGAAATTTTTGTTGTATAACCCTCGGCTTCGAGAATTTCCGCTACCAAGTCAGCCAAGGCATGACCGGCAAATTGAGATTTGAGCAACGAGAAAATTTGCTGATTAGCTATTTCCTCGATATCAACTTCATAGCCTTCACCATTAGGTTCGTCATCTGCAGGTTGGACGGGAGCGATTCCTGGTTTAAGAAGCGGGCCCGGGTCTTTGCCAGTTTCAAGAACAGCACGCACACGGTTAACGGCCCGATTTCGCTGAATCTCGCAAACCGTCATAAATGCCCCAAGCGAGTAAAGCAAGTCCTGCTCGAAATTATCCCGGGGAACGGACTCCTTATGCCATTTAACGGAACGCCAGTTGGGAAAGCGGTCATCGGGGTCGTCAAGATACTTGTAATCTCCGGTCACCTCGCCAATGGCAATGCCATCGGTAAACTTGCGAGGCATAACCACCAAGTCACCTATCCGAATAATATTTACAAATCGGTGGAGTTGCGCAGCGTAATTTGCAATTCTGCTCCTACTCCAATCGGGATATACCTCTTCAAGTCGCTTAACAATCTCGGTACGACTTTTAAAACTACTCAAGTCACCAACTTCACTCCAGCCAACGAGCGCTTTGCCTTGCTCAAGAGCAGCCAGTTCCCGTTCACCCCGCCTTCCAGAACGAACAAGCCAAAGCCTAGGTGCTTCTTGGTCTCTAGTCATTTTACTTCTCTCCTATCTCTTGCGGAAAACATACTTAACTATCCAAACTTCTTCAAAACTCTTGATCTGCAGGATAGAGTCACAGACGGAGGTGGAAATGGAAGTTGTCGCAATTGAAGATTCTATCACTGGGGAGGTCAAGATCCTCAAGATCCTCAAGGAACTTGACTTAACTGATCCAATTGAAAAGGACCCTAAACGTCCGGGCTAAATATAGATTCCCATGTATTCCATGGCCCTTTTGACGTTCGCCGGGCTCTGGGTCTCCCCCCTGCAGCTGTACCAGCAGGAAGTGCACTTGGTTTTTTCGTAAAGATCCGGTTTGTAATCGCTGTAGTGGGCAGCTACGGGCATCTCGGAGCAGCGTTTCAAGTGTCCGCTCGGGGTAACGTGTATCTGGTTGATGCCCGCCAGGCAGTCGGGGACGCTTCCCCTCTCGAAATAGCCCGGGATTTCTCTCAGGTAGTACTCGGTCGAGAGTATCGTTCCCTTCCACTTCTTTCGAAGCGCGATCAGTTCCTCTACAAGGTCACTTACCTTCGAGAGAGCTTCCCTTTTCACGAAGTGGTCTTCGTTATTGGTTTTCATGACCGAGTAGGAACTGAAGGATATGGCTATGCCCCACTCCCTGGCCTTCTTCGCTATCTCGACCACCTCGTCGAGGTTGTCTTCCATTATTATGGTGTTAAGCACCAGGCTCTTGTCGGGAAACCGCTCCGCCAGTTCGGGCAGGGTTTCTGACAGCTTTTTCCAGAGACCCGGAATGCCCCTGTATGTGTCGTGCTTTTCGCCCGGAAAATCAAGGGAAACGGCGATCTGATCCATCCCCGCGTCGAAAAGTTCTTCTGTTTTCTCCTCGGTAAGAAAATCTCCCTTGGTGACCATGGAAGTGAAAATGAATATGGAGCATCCCTTTATCTGCCTTACGATATCGGGAAGATCCTTTCTGATCATGGGCTCCCCTCCGGTAATGACCGTGACGAGGGGGTTTATTTTCTTTATGACAGGAGTGTAGTCAGAAAGGCGCTCTTCGTGTTTTGTCTGCCAGTAGTCGCAGAAATCGCAGCGGGCGTTGCAAAGTTTTGTTATCTCAAGATTAAGGAGCTTCGGCCTTCCCGTAGCCTTGATGTAGAAATATTTTAATGTGCCGTTTACGGCCTGTCTTGGATGTATCATTAACTCTACCCTTCCCGTCTATTATAAATTATCCGCACAAATTACCAACTCTTACTCAGCGACCATCGGGCTTTCGTTGATCATCCAGCCGAAAACCATTATGCGAAAATTTAATCTGTCCGTAAAATCACAGGCTCGATCTTTTCTCCTTCAATACGACCAAACCCGTTTATCGAAGCAAGAAGAAACACAGAATACTTTTTTGCTAAAAACTATCCTTGACTGCTTCGTTTTAAGGTATTATAATCCCTATATAGTGCCTGTCAGAAAACCCCTTTCTCCGTCGATTTTCTGGCAGAATTCCAGACGGCATCGGAGTTCCAGTTCCTTCCAAAACCCGAATGCCTTACAACACCACTAAATTATCCACTTTCTCCGATTTCTGGACAAATCTCTCCCCTTGCCGTCTACCAACACAGCTTACTCACTTCTGCTGCTTAAGCAGCTGCCAGGAAACCAGGCTTGAGCCTTCTTCGCTCCTTCTCCCTCTCCCTGTTTCTCACAAGCACCCCCAGACGATGGATATTAGCCGCCAGGACAGATAAAGCCACGCTCCTCGCAAACCCCTCCTTCCCGTGAACCCTTACCTTGTCACATCCCTTGTGATTCAACCCGTTTATCGCAGACTCCACAGCGGGATGCCGCTTCCTGGCTTCCGTAAATTCCTCAGCCTCCTGTCTCTTCTTGTCCTCTTTCCCAAGCTTCCCCTTCTTCGGCAGATAATTCCCCT
>CAYSDX010000055.1:0-3837 GCA_964429945.1 uncultured Spirochaetia bacterium | reverse complement strand
CGACCTTGATCTTGTCTTAATGACCGACGAACCACTTGATGTCTCACGCATGGCATCCCTTCGGGAAGCTTTTATAGAATCCAACCTGCCTTATATAGCAGATATCGTGGACTGGGCTTCAGCTTCCGAGAGTTTTCGGGAGATAATCGAAGGAGAATGTATTGTTGTTCAGAAAGGAAAAAAGCTCGATACGGACAACAAATGGCCAACAATGAGCTTAGGTGATTGTATAGTAATAAATGACTCCGCATATTCCCCGAAGGAAGCTTGGCCTTTTATTAATTATCTTGACACTGGCAATATCACAGAAAATAGAATTTCTAAAATCCAAAACCTGATAACTGGAAGGGATAAGATACCGAGCAGGGCGCGCCGCAAAGTTTGCCCTGGGGATATCGTATATTCAACAGTTCGCCCAAATCAAAAGCACTTCGGGTTGCTCAAAAATATTCCAGAAAACTTTCTGGTTTCAACCGGCTTTTCTGTGATAAGAGCAAAGAGTAGTTATGCTCATACAAGCTTCATCTACTGGTTTCTAGCACAAGATCACATCGTTGAGTATCTTCAAACAATAGCAGAACATAGCACCTCTGCGTATCCATCCATAAGACCAACCGACATTGAGTGTTTGAAATTCAAGTTGCCTCCTCTCCCAGAACAACGCGTCATTTCCCATATTCTAGGCACTCTGGACGACAAAATAGAGCTGAACAGACAAATGAGCGAGACGCTGGAGGAGATGGCCCAAGCGCTGTTCAAATCATGGTTCGTCGATTTTGATCCGGTAAGGGCAAAAATGGAAGGTCGATGGCACCGTGGCGAATCGCTTCCCGGATTGCCTGCGGATTTATGGGAACTTTTCCCTGAGCAGGTTGTTAACTCCAAACTATGCCAAGTGCCAAATGGATGGAGAATTGCAACACTTAATGATGTTGCTGAGCAACCCCGTAAGTCAGAGAATCCTATACATTCACCAAATATACTGTTTAGTCATTTCAGTATACCGGCCTTCGATAATGGGCAAACTCCAAAACCAGAATATGGAAAGGACATCAAAAGCACAAAACTGAAAGTGTTTCCAGAAACTGTGCTTCTTTCTAGGCTTAACCCGGAAATTGAACGTGTTTGGTTAGTGGATGTAAAGATAGAGGAAAAATCTGTGTGCTCAACTGAATTCTTAATTCTTCGTTCCCGTTTACCATTTACACAAAGCTATACCTACTGTCTTCTTCGTTCCCATTTGCTTCAAAGAAAAGTAAAATCCCTTGTAACAGGCACATCAAAGAGTCATCAGCGAGTTCATGCAGATGCTGTTTTATCTTTAGATGTGATATTACCTCCTCAACCTATTGTTGAAGCATTTGACTCAATTGCCTCTAAATTACTAAACAGGGTTCTCCAGTGCCATAGAGAAATAAAAGCTGCCAGTACTCTACGCGATACGCTGTTACCCAATTTGATTTCAGGGGAGTTGCGAGTGACTTAACCCGTTGCGACGGACAAGAAAAGTAATTGCCATTCGGCATTCACTTTCAGTCGTAATAGGCAAACCAGCTGTATCAGTTCCGGCTTTAGAATTAATTGCATGTTTCTATATTTTCTTTTTCGTATTGATTCAGTATATTATCGTCTCATAATGAACCATAATCATTTCGCAAATGAGCTTTTTCATATCATTGAAGGAGCTTTGCGTCTCGATATCGACAAGGTCAGGAATTATACCGATTTCTTGGCCGACAATCTTGAAAAGGAAGGGGAAGAGGTATTGGCCAAGCGGTTGCGAAAACTGCTTGAAAAATCTGACCACCAGATTCGTCCAACTGACGCTAAATTCGCAAACTTTCTTCCTGTAGACAGCGAAAGCCGGTTTCACTTGATTGAACTTGTTGATTGCCCAAAAGAACCTCCGCTTATACTGACAGATGAACAGTGGGAGACTGTGCATGAATTTATCAGCGTAGCAAAGAGTTACGTGCAAACTGACAATCAAAGTCACGACACTTCTCTCAGCCTTGTCGTGCACGGTCCTCCCGGAACTGGTAAAAACCGACTCATCCGGCACTTGGCGCGAGAACTCGGCCTTAATCTCTACGTAGCACGCCTTGACGGTCTGATTTCCTCTTATCTCGGGAGTACAGCGAAGAATATACGTGCTATTTTTGAATTCACAGCTAAGCGTCCCTGCGTGCTGTTTCTGGACGAGTTTGATGCAATTGCGAAGTTAAGAGGAGATTCTCAGGAACTTGGCGAGTTGAAACGAGTCGTAAACAGCTTTATTCAGAACCTCGACACTATCGGACGGCAATCGATAGTTGTGGCGGCCACCAATCATGAAGAACTTCTGGATGCAGCTATCTGGAGGAGGTTTAGCTACCGTATGGAACTGGCCCTTCCGGATGAGCAGATGCGGCGCAGCATGTGGGTTAATTTCAGCCGAGCTATTGAATTCACGAAACGCGAACTGGAACTGCTTGTTGATTTGTCAGACGGATTCTCAGGTTCCGACATTCACGAAGTGTGTGCTCGGTTAAACAGGTACAAGGCAAGTTCCGGCAAGTCTCCAAACTTCGCAAGGGTCTTTCTAACCATACAGAACATGTCGATAGGAGGAACGGCTGAAGGTCGGATTGCGTCGAAGACGCGCGGGGTCGGGTTCGAAGAAGCGGCTTATCTGCTTAGAAAAAGAAATCCGCGACTGTACAGCCTCTCGGCATTAGCGCATATCCTAGGTGTTTCAAAGTCTATGGCGCATCGCTGGATATTAAAAAGAAGAGATTAGAAATGGATGAGAAACGAACAGTTACAAAGAGATTATATGTTGGTTATGCTACTTCACTTGTCATGTAATTTGCTCTTTCAAGCAACAGCTTCCGGAAGAGCTATAAAAATCCCATGCCTCGATTAGAGCAACTCACTGCCCGTGGCTTCAAGTCAATCCGCAGTCTCGAAAATTTCGAGTTAAGACCTCTGAATGTCCTGATTGGCGCCAATGGAGCCGGTAAAAGCAACCTTCTGAGTCTGTTTAAAATGCTCTCTGCACTTTCTCAGAAGCGACTTCAGCTCTTTATCAAAAACGAGGGTGGACCGGACACGCTGCTGTTCGGCGGACGGAAACTGACTTCCAGACTTGAAGTGGTTCTGTCATTCGAAAACAACCGCTACGAATACGAGTTTTCACTTGAACCGACATCCGATTCAGTAGCCTTCTCCGGCGAGAAACTCTCCCCAGAAATTACTGAAGATACCGTTGCTGACAGTTCCAAAACAGAATCCGGAGCCACAGTATGGCCTGGCGGACATAGCGAGTCACGCGTGGCGGATATCAATCATGGAGAATTCGCATCCTATGTCCTATCAGATATGGAGCAGTGGCGCGTGTTTCACTTTCAGGACATGAGTGATACGGCCCGGGTGCGGCTGCTGTCGGATGTGCGCGACAACCTCCGGCTTAAACCGGATGCCGGGAACCTTGCGCCTTTTCTGCGTCATCTCCGAGAACACCACTCTGACCACTATCGGAGGATCATTCAAGCAGTGCGTCTCTCGGCTCCGTTCTTCGGGGATTTCATCTACCGAAAAAATCCGGGTGACCGGATGGACCTTGAATGGTTCGAAGCATGGGGAGACCCGGACAGACCGTTTGGTCCCCGACAGTTCTCAGACGGCACGCTGCGATTCATCTGTCTTGCCGCTCTGTTAAACCGAACTTCATTTACTAAAAACGCACTTTGATCAATAAAGACGCGGGTATTGTCCAGAATCAACCTGTAGTTGTACTGGGAACAAATCTTCCCGGTTCAACATCAAGCAGTTCAAACGCTCTTTGCTGAAGAACCG
>CAYSDX010000054.1:0-8970 GCA_964429945.1 uncultured Spirochaetia bacterium | reverse complement strand
CTTTCAGGTAGCGAAACAGCCTGGGGGCGTACTGAACCTCGTCCACTAGCAGTGGCGCGGGATGACGCGACAGAAAGGATTGGGGATCCTCTTCGGCCAGCTGCGCTTCTGCCGGAAGGTCGAGGCTTACGTAGTTATAGTCCTCGAACAGTTTTGTCAGCAGCGTCGTCTTGCCCGTCTGACGGGCACCCGTAACGACAACGGCGGGAAAGTGCCCCGCCATGCGCCTGACCGATGAGGCTATTTCTCTTGGAAACTCATTATCCGACATATCAGGTATCGAAACTCCATTATTTATGGGTTTAGAATAACTAAATTGTCAGATTCTTTCAAGAGAAATACAACCAGGCACAGAGAGAAACATTGACATGAAACCATTTTATCTATGTGCAAAGGGTGGTCTTTTTTCTTTCGTGATTTTTCAACAACCATGAAAATTGGATGGCAGGCTTCCAATTTTCATATTATAATTCCGCACGATGATTAAACGTCCCCAACATTTAAAAGAACGGGGATTAATGGAGTTTGAAAAAATTCAAGACCCGCTTAAATCGTTAGATGAAATATGCGAACCGGATAAGCGGCAGAAACTTTCTTTAGGAATTAGCTTAAACGCCAATCATGCAAAACTCTCTCGTATCAAGCTGAACAGAAGAGTACCTGTTGAAGTTAGACAACTGTTTGAAACGGCCAAGAACCTGAGTCTTTATTCATGGTTCGTTTATCGTTTCCATCAGGTGTCTGGACTTACTGCATGTTCCGCTTTGGAAATGGCGCTACGCTTGAGATATGAAAAGGAAGTGGGCAAAAAACGGCGAGTAACTCTTAGAGAACTGCTTAGATATGCGCAAGAAAACAGCTGGATTGATAATAATAGATTTAGCCGCGCGTACCGAAACAAAACAGCTAGGCGAAATGCAGAGCATAAAAAATTTCTGGAAGCTTTTTCATCGGGTGCTTTTGACAGCGGTGAACCGGTTCCGGTTGACTCGCCAACTGAGCAAGAAATACGAGAAGTCCGAAGTGAACTTGATATAGTTTCAGGAATTGTGGAAGCAATTCCCAGATTGAGAAACGAACTGGCTCACGGATCAAGTAATTTAATTCCCAATAGTATTACTATTTTGGAAATTGCCGTCGAAGTGATCAATCAGGTTTACGAATAAAGCCTTTTCCCGTAAAAAACAGGGGCGGGCCGTTTCGCGGCAATTCCATTGCGTCTAGTTCCGGGGCTTTCGCTTGGCTAGGAATGAACACGTTCTGTTTTTGCGGCTCTGCTTCCGCCACAAGTTTACAGCCTCTTCCGTATCAGCTTTCGGTTCATTCTCGCTCTATAACGAAGGGCTGACCCGCAAAATTCGGCACCGGGGAAAATTCTTAGGGCCTGACCTCGGAAATTATGGATAAACCGTCTACAACGAGCTTTCCGGCACTTGATCCAATAACATTTCCGATGATAGAGTATTGGATGGATTGCTGAGATTAAACGCCATGAAATTCCTATGAAGAAAAGTCAGAAAAAGAAACCGGGGAAAATACTTTGTCAACTGCGTCGGACATACATTGCGAAAAAAAAACAAACAAAAAACTAAATGGAGCTAAAAATATATGAGACAATGGTGGCAACAATACCATTAATTTTGAGAATCGTATTCTTGTCACTAATATTCCTTGCTCTTCTTGTTGCGCTTGTTAGGAGTATTAAAAGAAACGATATGCTCTTGGACAAGACCCGTAACTCAAAAAAAAGAGATGGAATAGAGGGATTCATAGACTTGGCTGAAACCAAATCGTCGCTAAGGAAAAACTGCAGAGAAATCAATTATCAAATCCTACAAAGGGACGATCTCAGGAATTCGCTTATTAAGAAACTGGAAAAGTTGAACTCTCTTAATTGGTCAGATCCTCTTTACTACCTTGACGAAAGATCCGTAGCTGTTTTGAAGAGAAACAAAGCAGTGCTGGAATTTGAAATTTCCAAAATTTCACAAAAAGTGAATGAATTTGATCTAGCAATTGCTGAAAACTTGAAAAAGATTTATGAGTTGGCCGAAGAGTATGAGCTCAAGGATTATGTAAAGTGGGATTTTTCCTATGAAAGCTTTATGGTCTCGGTTAAATGCGATTATTTCCAAATAAATAAGTTGATCGCAAGAATTCAATTCCTTTTTCTTAATCTGCTTAAAACTGATAGTTCCAAAATGCCTGTATCGTTGTTGTCGTTAGCCCACATTTCTCAAGGTAGGGAATAAAAAAGGCTGTTGTTCAAACCTGCGTGATTTGTTTTTATAGGATCCTTCTTGCTTAAGTGCCGTTTGCTCAATCTGAAAAGTGGCCTTAACTACGTCAACTTTGAGCGATGTTTAAGAGAATGGCAGAAGCGCATGCCGGATTTCTATTTCCGTGCCGCTGCCGGTACGGATATGATGGCTGGAAAATCGTTTTGCGTCGCCTAATGATTTCTCTTCCACGGGCCCCTTGGTTAGCTCAATGAGGGTTCTCTTGTCTTTTATCGCCGCGTAAATCTTCGATTGCGCAACTGACACTTCTCCGTTCATTACGTAACCCAGCATGCATCCGACCGGAAGATTCTCCGCATATTGCTCCGTGACGAAACGGTTCATCCCTTCCGTGACATATTGAGCGGCAAGCGATTTTGTACCTCCGTTACTCCTAACATTGAGACGCTTGCACTCATAGGCAAGATACCGTTCGCGTTCACGGTCCAGAAACACCGCTATGTCTACCTTCCCCTTGCTGTAGGCTTCTCCCCCGGGCATCCGCCCGAAAGGTTCGTACTGGTATTCGATCCAGTGGAACATTCGTCGCGCCAGTGGGTTCTTTCCTAACAGGTCTACGAGGTTAGTCGTGATTTTATCTTAAAGAGGTTGGTTTTGAAGACGGGAAAGGCACTCGGGCCAGACGATCGTCACGCATTCCAGAAACTGGATGTCAAACGATCTGAATTTTTCTGCCCATTCGGCAGGGTTTCCAAACGCCGTCACGAATGTCCCCCGCCGTTTCGGGATGAAACCGCGTCATGCAAATCAAGCGCGATGGAGTGCGCATCCGACAACGCGACGGATTTCATCCAGAAGCGCTTCTGGGACGGTTTGACTAGGTAGAGATCGCTGCCAATGAAAATCCGCAAGTCGGGGATTAACTGAAAGTTGCCGGGAAGGTGAGGCATGGCGCCGAAAAGTCTTGACAGCACTGTTTGCAAAGAAGAACTTTCATTCTCGACGTACTGTGAATTCGTCCGTTTTTTATGAAGGGAAAGACGCAGAACCGAGAGGTCTTCGTTGCGCGCCTCAAGCCTGGCGCGGACGGTCAGGCCGTCGTCGAACCACTCATTCATTTTGCGGACCAGAGTCTCCGCGTATGTCTGACGATCATCGCGGGTTGAAGACTTCCAGATATCCGGGAAGTTGCTCTGGCGCGGCTGCACGGCTGGAATAATCTTTTCCACCGTATCCTCGACAAGGATTATCTCTTCGTCCGACAAGCAGAAAAATTCGTAGACGTAATGATCTATGTCTTCAAAAACACTGTTCCTTTGATTCTGAAGCTGAAAATCGCTGGAAGCTGACTCCATTTCTCGGTCAATCAGGGAAACCAATGCATCCTCGGCAGACCGTGAGCGCCCGTGTTCCGGCATGTTTTCGGGCGACGGGAAGGGAAATCTCAGCAACTCCGACTGCTTTACTTCAGGCCGCTCCGAACCGAACGAAGCGGCGGAGTGAAAGGCAAACCACGAGACAAGCCTGCTGTTGAGCAGTGCCGTCAGCAGTTTCGCTCTGCGTTTTTCAGCGACGGGAACGGCCAAAGAATAAATAATATCCTGAAACGTCAGAGGATCTTCAACATAAGCCGCCCGCAGCCACATTTTCCGCATTTGCGAAGCGTATACGCTACGCGGGATCAACACTCTGGGTCCTTCTTTGAACCCCTCTTCAAAACCCTCAACGTGGACAATGCCGTTCTTCCAAAGACTCAATTGATCGTTGGCGAGGAAAAGGGGTCGGAAATCGGAAATCGGCAGATGCGGTGTACCGGCTACGATGTCGCTTTGCTTTCGCCGGTAGTTGACATCCGGAAGGCGTTCTGCTCTGGCTGGTTTGAAACCTTGACCGACTTTCCAGCCGGTGTCTTTGATCTTGGGAAACCTGGAAAGGTAACCAAACAATTTCGTCTCCAGGTCATTCATCCATAAACGAAGCTTGAAGACGCCGGGTTCTTCCTCGACTGCTTTAGAACTTATCCGGCACTTGTCGGCACTGCTCAGCGTAATCAGCCTCTTCGTCTTCAAGTTGGGGTCCGCTTTGGGTGCCCAGTAATCAAACTTATATGGCCCAGCGTTATGAATACGTGGTCCGTAGATGATCAGCGCAACGGGATTTATAGCACTCTCGAACAGCTGACATCTCAGGTCGCAGAAGTTGATGATGCGGACAATTCTGGTTTCACTCATAAAGCGCTTCCGCGCGGCGACTGCCGTTTGCGAGCGATTATGCAGAAAGCCCATGGCCGGCAGAAGAAATGCGACGATTCCGCCTTCACACAAATGCTGAAGCGACTTCCAAGCAAACGCCCAGGCTTCTTGTCTCATTGGCATGGGGAAGTCTTCTCGCCAACTCCACTTGACGGAGGGATGGTTTTGCCCCTTGTGTCTCGACCAGGGAGGATTGCCGATCAGAACGTCAGCCTTGATATCATCCGGTCCGACCGCGAAAAAATCCTGAGCGCGAATAGTTTCCCCCCAGAGTTTCGGCAAAAACCTTCCTCGGTCAACGAGACGCTGCAGGTCTGGGGGGTCCACTTCTTCGAGAAGCGCTACGTACAGCGAAAATACCGATACCCGGACGGCGGCGCCGTCTATATCCGCACCCCTTAGCCTTGAGAGGATTGAAAGCAGGTTGTCCCAGCGGATCGTCCGGGATTTTCGCTTCCCGCGCCAATGCCCGCAAACACGCTGAAACAAACGCACGAGAAAGATGCCTGAACCGCAGGCAGGGTCAAGAAAATGCCCCTTGTCTCTGGTTGCAGGCGACAGAACGTCCCAGACCTGAGAAATCACCGTGTCGGCGAGAAACATGGGGGTATAATAGGCACCCCTAGTGCGTCGGTCTTCGCCCAGAAACCGGTCGTAGACGGCGCTTATCAATTCGACCGGTATATATTTGAAGTCATATCCCCAAAACCGGTTCTGGTCGAAATGACTGCGCATTTCCACGCGCCCAGAACGGAACCGAGACAAAATTTCCAGATGGGAGGCTTTAAGCCGTGGGCTTCTGTTCTCGACTTCAAACGAACACAGCGAGACGAACAGGTCGCCGTTGAAATCTTCCCGCAACTTCATAAAAAGACGGCTGAGCGGACTGACTTCCTCTGTTTCCAGAAGCTCAGAAAAGCTGTTGGCAAGGCCACCCGAGGCACTCTGAAAGTATTTCAATCCGATAATTTCCCGATCTTCCAAATAAGCGATAAACATGGCCTGAATAAGCAGGACCTGAGCTTCATCAAAGTCAAGTCCCGTTTCGCGAAGCCGCTTGTGCGATTCGGTCAGGTTGCCGAGAAGAACATGATCAATGCGTTCACTGTAGCGAAAATGGTCGGGATGTTCTTCCCACAGGCGACCGGACTCGACCGCGTAAATGAGGTTTTTAAGCTCAAGAGCATCGCTTACGGCATCGAATTTCTCGATCAGGCACCTCTCATCGAAATCTTGATTGTCGCCGGAATACGGAATACGGGCAAGGGAAAACGCCCGCACCGTATGGCCGGAAATCACGAGAAGAAGACTTGCGAGTCCTTGATTCCATAGAGCGGCATGGAGGTCGGCTACCACTTTGCGATCATATTCCTCAACTGACAGAATGGCAACGGTAGGCACATCCTGAACACAGAAAACCGCCGACAAACCCAAATCACGCAACGCCGTACGTATCGCGCCGGCATGAGGAGCATCCCCCGCTTCATCGGCAGTCTCGTAGAATTCAGGCGTCGTGCGAGCAACGAGATTAAGACGCTTTTTCCATGTCTGTCCAAGAGACCTCATCTGTCCGGCACTAATCATAAAACTACTGCTCCTTAAGGGGTTG
Source organism: uncultured Spirochaetia bacterium (assembly GCA_964429945.1). Taxonomy (GTDB): domain Bacteria; phylum Desulfobacterota_D; class UBA1144; order Nemesobacterales; family Nemesobacteraceae; genus Nemesobacter. The sequence continues at coordinate 2,869 of CAYSDX010000054.1, read as the reverse complement.
CCCGAGTGCGGTTTCTGACCCGTTGGGCATTACACTTCAAACACGGCAGGAGATACTTTCACAGGCACGGTGTGAGCGCCACCGCGGCTTTTGACCTGCTTGAGGAACGAGGGCTGGGCAAGCAAACCGGCTGTGTCCCACTTCTTGCTGTCCGGATGGCTGAACAGACTGCGATGAAGTCGTTCAAACTCTCGATTACCTGCGTCTTTTTTTTGTTCTCAGTTTTATACTGTTTTCCGGCATTCATAATCTCCCCTCTTTTTTCTGTGTCGAAAAATATACCTCCCCTTGATTATATTGTACCATAATATGGAACACAAAGACGAGTGTAGGGTTTTTGCGCGGTCACGAAGCCTTTTTGCTTGAGATTTTCATGATTTTATGATGAACTTTCCCACCGTTTATCCAAGCCGGGAATTCGTCGATTTCGCTGCTTGGCTCATACAAGGCGGAAGTCCTTAATATTTCAACAGACCTGTTTACTTGTGAAATTCTTCCGCCGAGATTTGCAGTATGTACATCAGCCATGAATCGGTCTTGAGAACAATGGCCCTGAGCTGTTCGTCGGTCAGTTTAGTCTTCAACTCGTGGACTCGGTTGAAAAGTTCGATGAGCTTCACCAGCGCCCGAGTGTCGTGCACCAAGAAGTCGGTCAGCGGATCGTTGTCAATCTCCCGACAGACATACAGTACTCTAGCTTGACGGGTTGGTTTGCCCTCGTGTAACAGGCCCTTTTGATTAGCAACCCCCGGAATCCATGGGGCAACGAGATTATCGGGGGCCAATCGTCTGAGCAAATGGTTCCACAACTCCCTGAGCGAGATCAGGATATGGCGTGCCCGGTCGGCATTATTGCCATCCAGAGCCTCTCGAGCACCGATGTACGGCCGAGCGAGCCCCGGATCAACCTGCTGCAGAAGAGCAATGCAGTTCGATGTTTCCAGTTCCGCCTCGGCAACAAGCTGAATTCCGGTTTCGGCCTCTTCCTCATCCCTTTCATCCCAAGGACGAAGGGTCTCGAGCGCGAAGCTGGTGGCATAGATTTCACGAGTGGCCCCAGGCAGAACAAAGGCAGGTAGGCGCGTGATGTCCGAGATTTCCCGTATTGACTCGGCCAAATTTCCATACGAGGCCACGGCCCGAGCTGTCGAACTCTGCAGCCCCGAGATAAAAGACTTCTCGATTTGGAAACGATTCCTCATAGCTTCAAAATCAATGCCCGCCATGAACCGTTCCGTGGCGACCAACTGCAGAGAGACATCGCACAGGGCCAGCTTGGCGGAGGCTTGAAGCTGTGAAAGCTGCAAGGAATCGTGCTGAATGGGGTTAATGTGCTCAAGCCATGATTGATGTACAGTTGCAAGGCTCTTGGGAATAGGGCTTGTCTCGGTGACCCGCCTGATCACATCATGCCAGTGTTGATGGGTATTGGCGATCTCCTTCATCCAAGCTGCCGCTCCAGACATTTCGAGGGCAGTACGACTGATTTCCAACTGCTGACGATGGATGCGTTGCATCTGCCTGATCACGCTTAGGTAGGATGGGTTGGCCAGACGGCTGATGACCTCCATGTCCTTATGGAGCTTGCCAAGAACGGTTTTGGCTATTTTGAAATCGTCATACATTCTCAAGCTCAGATTTCCTGATTTCAGGCAAATCAAATGGATACATGCTCTAGTGTACTGCCTCATAAATGAGTAGAATCTAAGGAGATTTCGTGTTATTCTGTTTCCAGAGTACAATTCTGGAGATGGAAACCATGGGCAGGCCCGTTGCGACACTTGAACTGACATCAGAGGAGCAATGCATACTGCAAAAGCGAGTTAAGGCCGCAAAAACATCCAGGCGGGATTATCTGCGCGCAAAGATCGTGTTGTTGTGCTCAGAAGGGAAAAAACAGATGGAAGTTGCAGAGCAGCTGAACGTTACCGTAACTACGGTGAACAAGTGGTCTCAACGCTTTGCCCGTGAGGGGCTTGACGGTCTTTACGACGCGAAGGGACGGGGTCGCAAGCATTCCATACCGCCCGAGAAAGTAGCGCAGGTGATTGAACATGCGGGGAAGATGCCGAAAGGAAGCACGGCTGCGAGCACTCGGAAGGTGGCGGCGGAAGTTGGAGGCGTATCCCCTGCAAGCGTGCAGAGGATATGGAGTGCAAACGATCTCAAGCCGCACCTTGAGCGAACATTCAAGCTGAGTAACGATCCGAATTTTGAAGAGAAGTTCTGGGACGTGATAGGTCTTTACCTTGATCCTCCGGAAAAAGCTCTTGTGCTCTGCTGCGATGAGAAAACCCAGTGTCAGGCACTTGAGCGCACGCAGCCCGGTCTTCCTCTTGGAATAGGTCATATACGCACCCGCACCCATGACTACATACGCCACGGGACGGTAACTTTGTTTGCGGCTCTGAATTATCTTGACGGGAAGCTGATCAGTCGCACGGAAAAGAAGCACACGCATGTGGAGTGGTTACGTTTTCTGAAGCAGATAGACAGGGAGACTCCAAAGGATCTTGATATTCACCTTATTGCGGACAATTACTGCACGCACAAGCATGAGAAAGTCAAGCTATGGCTCAAGAGGCGTCCTCGGTTCCACATGCATTTCACTCCGACTTCAAGTTCGTGGATGAACATGGTTGAGAGGTTTTTCGCTGAGTTGACGGCGGATGTGGTTCGCAGGGGCAGTTTTCAGAGTGTGAGAGAGTTGATAAGATCAATAGAGATTTATCTTGCTGCACGGAACGAGGATCCGAAACCCTACAAGTGGAAGGCGGAGGGGGAGGAGATACTTGCGAAGGTCAAGAGGGCTCGGGATGCATTGGCCGCAGTCAGTTGATTATACTTACTTATGAGGCAGTACACTAGG